>JALOAH010000123.1 GCA_023228865.1 Porticoccaceae bacterium | reverse complement strand
AGCACTTGTAAATTGGAGATTTTTACGTTGCCTCGGGGGACAGGCAACAACGGCTCGATAAGTTTGAATTGCTGCAAGGTAATTTCCATGAGGCAATTATATCAAAATTAGTGTGAACAGGCCCTAGTTAATCTTCCCCCACTTTCCGAACAAAAGAAAATCGCCCAAATCCTATCCACTTGGGATAAGGCAATCACCACCACCGAACAGCTGCTCGCCAACAGCCAGCAGCAGAAAAAAGCCCTGATACAACAACTTCTCACCGGCAAAAAACGCCTGCCGGACAAGAATGGGGCTAGATTTTTAGGAAAATGGAAGAAGATAGAAATTGGCACTCTTTTGGCTGAAAGCCGAATACCGTCAGCAAACAGTAATCTTTTAAAACGCCTAACTGTTCGGTTAAATCTTAAAGGAATTGAACAGCGCGAGCTTAGAGGAACCGAGGCTATCGACTCAACTGCTCACTTCACCAGGTCATCTGGACAATTTATTTATGGGAAACAGAATATACACAAAGGAGCCTTTGGGATTATACCTCCTCACCTAGATGGCTATGAGACATCGCAAGACTTGCCTGCATTTGATTTCACAGGAAACTGTCATTCTTCTTGGTTTCTTTACTTTATGAGCCAGGAAGGTTTTTACTCCTCCCTTGAAGATAAGATGTCAGGCACAGGGTCAAAGCGATTAAGCTCTAAAACCTTCTTCAAAATTAAAATATCAGCACCTGAAATTGAAGAACAACAAAAAATCGCAACTGTGCTTTCCAGTTCCGACCAGGAAATCACCACACTGCAACAAGAGCTCGACGCCTTAAAGCAAGAGAAAAAAGCCCTAATGCAGCAGTTGTTAACCGGAAAGCTAAGGGTAATAATTAACTAAAACAAGGAACCCATCATGAGTGACAGCCACATCGAAGAAGACTACAGCTTTAACGTCTTGTATGAACAAGTTTCTGACGAAGATCTTTTTGAAGATAAACCTCACGAAAAAGTCAGTGACACTTTATACAAAATCATAGAAAAAGCGAGCAAAGGACTAACGATAGGATTAGAGGGAAATTGGGGATCTGGAAAATCTACCGTAATCAACTTACTCAAAAACAAATTAGAGAGAGATTCGGGGCAGAGAACCCTATTTTTTATGTTTGATGCTTGGGCCCATGATGGCGATCCCCTCAGAAAGATATTTCTGGAGAGCTTAATCCTGGCAATTGATCCTCATGATAAAGACCCTGAACTATCAGAAATAAAATATGAAGTTAGCGCAAGAAAAAAAAGCATCGATGTAAAGACCAAGAAAGCAGCTTCAAAGCTGGGTAAGTTTTTATCGGCATCGGCATTATTCATTCCTGTAGGTGCTGCACTGCTCTCCGCAGTGGATTATGAAAAAGTTCTGACACCCTGGAATGGCTTCTGGAATGGCCCACATTGGCTGGTATGGTTTGGGCTACTGCTTTCTCTATCCCCAGTTCTAGTTTTGTTAATGTGGGCATTTTTTGGTGACACAAAAGAAGGAAGGCGCACATGGGATGTTTTTGAATCCACATCAAGAGAAGATTACACACAGGATATAACTGAAGATGGCGAAAGAACATCAATAGAGTTTGAGAGGTTTTTCGCTAGGATCCTGGACTACACCCTCGGACAACCCGACAAGTCACAATATGACCGAGCCGTAATAGTCATTGACAATCTTGATCGTGTTGAGCCTGAGCATGCCAAGAATATCTGGTCTACGCTACAAACCTTCTTTCAACACAGAGCTTCGGCCACGAATAAGCACAGCCCTTGGGGAGATCGGCTTTGGTTTATAGTGCCGTTTGATAGAGCCGGTCTTTCCAGAATTTGGGAAACTGATTCGAAAGGCAATAACTCAGGCATTTATCAAAATGGTCTTGCCCCATCTTTTCTTGGAAAAAGTTTTCAGCTAACAGCCGGAGTGCCTGAACCTGTAATGTCGGCTTGGGTTGACTACTTAGATGTATGCATCGAAAAATCTCTTAGTGGTTGGCCAGAAAGACAGCGGAAAGCAATCTCAGAAACGTATCAACGCTTTGGAAGCAATCTAGAGCAATCACCCACACCTCGGGAAATTCGTTTTACTATCAATCAGGCTGGCATGCTCGGCTTAGCATGGGGCGGCAAGGTTAGCGCCGAAGCCATCTGTCTTTTTGCAATACTACGCCAAAGGAGCTCAGAAAGAGAGCTACGAGTAGACCTACTCAAAGAAGGACTGCCTAAAGGTTATCAAAGTAGAATACCTGAATCAGATATCAAATCTGAATTGGCGGGCTTACTGTTTGGCGTATCAAAAGACAAAGGAATGCAGCTACTCTTAGCCCCTGAAATTCATACAGCACTGAGAGATGCTGACGGCAAACACTTGGCAGAGCTGGCTGAAAGACACAGCAGAGCTTTTTGGGTCGTCTGGGAGGCCAAAAAATCAGCTTGGCTGCCAACTGATACCCATACCGATGACTATAAGATAGCCTTCACTAGCGCCATTTGTAGAGGACTGTCCGGACATTTTCATCACCTGACTCATGACATACTGCAGCTTGAAAAAGTATGGAAAGACTCCGTTGATAGATGGGAGCTTGATAAGCATGATTACGCCGAACCAATGTCTGAAATTATTAAAGCATCATCCAGCCCCTCTGACTTTCTTAATTGGTTAAAACAAAAAACTTCTATAAAATTAGCAGACATTATCAAAAAAGTAGGAACAGATAAGCTCAACAAAGATGAGCTACCCAGCCTCAACAAATTAATATTACTCCTTGATGAAGAAAGCTACCCACTCATGCGCTCACCTTATTCAAGCTTGAACGTCGAGAATTGGAAAGCATGGCTAAGTGTTGCCAAGGAACAATCACTCAATTTCAAAATGGTTCTCCCTGCAAAAGGAGCAATTGAAAATCTTGTATCTGATGCGAACTTTGACCAAAACACACAAAACACAAAGGCAATATCATATCTTCGCCAGACCTTTAACATCCACCCCGAATCTAGTGAATGGGCCATAGCAGCAGAGAAGATGATCTCCTGGGCCAACCTACCCAGCCGTGAAATTAACTGCGAGGCGTTCTACGACCTATATCTCCAATTGATGACCACACAAAATAGCAAGACTACATCCAAACTCAAAAAATCCGCATCGGAAGAACCATTCTGGCAAAGAAGCTCTCAATCGCCTATTGAAGAAAACGGATCACTTATTATGTTGGCCGCAATAGCCTGCGAAGATGAATTACAGAAGCTCCCTCATATTGGTAGCTTGGTCAAAACATTCTGGTCATCAAAGCATGAGGACAAAACCACACAAAAATTATTTAATTCACTAAAAGACCTTAATAAATTAGAAATTCTATGGCTACTGTCTCGGGATGATACAAATCTACTCGCAATTCAAATTATAAGAATCAACCTTAACTCAGAACTATTCTCACTACCCGAAGGAACAATGTATTTAGATGAACAGAAGTGGCTTGAAGAGGACGAGACGGAAAATTTCGCACAACTATTATGCCAACATGGCTCTTTCGAAAAGCATGCCGAAAGCATGTCAGGGAAAGCTGACACCTATCACAAGGTATTCGCAATTTTCAATCGACACGGGGACGACAAGGCTAGATCCTTTATAAATTCAGAAATTAGTAATATAACCAGCGAGGAGTGGAAAAATCATCTCGACACATGCAATGATTTATTGAAATGTATCAACACCAAGAACCATAAATTCTCTGATGCATTTACTGATTTTTTGATAGATACCGTGAGAGGTGAAATAGAACCAAAAGACTGGATATGGAAAAACTTTGACGACTTGCTTTCCAAGGCTGTAGATATCGATGCTATTATCCTTCCAAAAATATCAGAAGCCTATTTCAAATCAGATACTGACCATCTAAATAAGATTGCATTTCATGCTATAGCACCTAAGCTTGAGAAACATCTACACTTAATCCCACCTCAAGACTATATGAAAAGAATCAACGCATGGATTGATGGAAACTCTCAAGAGCGAATCTCCTGGCTGCTAGAACATGATTTACAACAAACTGAAACGCCCCTAGAATCTCTTACAGAACGCGTCAAAGAGGCCTTAGAATCTCAGGACATCCCCGACAAAACAGTTTTTGAGGCATTGAACAAAAAATTAGGCTTACAGATTGTCCCGAGAGATGAAGATACAATCTCTGAAGAAGATACAGAAAAAAATGAATAATACCATGCCGTATCAACTCGTAAAATTTCAGGAAGAATACAGCGCAAAACTACCCGCTCTGACGCTTTTGACCAACCTCGGCTGGTCGTTCCTGTCTCCTGAGCAGGCCCTTACCGCCCGTGGCGGCAAACAGGCTGAGGCGGTACTGCGCCAGATTCTACGAGCAGAGCTTCAGAAGCGCACTTTCATCTTTGCCGGCAAAAACTATCCGCTATCCGAGAAAGCCATAGACAGCCTGATTGCCGAGGTGTGCAGCCCTGCTCTCAATGAAGGCCTGCTGACCGCCAACGAGCGGCTCTACAACCACCTGTTGTACGGTATCTCCGTCACCGAGTTCGTCGATGGCAAGAAGGCCAGCCCGACCATCGCACTGATCGACTGGCAGAACCCGTCCAACAACAACTTTGTGTTTACCGAGGAATTCGCCATTACCCGCTCTGGCGGCATCGGCTCTTCATTTCAGGACACGCGCCGTCCGGATATCGTCTGCTTTGTGAACGGTATCCCCCTGGTGGTGATCGAGGCCAAGCGCCCGGATGGCAACGCAAAAAAAGGCCCGACCATCGGCGAAGGCATTTCGCAAAGCCTGCGCAACCAGTTCCCCGACGAAATCCCCCAGCTGTTCGCCTACAGCCAGTTGCTGCTGTCCATCAATGGCAACGAGGGCCGTTATGGCACCTGCGGCACGCCGGCCAAGTTCTGGGCCGCCTGGCGGGAGGGGGACATACCGGATGCCGAGATGGCTGCCATCAAAAATAAAAAACTATCGGATGCCCAGATGTCAGTCTTGTTCAGCCACCGCCCGGCGGCTGATTTTGCCTGGTATCAAAACTTGATTGCGGGCGGTGAACTTGCCGTCACCGGGCAGGACCGGATGCTGATCAGCCTCCTCTCCCCTGCCCGCCTGCTGGAAATGACACGTTTCTTTACTTTGTTCGACAAAAAAGCGGGCAAGATCGTCGCCCGTTATCAGCAGGTGTTCGGCATCAAGCGGCTGATCGAGCGCATCAATACCAGGAATGTTGCCGGTGGCCGCGAGGGCGGTGTGATCTGGCACACCACGGGTTCCGGCAAGTCGTTCACCATGGTGTTCCTGAGCAAGGCGCTGATCCTGCACGACAGCCTCAAGCAGTGCCGGATTGTGGTGGTGACGGACAGGGTGGATCTCGAAGACCAGCTCAGCAAAACTTTCGTCTCCGGCGGCGAACTGGCCGGCAAAAAGGACAAGGCAACGGCGATGGCCACCTCCGGCAAGCGCCTGGCCGAGCAGATCGGCAAGGGCACCGAGCGGATCATCTTCTCGCTGATCCAGAAGTTCAACACCGCCACCAAGCTGCCGGAGTGCGTGAATACCAGCCCGGATATCATCGTGCTGATCGACGAGGGCCACCGCAGCCAGGGCGGCGAGAACCATATCCGCATGAAGCAGGCGCTACCCAATGCCGCTTTTGTGGCCTTTACCGGCACCCCGCTTTTGAAGGACGACAAAACCACCAACAAGTTCGGCCCCATCGTGCATGCCTACACCATGCAGCGGGCGGTGGAAGACAGGACGGTGACGCCACTGCTGTACGAGGAACGCATCCCCGATCTGGATGTGAATGAACGCGCCATCGACAGTTGGTTCGAGCGCATCACGGAAGGGCTCTCCAGCGAGCAGAAGGCCGACCTGAAGCGCAAGTTCGCCAGGAAGGGTGAGGTGTACGGCGTGGATGATCGTATCCATCTGATCGCGCTGGATATCGCCAACCATTTTGTGAAGAACATCGATGACGGCCTAAAGGGCCAACTGGCCTGCGACAGTAAGGCCTCGGCTATCAAATACAAGAAATACCTGGATGAAGCGGGCCTGTTCGAGTCCGCCGTGGTGATGAGCCCGCCGGATACCCGCGAAGGCAATACCTCCATTGATGAGGCTACCGTGCCGGAAGTCAGCCAATGGTGGAAAAGCACCGTGGGCAGCCAGGATGAAAAGCTCTACACCAAGGAAGTCATCAAGCGCTTTGACGAGGACAGCGCGCTGAAACTGTTGATCGTGGTGGACAAGCTGCTGACCGGGTTCGACGAGCCGAAAAACACCGTGCTCTACATCGACAAGCCGCTGAAGGAACACAACCTGATCCAGGCCATCGCGCGGGTGAACCGCCTGCACCCGCAGAAGAAATTCGGCCTGCTGATCGACTATCGCGGCATTCTGGCCGAGTTGGATACCACCATCGCCAGGTACCAGGATCTGGCCTCCCGCACCCAGGGCGGTTACGACATCGACGATATCACCGGCCTCTACAGCCAGATGAGCACGGAATACAAGCGCTTGCCCTGGCTCTATAAGAACCTGTGGGCGATCTTCGATGGCGTGAAGAACAAGAACGACATCGAGCAGTTGCGCCAGGTGCTGGTGCCCAAGACAGAAGAGTGCGATGGCGAACTGGTGGATGTGCATCTCAAGGTGCGTGAGGATTTCTACGAGGCGCTGACCGCGTTCGCCGGTTGCCTGAAAGTGGCGCTGCAATCGGCCACCTTCTTTGAAGACAACAGCTTCAGCGACGACGACCGCCGCCATTACAAGGAAACGGTGAAGCAGTTTTCCAGCCTGCGTCAGTTGGTACAGCAGGATGCCGGTGAGCGAATCGATTATGACGAATACGCGGAGCAGGTGAAAAAACTGCTGGACAAGCATGTGGTGGGCGTCGGCGTGAAGGAGCCCACCGGCGTGTATGAAGTCGGCAAAATGGGCCAGAAACAGCAGCCGGAAGAGTGGAGCACCGATAAGACCCGCAACGAAACCGACATCATCAAAACCCGTGTAACCCGCATGATCGAGCAGGAACTGGGGGACGATCCCTACGCGCAGGAAGCCTTTTCAAAACTGCTGCGCCAGGCCATCGCGGAGGCGGAAAAGCTGTTCGACCATCCGTTGAAGCAGTACATGCTGTTCCGCGAGTTTGAAGAGCAGGTTCAGGAACGCCGCCTGCCGGACATCCCCGATGCCTTTGCGGGCAATCGCCATGCGCAGGCCTACTTTGGTGTATTCAAGAAGATTCTGCCGGAGGTCTTTGCCACTCTTGCCATGGAGAAAGTCCCGCAGGTTCAGGACAAATGGGTAAAACTGGCTTTTGAAATGGACCGAGCAGTGGAAACCTCGGTGGCCGAACACTCCATCAACCCGCAAAACATCGAGGCCGATATCCGCAAGAAGCTGCTGCCCCGTATGTTTCAGGAGTGCAAAGCCATCGGCGGCGGCATGGACCAGGCGCGGAAGATTGTCGAGATGGTCGTACAGATCACCCGTGTCGGCTTGAGCGCGGTGTGATCGGTGATGAGCGTTCCGATTCGCAGCCCGGCGCAGCGCCTGAGTTTCCGTTATGGCGATGAGCGGATCATCTTCGAACGCGTATCGCGCCCACAGGCAAGCGGCAAAGTGCTGATCAAGGTTCACCCCGATTGCCGCGTGGTGGTCTCCGCGCCCGCAAACGCGGGGGATGATATGGTGCTGTCCGCGGTAAAGAATCGGGGGCGCTGGATCTACGAGCAGTTGCGGGATTTCCGCAGGCAACTGGAGCACATCCGGCCACGCCAATACCTGAGCGGTGAAAGCCACCACTATCTGGGCAAGCAATACCTGCTCAAGGTGATTGCGGAGCCGCAGCGGGTTCAGGGCGTGAAACTGTTGCGCGGCAGGCTGGAGGTTTCAGTGCGCCAGAAAAGCCCTGACAAGGTGCGGGAGCTGCTGGGGAAATGGTACAAGGCCAGAGCCAGAGAAGTGTTCGCCAGGCGCCTCGACGCCATGCTGGAACAGGCTTTGTGGGTAACTGAACGCCCATCCCTGCGCTTGCTCACCATGCAAACCCAATGGGGCAGCTGTTCACCCAACGGCCGGCTGACGCTCAACCCGCACCTGGTCAAAGCCCCCCGCGAGTGCATCGACTACGTGATTCTGCACGAGCTTTGCCATATCGCCGAACACAATCACAGCGAGCGGTTTTATCGGCTGATGAACCAGGTCATGCCCAAGTGGGAACCTGTCAAACACAGACTCGACGCCATGGCTTGGGCGATACTCAGCTGAGCTATGGGCCGGCTTCTCTACTCAACAACAATCTCGGGTTCGGAAGTGTCCAACCCGTCCAGGGTTTCCAGCAGTTGCCGGGCTATTTCCTTGTAGGCCAGTGCGATATCGCCCTGCGGGGCCTTCGCCACGCTGGGCAGGCCGTTGTCGGCTTCTTCGCGGATGCGTCTGTCGAGGGGCAGCGAGCCCAGAAGCCTGGCGTTGTATTCATCGGCAACCCGCTCGCCGCCGCCCTCGCCGAAGATGTGCTCCGCGTGACCGCAGTTGGAGCAGATGTGCACCGCCATGTTTTCGATGATGCCGAGCACGGGGATGTTCACCTTGCGGAACATTTCGATACCCTTGCGAGCGTCGAGCAGCGCGATGTCCTGGGGCGTGGTGACGATCACCGCGCCGGATACCGCCGCCTTCTGCGCCAGGGTGAGCTGGATGTCACCCGTGCCGGGGGGCATGTCCACGATCAACACATCGAGGTCACCCCACAGGGTCTGTTCCAGCATCTGGATCAATGCACCACCGGCCATGGGCCCGCGCCACACCATCGGCGTGTTCTCGGTGGCGAGATAGCCCATGCTCATGGACTGGATGCCGTGCGCGGACACCGGCTTCATGAATTTCTGCTCGACGATCTCGGGCCGGGTTCCCGCGGCAAGGCCGAGCATCTTGGCCTGGCTGGGCCCGTAGATATCCGCGTCGAGCAGCCCGACGCGCTTGCCCAGCGCCTCGAGCGCGAGCGCGAGATTGACGGCCGTGGTCGACTTGCCGACCCCACCCTTTCCGGAGGCGACAGCGACGATGAACCTGACATTTTGCAATCCCGACGGGGAAATAGATGACATGACGGCTCCTGCAGGGACAATGAATTCGTGGCGGTCATCTTACTATGTATGAGTTGCACGTTACAGGTTACACGTTTCACGCACAAAAACCGAAGTGGCCTGCAGCTCCGTGTCCTATCCATCCCTCGTGCCATTGTCTGTGCGCCACTCTCGCCGTCGGCGCCCACGTGAAACATGAAACCTGTAACGTGCAACTCAGTCCCTTCCCACAGATGAAACCGTCCCTCATAAACGCTACAATTGCGCCCTTTTCCGCGCCTTGTCCAACCCCCAGAGAGAGCCATGACCGCGAAACGAAAGATCCTCGTCACCAGCGCCCTGCCCTACGCCAATGGCGACATTCACCTGGGTCACATGGTGGAGTACATCCAGACCGATATCTGGGTGCGTTTCCAGAAAATGCGCGGCCACGAGTGCTATTATGTGTGCGCCGACGATGCCCACGGCACCGCCATCATGCTCAAGGCGGAACAACTCGGGATTACGCCGGAGCAGTTGATCGAGCAAGTCAAGGCCAGCCACATGGCGGATTTCAGCGATTTTCACATCGGTTTCGACAACTACCACAGCACCCACTCGGAAGAAAACCGCGTGTTGTCGGAAGCCATCTACAGCACGCTGAAAGCCAACGGCCACATTGCCGAGCGCCAGATCACCCAGGCCTTCGACCCTGAAAAACAGCTGTTTCTGGCGGACCGCTACATCAAGGGCACCTGCCCGAAATGCCGC
>JALOAH010000122.1 GCA_023228865.1 Porticoccaceae bacterium | reverse complement strand
AAATTCTTTAAAACCGGCAGTACTGCTGGAGTCCAAGCTGCTCATGTAAACCGGCTCCGATTGATACTCGGCCGTCTTCATTCAGCGACTGCACCAAAAGATATGGACCTGCCAGGGCTTAAATTACATGAACTTACAGGTAATCGTTCTGGCACTTGGTCAGTTTCCGTAAGTGGGAACTGGCGAATCACCTTTATCTTCAAAGGAGAAAACGCCGAGATCGTCAATTACGAAGACTATCACTGAGGTATTACCATGCTGATGCACAATCCTCCGCACCCAGGAGAAATCATTAAAGAGCTCTGTCTTGAACCGCTGGGGATTTCTGTCACTGATGCTGCAGCGGCACTCGGCATAAGCCGGAAGACATTGAGTGCCATATTGAACGGGCGAGCGGGAATCAGTCCCGAAATGGCCATCCGACTTTCCATTGCATTCGATACGTCGGCAGAGAGCTGGCTTAATCAGCAGTCTCAATATGAGCTCTGGCACGCAGAGCAACATAGAAGCAAGCTTCAGGTTAAAAAGCTGGTGGCAGCTTAGAACAGCCTATAACGTCAGGCTAAGCTCCAGATAAGAGTCTGTAAATAAAGCGGTCTAATCCGCCTATCGTAGGCTCTAACAGGATAATGGGGAGGTTGCCTCAAGAGGTCAGCCTCCCTAACCCGCCCTATACCTTCCACCGAGCAATAATATTCTGCTGCATTTTGCGCCGCGGCACTTCATAAGCTGGCTGGGCGTAACCAGAAACCAGCAGGCCTTTCTTGCGCATGCGCTGGCGGCTACCAGCCAGGAGAGGATGCCAGGCTGGCAGAGACTCCCCGCGATGAATGAGCCGATAGGCACAGGATTCAGGCAACCAGTTGTAACGCGGTACATTGGCGGGCGTCAATTTATGACAACTCGGTACCTTTGCGAGACGCTTTTCATAGTTACTGCAGCAGCTATGCTCTATATCCAGCAACTCGCAGGCCTCTGCGTATATTGTCACTTCGTTGTTCTTGACCTGCCGTGAGCCAATACGAGCGACACCCCTCCTGACAGAGTTTTTTTGCAAACAGCGCAAAGCTACACCCCTGCGATGCCACCGCTGAACAGCGTCGGTGACAGGTAGCAGCTAGGGGCTAACAGAGCTCATTCCAGAGCTTGCCAGATGAGTAAAAAAGGGATAATTTGTACTCATGCATGAATTTGAATTCGACAAGGCCAAAAGCAAGGCCAACCTGGATAAGCACGGTATCGATTTCGTTGCTGCCCAAGAGCTCTGGGAAGATCCGTACCTGCTGGAGATCCGGGCAAAATCAGAGGGTGAGCCAAGGTTTTTGCTGATAGGCAAGATTTGTGAAAAGCACTGGTCGGCTGTCGTTACATACAGGGATGCTCGTATTCGTCTGATTTCAGTCAGACGCTCCCGCAAGAAAGAGGTAGAGTTCTATGAAAGCTAAAGACTTCGACAAAAAATTTGAGGAAAATCAGGAAGATATTTTGGATGACCTGGATCTCTCCTCTGCTCGTCGTGTTAACCAGGAACAAAAACGAATCAACGTCGACTTCCCCGCTTGGGTTGTAGAATCGCTGGATCGTGAGGCTGCACGCATTGGCGTTACACGGCAATCAATCATCAAGGTGTGGCTGGTGGAGCGTCTTCAGGCAGAAGCTGCTAATAAGCCGCTCAATGGTAGTTAAGGGTGTCGAATCGAATATGCTTAAACAGCCTCTAAGGTCGGCTGCCAAATTGGGAGCCACGAGGGGTTATGGGAACAGGCATGACAGTCAAAGGAGCCAGGTTTCTTAACCTGCCACCATAAATTCCACCACATTAGGGAAAAGAGCGGGAAGCATGGGCTGCTCCCACAGAAGCTCACGTGGCGAGGGCCCACTCCACTCCGTCACGGCATTGCGCAGCAATGGTTTCGGCATCCAGCTCATCGAAGGCAGCGGAAAAAATTTCCGGCCCGACATTATTGAGGCCACCGATCTCACGCAAAATAGCGACGATCTCGCGCACACGGAATTCGCCTTGGCCCGGTACACGGCGATGGAAGATTGTGTCCTCCAGCTCTGTCATGCCAGACGGCAACTGGGCGGTGGCATCACTGAGTTGCACGCCAGTGATCCAGCGACCGGGAATAGTTTTCAGCAAGGCATCGTCTGCTTGGCCTCTGTTGTAGTGCCAAAAATCAAAGAGAATGCCACTGTTGTCGGCATTCACTGCAGTGACGATTTGCCAGGCACTGGCCAAGTCGGGAACGCCACCAAAAAACGCTACGAACTCGAGATCACAGCGCAAGCCGTAGCGGGCGGAGCGTTGACACAGCCGACCAAAACTATCGATCAGCTCGTTCATGGAGTTGGCGCCCTGGGGGCAGGCAGCAACAACACTGAAGGATACCGCCTCCAGTGCTTCCGCCATACGGAAGAAGTCGTCTTCGTCGTAGTTCAAAGCGGAAAGGGGGATATTGGGGTCGGCAGGCTGCCAATTCGGCATCCAGCGCACGAAGGGGTCCAGATGATCGTAGCGAACATCCATATCTGCCGCCATTGCCCTGATATCGCGCGTAGAGATGCCGTTCATGAGCCAGTTCAGGTATTCCCTCGGCCCGGTGGTCAAGCTGGAACAGCCAGCCAGCGCGGCCGCCCGCAGCTGCTCTGCCAACGGCAGGCTGCGCACCGTACCGTGGTACATTACTCGTTCGTTGCTGGACATGGGTTTTCCTTTTTGTTTTTAAAACTCAACCGTTTGTGTCTTCCCATCCCAGGCTACTGAAGCAGCCTTGATAGCGGAGAAAAGATCGAGTATTTCGGGTTTGAGATGGACAATCTCGATAATGGAGGGCTCCGGCCCGCCCATATCGTAATAGGCCAGGCAGGAACCGTCGGCAAAACTGCCACCTTGCACGCGCTTGCCACCGCGCCGCTCAAGGTCTGCGCAAGCCGCGGTGAAATCGTCGGCAAATGCAGCGAAGTGTTGTACGCCCGAGCGCCCGGCGTCGAGAAACTCCTTGAAAATCGAGGGGCTGATCGGCTGGATCAGTTCAATCATCAAGTCGCCGGAAAAGGCAAGGGCTGCTTTATAATCCATCGCCACCTTGGTGCCACGATAATCAGCTTCGACATACTCAATCTTGGGAAATCTGAAAAACGGTCCCACTTGCATCGTCCTGGTCCAGTAATCCAGAGCTGCCTCCATGTCGGCAACAACAAAAGCGTTTTGATTGAAGGGACCGCAGGGTCGTTTATCCATGATGAGCACTCTTAATGTTAATTTTAATGATAAAGGCGCAATACACCATAACCAGATGGCGGAATTTTCAAGTACGCTGGCCACTGCAGATTAGGCGAGTCCAGCGAGTTCAACCCAACTCCAAAAGCTGGTTTTCCGCAGCCGTAGGTGGTCTAGCGTTGAAGTCATCAGGCTAGCAACCAAACTCCTCACGGGTCAAGGGAAAGTGCGAATCCAGGGGCCTTGCTATCTGTAACAATCACTGGCCTGGGGTCAATGCTCTCCAAACTGATTGAGCCGAGCTAAACTTTCCATCGGGCAATGATGTTCTGCTGCATTTTGCGTCTCGGCACTTCATGAGCTGGCTTGGCGTAGCCAGAAACCAAAAGCCCTTTCTTACGCATCCGCTGACGGTTGCCAGCCAAAAGAGGATGCCAGGCAGGCAATGCCTCCCCGCGATGCATACGCCGATAGGCACAAGACTCGGGCAGCCAGTTGTAACGCGGCACATTAGCTGGCGTCAATTTGTGGCAGCTCGGCACCTTGGCCAGACGCTTTTCATAGTTACTGCAGCGACTGTGGCCTATATCCAGCAACTCGCAGGCTACAGCATACACCGTGACTTCGCTGTTCTTGACCTCGCGCACCAGACAACACTGGCCACAACCATCACACAACGCCTCCCACTCTTTTGCATTCAGCTCTCCTAGCGAATACCGCTCCCAAAACCGCTCTCGCACAGCTCTTCTTCACCCCTCTGATCCAGAAAGGCGATATTTGACGACAATTGGATCATTTAGTCCAATTTGGTAGATTTTCAGCGATTTTTGGCGACGTTAGGGCAACCTATTTATAACTACCAGGAAACCGCAGTAGCCTCTAGCCTAGTCGTTTGTTATAGTGAATCCTCGTAACATCTAAAGCTGGGCTCCAAAGGCTCTGTTTCAGCCATCTGTTGCAAGCACTCCAATGTATCGGCAATCGCTAACTTAAAGGCTGGCCGCTCAGCAATCCGTTCGACATAGGCCGCTATTTTGGGTAGGTTTGCAAACCAGCCGCTCAGGCTGGCAAGAAAGAGAGGAAAGCAAAGCATAAAATCAGCACCTGTCAGGGAGTCACCCACGACAAACCCACTTGTCCCTAAACTCTTTTCCAGCATTTCAGCGTAGCGAATAGCCTGTCGCTTAGCCTCCTCGCCCACACTCGGTATCGGATTGATCAAACAGCCTGGTGGAGGTGCACAATGGTCCCAGAATATCCGCTGATGCACGGCAAACAGCCCCTCAGACCAGTACATCCACTCGTCCACCAGCGCAGCCTCCTGCGATCCCTCCGGATGTTTGAAACGTCCACCTCCATAATGCCTGAGAATATAATTGATCATTGCCCCAGACTCGGTGAGAATTAAATCACCATCTGTAAGTGCAGGCAGAGACGCCATCGGGTTAATTTTCAAATAGTCGGGATGAACCCGCTCTGCACTGTAAAAGTCAATGGTTTTGACAGCATGGGGAACGTCCAGCTCCGCCAAAAGCCACTTGACGCGGAAAGAGCGGGTTGTCGGCGAATGGTAAAGTGTAATCATAAAGTCTCCACAAAAATTAAATCAGCCTTTTTTTACAGACTCAACTAAAACCGATATGCTAAGTCTACTTGGGAATGTCGTTAGCAAACAGACACTTCGCGCCAGACACGACCTGCAGTCTATCGTCTCTATTCAAACCAAAAAAAGAAAGTCAAACCCACAAAAGAAAGCAGCTCTACTCGAAAAAAACATACTTACATTACCGTAGAATCATCCACTTCAAAACCGGAGAAGATCCACGCGTCAAAAACTATCCTTTGCCCTCCCCGCAAGCTGCTTTCTAGCGGGAGAGCAGGGCTTTACTTACTACTCCCTCAAGTACCTGGGCCTACACTGGCGACAGATATGGAAAACGCCCTGAAAGAACGTCCAACCAAGGCTGAAATCGACCAGCTGCCTCTCTTTCCTGGCCTGCCTCTGGGAGGCATCGAGGTATTACGCACTGAGGCTCAATGTGAGGCAGCTTTCGCGGCCATGCAGAAAGCGGTATTTGTCGGTTTTGATACTGAATCGAAGCCGACCTTTAGGGTGGACGCGGTGCGCGATGGTCCTCATGTTATTCAATTTGCCCTGCCCGACCGCGCTTATATTATCCAGCTTGGTGAGACGCCACCGCTGGCGTTTCTCACCCAGGTTCTCGAGTCAGAAGAGGTCATCAAGGTGGGCTTTGGCCTCAAATCCGATCGCCCACTGCTGTACCGCAAGTTGGGCATTCGCCTGACTGGAACTGTCGAGCTTACCCGGCTGCTGCGCCAGCTGCGCTACAAAGATGACCTCGGTCTGAAAGCGGCCGTTGCGGTGCTCTTGGGGCAGAGATTGCACAAGCCGAAATCCGTCACCCTTTCCAACTGGGCTGCCCCTCATTTATCCGCGCGCCAACTGCTCTATGCCGCCAATGATGCCTACGCATCGCTGGCCGTTTTTCTCGCCCTGCGCGCGCGTGAAGCTATGGCATAATTCAAAGGCGGTGGCCGATCACTCACCCCCAGCGGCTCCCCTCTCCCAGAGAGCTCAACCCATAACAAAAGGTAGACAACCATGGTCGATCGCCCTCCCCTCCGTCACTCCAATACCGACTCCTCCCATTTAGAGCGGGCTAGCCCCGTCGATAACAACCGCCGCAAGTTTATGACATCGGCTGGCAGGCTTAGCGTTCTCAACGGCCGGGATGTTCGAGCCGACGGCGCCTCAAGTGCCTGACTGCGTCCGCTGACGAGCAGTTCAACGCAGCTTGTCTGCCTCGCCGCGCAGGTAGTGGCGCACATCTTCCAGCTCGCCGTCCTCCAGCTCCTCGAAGCCCGGCATACCCCGCTCGACCAAGGCACCGTCGCGCACGACAGTGGCAAAGCTGGCAGCGTCCAGTACCATTGCCGAGGCCCGCAGATCCGGCGCCTGACCAGCGCCGATAGCATCGACTCCGTGACAAGTCGTGCAGCGCCGTGCAAAAACGATCATGCCCCGGGTAGCCACTGTCTCATCAACCACAAAACCGTGATCAACGGGCGGCACAATTGCCGTCGGAGACACTACTGGCAGCTCTGCTTTCATATCCAGAGCAAAGGTAAGTACTCGCTTGGCTTCGCTGCGGAAGTCGATGGTTTCTGGCAACAGTAGGCCGAATGTGGCGGGGCTGGCACCCATGCCCGTCAGCACTGTCACGTATTGTCGCCCACCCGCCTCGTAAGTGATCGGCGGCGCCAACACGGCGGCACCGGCATCGAAAGACCACAGCAGATCGCCACTAGCAGCACTGTAGGCATTGAACTGGCGATCAATTCTGCCCTGAAATACCAGATCACCGGCTGTGGCCATAGCACCGCCATTCCACGGCCCCGGCGTGGCCACTCGCCACACCTCCTGTTGCGTCACAGGGTTCCAGGCCAGTAGCGAGCTGGTAGCATTGAGAGGGTCGGCATTGTCCACCACAAAACCGGGGTTAACACCACCATCTACCGCATTGCCTGGCACCCGCTCCCAGTTTTCGATATCAATGCCGACATCGTTGTAACTGGCAGCGGCTTCGATGACCGGGATATAGACCAAGTGGTTGTCGGGGTGGTAGGCCATCGGCAGCCAGCTATGCGCCCCCATCGGACTCGGCCAAAGAATAAAGGTGCTGCCATCCGGATAGCGCGCTTCGGGGTGCTCTACTGGGCGACCCGTTTCCAAATCGATATGACTCGCCCAGGTTACCTTGGCAAACGGCTCGGCAGAAATGAGCTTGCCATCGGTGCGATCGATAACGTAAAAAAAGCCGTTTTTGGGAGCGGTCATCACCACTTTGCGCAACTCGCCGTCGATCTCCAGCTCGGCCAGCTGCATGTCCATGGACGCATTGTAATCCCAGGTTTCAGCCGGGTTGACCTGGTAGTGCCAGCGGTAGTCACCACTGTCGGCATCGAGGGCCACGATGGAGGCGAGAAACAGGTTATCGCCTTCGCCGGCACTGCGGATTCGGTGGTTCCAGGGCCCGCCGTTGCCGACACCGAGCAGGATCAGGTTCTGCTCTTCATCGTAGGTTATGGCATTCCACACGGTGCCGCCACCTCCATGGCGCCACCATTCCCCAGCCCAGGTCTCAGCCGCCATTGCCATGGCCTCGCTCTCGAAATCATCGGCGGGGTTGCCGGGCACAGTATAGAAACGCCACAGCTGATCGCCGGTTTCAGCGTCGTAGGTGGTGACGAAGCCACGCACGCTGGACTGATCCGCGCCGCCGTTGCCGATAATCACCTTGCCGTCGAAAACCCGCGGCGGACCACTGATAAACAGCTTGTCGCGCACATCCTCGTCGAGGGTCATCGCCGACCACACCAGCTCACCGGTTTTGGCATCCAGTGCAATCAGGCGACCGTCATGGGTACCGGTATAGATCTTGCCATTCCAGTAGGCAATGCCGCGAATGCCCCACCCCATGCGCAGTGCTTTGCCCGCTGCCTCGGCAGCCTTTGGGTCGTATTGCCACAACTGCTCGCCACTGACAGGGTCGATGGCCCGCACAATACTGTAGCCAGTGGCAATATAGAGAATACCATCCACGGCCAGCGGGCCACTGAGGGGATTGCCCGGCCCCAGGTCCAGGGACCAAGCCAGCCCCAGGCGCTCGACATTATCGCTGCTGATCTCTGTAAGGGGACTGAAATGATGCTCGCCAAAAGTGCGACCAAAGGCAGCCCAGTTGACGCCATCACTGTCGTCGCGAAGGATGACGGCGGGATCGCTGGCGACCTTGTTATCCACTCCCGCGGAGGCTATTGGCGAAGGCGAAGAGAGTTCTGCCATCGGCTGATGGGTCGTGGCATTCCTGTCACTGCCACAACCTGTAACCAACGCTGCTGTAACCAAAGAAACCGTGAGTGAGAGAGCCACCAAACGAGGCAAACGCAGGACAGCTGCGAGCGACATGCAATTTTCCTTTTAGTTATTAAAACAAGTACAAACCTGTACCAAAAACATATTAAATTGTTTTTTTGCCTTGTCTACAACTCCTTAGCGGGCAATCAGGTAAGCTTTTGGACACTTTGCACACCGATTGCTGTCCCCAGTCCTGTCCAGATGCCAGGACACTGGCTCACACAGTGAGTATCATGCCGCCTCCCTCCGCCACCTTGCGCCCTGACCATGAAAGCCGTCCTTCTCGACGCCGCCACCCTTGGCAACGATATCGATTTAACGCCCATTCGCGCCAGTGTCGACGAGCTGGCAGTGTTTGCCAGCACCACACCCGACGAACTGGCCGCCCATTTAGACGGCGCCGACCTGATTATCACCAATAAAGTGATTATCCCGGCCAGCGCCATGGCCGGACGCAAGGGTATTTTTGTGCTGGCGACGGGCACCAACAATATCGACACGACAGCCGCTGCGCGCCTGGGCGTACCGGTGTTTAATGTCAGCGGCTACGGCACCGCTTCTGTAGCCCAGCACACCCTGATGCTGATCCTGGCCCTGGCGGCACGGTTGCCGCTCTATCAGCAAGACCTTGCCAACGGCGCCTGGCAGAACAGCCCCGGCTTTTGCCTGATGTCACACACCACGATGGAATTACAGGGCAAGACCCTGGTCATCGTCGGTCAAGGCACTCTGGGCAAGGCTGTCGCGGTGCTGGCGCAAGCCTTTGGCATGACAGTGCGCTTTGCGGCTCGCCCCGGCAAAGACGACGATTCGCGCCCACCACTGGACACGCTGCTGCCCGAGGCAGACGTGCTGAGCTTTCACTGCCCGCTCACGACAGAGACACAACACCTGTTGAACCGCGAGCGACTAAGCCTCATCAAACCCGGCTGCCTGGTCGTGAACTGCGCCAGGGGCGGCGTTATCGGTGAAAGCGCCGCTCTTGCCGCTCTGGCAAGCGGTCACCTCGGCGGCCTCGCCGTCGACGTCTTGCCCGAGGAGCCGCCACGCCAGGGCCACCCTTTGCTGGACGCACTCGGCGGCGAGCTCAATCTGATCGTCACTCCTCACAATGCCTGGATCAGTCCTGCCGCACGCCAGGCCATTATCGACCTCACGGCCAGGAATATCGATCAACTGCGAGCCGGGCAGCGCCCCTCTCACCTCTCCCGCTAAAGCTCCAGGCGCTATACTCCCGATACCGATGCGACAAGCCATTCACGCACTGGATGAAGGGATAGCCTTATGGTCTCACCACCCGACAAGCCGCCAACGACCAGGCAGCGCATCGCTCGACGCCTGAGGGCTCTCGGCCGGCGAGCAGGACTATACCGCCGAGCCGAAAAACCTCGGGTTGACGGGGAAGCCACAGGTCAACCTGCAGTCTTGTCCCAGGAAGAACAGCAGCGCCTCGCCGCCATCGCCCGGGAGTCAGCCCCGGTGATCTGGCTGCTGGGCAAGACCGGTGCCGGCAAAACCTCGGTGATCGCTGCGCTCACCGGCGCTGGCCATGACCAGATCGGCAATGGCTACCAGCCCTGTACTCGCACCTCTCAGCTCTACGACTTCCCTACCGAGACACCGCTGATCCGCTTCCTCGATACCCGCGGGCTCGACGAGGCCAGCTATGATCCCAGCGAGGACCTCGCTTGGCACCAATCCCAGGCGCAACTCATCATGGTGGTCATGCGACTCGACGA
>JALOAH010000121.1 GCA_023228865.1 Porticoccaceae bacterium | reverse complement strand
TATTATTTGCCCCGCCTCGCCAGCGGCGAGGAGATTCCCTGCTTTGCCCTTACAGGCCCCACTGCGGGGTCGGACGCCGCATCCATGCCAGACACCGGCATTGTCTGCAAAGGCCAGTGGCAGGGTGAGGAGGTGATTGGCCTGCGCGTTAGCTGGAACAAGCGCTACATCACCCTGGCGCCCGTGGCAACGGTTCTCGGCCTGGCTTTCAACACCAGAGATCCCGATCATCTTCTCGGCGACACAGAAGAGCTGGGCATCAGTTGTGCGCTGATTCCCACCAGCACCCCCGGCGTGTGGACGGGCAATCGCCATCTTCCCATAGGCTCGGCATTTATGAACGGCCCCACCAGAGGCGACAACGTCTTTATTCCCATGGATTACATTATTGGTGGCCAGGCGCGCATCGGTCAGGGCTGGCGCATGCTGATGCACAGTCTGGCGGCGGGAAGAGCAATTTCCCTGCCCGCCCTGGGAACCGCGGGGGTTAAACTCAGCGCCAGATACAGTGGCGAATATGCCCGCATTCGCCAGCAGTTTGGTCTACCGGTGGCCTATTTCGAAGGGGTAGAAGAGGTGCTCGCCCGTCTCGCCGCCGAAGCCTATAGGGTCGATGCCGCCAGAATGCTTACCCTCAGCGGTCTGGCTCTGGGGGAAAAACCCGCCGTGCTCTCAGCAATTCTCAAGTATTACGCCACCGAGGCAAACCGCCGCAGCGTCAATGACGCCATGGATATTCACGGTGGCAAAGGCATCATAACCGGTTCCGGCAATTACCTGGCATCCATCTACCAATCCCTGCCTATTGCCATCACCGTGGAGGGCGCCAACATTCTCACCCGCAGCCTGATTATTTTTGGCCAGGGTGCCATCAGGAATCACCCCTACCTGCAGGAGGAAATCAGCCTATCCCAACAGCAGGAGTCCGACGACGTCATCAACCGCTTTGATCAGACATTGTTTTCCCATGCCGGATTTGTCATCAACAACCTCTGCCGCAGCATTGTTTTTGCCATTGGCGGCAGCTGGTTGATCAAAGCCCCCGTGTCGGAACCGACAGCCCATTATTATCGGCAGCTGACCAGGCTGAGCAGCGCTTTTGCCTTTGTCGCCGATTGCGTGTTTTTATCCCTGGGGGGAAGCTTTAAATTCAAAGAAAAAATTTCTGGCCGCCTCGCCGACGTCATTACACATCTCTACCTGGCATCAGCTATCCTCAAGCACTACGAAGATACCGGCTGTCCTGACGACGACCTGCCCCTGGTGGACTGGGGCATTCAGGACAGTTTGCATCAGGCTCAAAATGCACTGATCGCAACGCTGCACAACTTGCCGTCTCCCTGGCTTGGCAAGATCATTGCCCGGCTTATTTTCCCCTTCGGCAACCCGTTCAAAGCACCAGGGGATATGCTCGGCAAAGCTGCGGCCAAAATTCTCTACACCAGCAATCCAGCCAGACAGCGTCTTTGTGAAGGTTTATACCAGGCGGGCGCTGATACTGTCACTGGCAAGCTCAACCGCGCATTTCTCGGCGTTCTGGAGCTAAACACCATTGAAAAACTGCTCAAGAACCGTCTCGGCGAAAACATCACCATTGATAATTACCGGCAAATAGCCGCCACAGCACTGGACAAGCAACTTATCTCAGCCGCTGAAGCTGACAGAATCGTTGAGGTTTATGGCTTGGTGAGGGATGTTATCAACGTGGACGACTTCCCCGCAGACAAACTTCAGTAGTGATATCACTAGTGTCGCTTCAATTTGATATTGTCTGCCTTGGAGAATCTTCAGCTATCGCCAGCAGGGCTGGCTCCTACAAATAAATGATTATTCGGTAGGAGCCAGCCCTGCTGGCGATGGCCGCTCGATAAGACAAAATGAAATTGAAAGAGTACTAGTCTAGTGTCATGCACGT
Organism: Porticoccaceae bacterium; assembly: GCA_023228865.1. The sequence goes on along the minus strand of JALOAH010000121.1, from coordinate 8,233 downwards.
TTAAGCAGCATCTCCAGTCTGCCGTCATCCCTGAGGATGCTCTGTTTAATGGCAAGACCTTGAACCAGATCTCTGATGGTGGCCTGGCTGTGTCGATACGCCAGAGGGGTTGAACGCTGATCACTGACAGAGAGCAACTCGCTGTTGATAATGCCGTAGCTCTGCTCAAACAGCGGCGTATTTTTGTTGAGAACAGCAAAACCGTGGGCGAGACAGCCTGCGGAGAGATTGGGCAGCAACGCGCGCATAAACAGGGGCAACACCCGCAAATCCAGGTAATTAAAACTGTCCCAAAACAGGCAGACATCAAATTTTTCCTGCCCGGCAAGCTCAAAGGCAGAGGTGAACATGGTGACGATATCGGCGTCGGAGATATCGCTGTCTTCCTCGTTTGCCAAACCATTGATTCGCTTCAGCTCGTCAATAATATCAACAACATGCAGGCGACAATTAAACTGGCTTAGAAACTTGATTGTATCCCCTCTGGCGACCCCGAAATCAAAGACGCGCACAGGAATACCGGATTCCAGCATTTTCTGGTCAAACAGATCCGGCAGCAGGCGAGTGTAAAAACAGCTGGTTTCGACGGGTTTGGGGGATAACATATTTTCTCGGGCTCAAACCTAAACTGCGCCACTCCGAGGAATGGCGCAGTTTAGGAAAGTGGTGCGGCCTGGGTTAGCCGCGCTTGACGGCAGCTTGAATATCGGGACGACCGGCGGGATCACCAGCGGCTTGATCAGCAAGGTTGCGGCTCGCCTTGGCAACCGCAGCAAACTCACCCAGAGGCAATTCGCCAGCGGTGCCCACTGCGGGACCCATATCAATATTACCTTTAAATCTACCGCCGTCTTCCAGGATGACCCTGGGCGCCACGATATTACCGCGCACATTGCCGGATTTAGAAATAACCACTTTTTCCTTGGCGACGATATCGCCATCAACAAGGCCGTCAATTTTGATATTTTTGGCGTTGATGTTGGCATGAATGCGCCCGGAGGGACCGATAGTCAGCTCGTTATCTTTCAGGGTGATGGTTCCTTCCACTTCACCTTCAATAAAGAGGTTTTCGTCACTGATGATCTCACCAAGGATTTTCACAGTTGATCCTATCATGGCAGTTGTTCTCGTTGTTGGCGTGGGCTGGGGAACCGGCTTGGTCACTTCAGCCACAGGGGGTTTAACTTGAGGTTCTGGGACGTTTTTTGAACGTTTTCTATCAAACATTGGGATATTCCGCCACGTTATGAAGCATATCAATCGCTGCCGGAACAAGCGGACTACGGCAAGCGGTCTGCTCGCTGGCGCCAAGCTCAATCCAAGGGTAAAGCGACTGTGAATAGTACTGCAATCGCCTCAACCCAGGCAACCGGGAATTTCCGCAGGGACAATCCCCGGACTAATGGTGATGACCGCCGGCGCCATGGGCATGGCCGTGGGCGATTTCCTCGGCGCTGGCATCGCGAACTTCTGTGATCCTGAGCTGAAATTTCAATGTCTTGCCGGCAAGGGGATGATTGGTGTCCACATCCACATTAAAGCGCCCCACCTTGACAACGGTTGCATCCCGCACGCCTTCAGCCGTATTGATCTTGACCACATTCCCCGGTGCCAATTTATTTTTGCTGCTCATGAGGTGCTTGATGGGCACACGCTGAATGGCATTTGGTCGCCTTTCGCCATAGGCATCCCTGGGTTCCAGAGTGACTTCAACCTCGTCGCCGGCTTCGGCGCCACTGAGAGCAGCTTCAAGGGCAGGCATAATATTGCCGTGCCCCACCAGAAAAGCCACCGGCTCTGACTTGGCGGAGGTTTCACTGAAATCCCCATCAACGGCAGTCAGTGTGTAGTGAAAATATGCCACCTTGTTTTTTTCTACTTTCATTAATTTCAAACTGTCCTATAGCAACCCAAACAAAAAAGCGGCTCGAGGCATACCCCAAACCGCCACATTATAAAAACTGCAGTATCCGCCCTGAGGGCAACCTGTCATTGGTCAAAGACTATAAACAGGCTGCCAGGCCGTCACTCGCCCACACCCAAGCGGCCACCTTTACCCAGCCCTCCTTCGACCGTCTGAGCACGGTAATTGCGCAGCGCGCGAATCATCTGATTATAGGAGTCTGCAAACGCCGCAATGATGACTTTACCTTCGGGAGTATTGGTAAAACCACCGGCGGCGCCGCCGCCACTGCCACCAAAAACTGCAGCGCCAAGGCTGAAATCCATATTTTTGGCACTGCCCACGGCCGCAGAAATCTGCACCGATGAACGGTTATCAACCAACAACAATGTGGTTGCCGCTTCATTTTTCTTCAGCCCCCCAGCAAGACCGCCGATGAGCCGCCCCTTATCACCGAAAAATCCGCCAATGGCGCCGCCGATACCGCCAGTGCCTTTTTCAGAGAACTGGATGCTTGGACTCATGGTGTAATCTGCAGATACCATCTGCCCCTTGCCAAAATTGCTCCCCGAACGCAATTCGCCAGAGTCTTCCAGGGCGCGCTCCTGCATCAGGTTGCTCATGGCGCGCCCACGCTCAACCACCACAAAGCAGTTGGATTGCTGGATCATCATTCTCAATACAGGCACTGTACTGCCGAGCTGGGGATAGCGACTGTAGTAAATCGAGTACCATTGAGCCTGCTGATCCTCCTCCACCGCCAGGGTTCCCAGGGTTTCCGGACAGTATTCCAGATCCCCTGCGCCGCCCTGGGAATTGGCGCCGCCAACACCACCGGTGACGCTCATATCGGAGGCACCACCCTTCACAGGTTCAGTGGCGTTAACCCCAAGTGCTGCCGCCAACATTGATACCAGCAGTACCGCAGTTGTTTTTTTCATCATTGTGTCCCTCATTAAACATCCCGTTAAAAGAACTTTATGGCCAAAACCCGGCGTCAATAACCACGATAGCACTATAGCTCATCGCAGACATGGCGATTGACGTTTTCCTCAGAATCCGGGTCAGCATACTTGGTGTAATCCGGCATCTGGGGCATCATTTGCTTGGCCATTTCACCACATTGCTGCAACTGCTTGAACTCATCAGAATTCATGAATTTAAGGCCGTATTCCATAGCTTTCGCCTGAGCCTGGTCGCGCTCGCCAGCTGCGCAAAGCTGCTTGAGCTCAGATTGCATAACCTTGCCCTCCTCGGCAAGGGCGTTGAGTTTGTCCTGGTCGAGATTCTGAAAACAGGCCGCCATTTGCGCCGCGCCCTGCATCATCCCCTGAAGCTGGGTTTCATCCATAGCAGCAGAGTTTTGCGCCATTGCGCTGCCACCACAAAAAAGTAGCAAGGCGGCAAGATTTTTTTTCGATAACGTCACAGTATTCTCCTTGATTAAGCTGACTCCAGTGAATGCCACAATAATTCGAACCCTAAAATCCTGTAGCCCGAATATTGCACCAGCACGCTTTCGAACCAGGGTTTTGAACTGATATAACGGCTCCCCATTGTCTTCTACCCTGGTGACGCCTCGCCACCGGTTCCGTTTGCCGTTATTGGCCAGCGCGGGGTTGCACAAAAAACCGGCGCCAGCCTCCCTGGGTTCTCGCTGGCATTTGATCACAACAAGCCACTCCTGCCAATACCAGGATAGATCAACCACTGAGCGCAAACCACTGGACAGTGAAACTTTGCCTGGTGTAGTGTTTATCCCCCGACAATAATGACGATTGCCTTTGGCAATCCCTGAATATTGCCCCATGAACACTGGTGAAGCCCCCCCACCCTGCAAGCCAACCAGCAAAATAAATCCCGAGCGCGTCAGAACCAGCTCCTCCTATCGCGGCGCCATGGCAAAAGCGGCAAAGGTGCTTAAAAAACCTGAAAAACTCTCTAAATTGGTTCGCGAAGCCAGCCATAAAGCCGACAGGCTCGACAAAGGTCCCATCGGGGAAACCAAAGACAACCTGTTCTCCCTGTTCAGACTGGCGAAAGCTTACAGCACAGGGGAGTACCGCAGTATATCCTGGAGTAACCTGGTTCTCGTGGTAGCCAGCATTATCTACTTTGTCACGCCCATCGATTTAATTCCCGATTTCCTCCTTGCCATGGGCTATTTCGATGACGCTGCCCTTCTTGCCTGGACAGTCAAAGCCATCGGCGAAGAACTCAACCAATTCAAGCTTTGGGAAAAAAATCAGCGACCCGCCACTGACCCGCAGCAGGTTGACGTGGCGGATGACTGACAGGGATCATTTCACCCTGGCGGAGTTTGATTTCAGGCTTTGGGTCTTTTCAGGGGCGCAAAACCCTGATTATCCGCGGCTCTGCCAGAGTCTTTCCTGACTTGACCGGCTTCTTTGCCTGCGCCTTTTTCTGAACTTCTTTTTCCCGCACCTGTTTTCCCCGCGCCCGTGGCGGCTTGTGGCACTGGCTTCACTGGCGAGCGCTTACCTGGATGCGCTTTCGAAGGTGCGCTTTTGCCCCTGCCAGCTGCGGTCTTTGGCGAGTCCTTACTGTTGGCGGTTTTCTTTTTCTTTTTGGTGCCCGCAGCCTTTCCCGATGCCTTGACTTTTTTCGGCCCCTTGTAGGTGCCTTCCAGACCCGAAATCTTGCGGCGCTCAAAGCTGACATCGAGGTAGCGCTGAATACTGGCGCTGAGATTCCACTCCTCGGGGGCAACCAGCGAGATGACCAAACCCTGCTGCCCCGCCCTACCGGTACGGCCGGCGCGGTGAACGAACTCTTCGCCGGAATGAGCCATATCAAAGTTAATCACCAGCTCGAGGTCGGACACATCCAGACCGCGGGCGGCAAGATCCGTCGCCACCAGCACCGTGAATTTGCCCTCGCGAAAACCCGCCATGATTTTTCTGCGCGCATCCTGGGTGATTTCACCGTGGAGGAAATTGGTGCGATGATTGTGGCGCCTCAGTTCCATCGCCACCTGATCACTGGCTTCGCGGGTTTTCACAAACACCAGGGCGCGGCCATAGGTTTCATTGGCGAGCAGCCAGGTCAACAGGCGCATTTTGTGCGCCGGATCCTCCGCCAAAATCATTTCCATGCGAATGTCCTTGTTCACCTGGCGCGCGGAAGACAGCCGAACCTTTTCAGGATTTTCCAGAATACTTGCCGCCACTGAGGCTATGCCACGGTGTTTCAGCGTGGCTGACAGCATCAGGCTCTGGCGCTGTTCGCGAATGCCTGCGGCGATGGCGAGCACTTCCTCCCTGAAGCCCATGTCGAGCATGCGATCCGCCTCATCCAGCACCAGACAGCGGGTTGCTGCCAAATCCAGGCTTTTACTGGCAAGATGCTCCGTCAAGCGCCCCGGTGTCGCGACAATAATCTCGGGGTTGCGGCGCAGCAATGCCGCCTGATAGCGAAACTCCTGGCCGCCGGAAATCAGGGCGGCGCGAATATCGGAAGCTTCGCACAGTAAATTGCACTGTTTAAAAACCTGATCCGCAAGCTCCCTGGTGGGCAGAAGTATCAGACAATAGGGGCTGTTGCGCGCCAGCAGACTTTTGTCAGAAAGCAGCTGGTGGAGCACAGGTAACAGATAGGCAAAGGTTTTACCGCTGCCGGTTTCTGCGCAAACCAGGGCGTCACGGCCAGCCAGCACCAGTGGTATAGTGGCCAGCTGTACGTCTGTGGCCGCGGCAAGCTGCTGCTGGCCGAGAATATCTAACAGGCGGGCATGTAAGCCGAGAGCGGAAAAAGAAGTCAAAGGCGTATCTCAACATCAAACAATGGCGAATTATAACCTTCCTTGCCGCGGATAGTACCTATTAACGAAGGAGACAGAAAACTCGATGGACAATTTGCCTTCCCGCATTCACCGAATTCTGGTGGCGACTTTGCTGGTGATCATGTGCGCCGAACTGGCGGCCACCCTCTACAACGGTTTGTGGATACATTCCTTTCTCATCATCGGCATCATTACCGTCACCCTGATTCCGTTTATTCTGGGACGGAAGTATCAACTTCATATACCGGCGGAATTCCAGATTCTGGCGGTTATTTTTGTTTTTGCCTCGTTGTTTCTCGGTGAAATTCACAGCTACTACGAAAAAATCTGGTGGTGGGATATAGCGCTCCACGGCAGCTCCGGGCTGTTGCTGGGCATTCTGGGTTTTCTGCTGGTCTATCTACTCAATGAAAATGATCATGTTGAGATCGCCCTGACGCCCCGCTTTGTCGCTTTTTTTGCTTTTTTGTTTGCGGTAGCCATCGGTGCCCTGTGGGAAATTTTCGAGTTCGCCATGGACAGGCTGTTTGCCACCAACATGCAAAAAGCCATGCTCGGCGACGTCAGCGGGCTCACCGACACCATGTTTGACCTTATCGTCGACACACTGGGGGCGCTGATCATCAGCACCCTGGGCTGGTGGTATATGATCAAAGGGGAAAGCATTTTTATCGATCGCTGGATACGCAAATTCATCGCCCGCAATCCCCGCCTGTTTCAGCGCCATTTTTTCCGCAAACGCCGTTTCGACCGCCCTCAGGGAAAACGATAAACCCCGCAGAGCGCCGCGTGATCAGAGAGCTTGCGCCAGGCGCCGCTGTCGAGACAGGTACAGGACAGGGGCTCAATACCGCGAAAATAAATCCTGTCCATGGCCAGAATGGGCAACCACACCGGATAGGTGAGGGCGTGGCGCCCGGTCAACTCCTCAAACAATTCGCGAACGTCGAGATCTTCCTCAAAGTGCAGTTCGGCAACCCGCTTCCAGTCATTGAAATCGCCGGCAATCAGCAGCGGTTCACCGTGGGGGACGTGGCTTTCAATACGCTCAATCAGGGTATCCAACTGGCGAGTGCGCTCCGACTGGAACAATCCCATATGAACGCAAAGGGTGTGCAGGGGAATCCCCCCCGGCAACTCGACCACACCGTGGAGAATACTGCGGCTGGCCAGGCGATGGTTAGAGATATCGATATTTTCCCAGAAGCGGAAAGGGTATTTGCTGAGAATGGCATTGCCGTGATGGCCTTTTCTGTAAATGGCATTTTTACCGTAGGCATAGTGGGGCCACAACTTGTCGGCCAGATACTCAAAGTGGGGAATGTCGGGAAAGGTTCCCAGTTTGTTTTTGCGCCTGCTCGTGGCGCCGTGGACTTCCTGCAAGAACACTATATCGGCATGCTCCTCTTCAAGCAGGTCGCGAATATGACTGAGCACAAAGCGCTGATTGCCCGTATTAAAGCCCTTATGAATGTTATAGGTAATAACCTTGATTTCCATCTGGCAACAACTACCCTGCAGTGACTGACCTGAACTGGCTGGACAGGCCTACATACTGGCATAATCCCCCTTTCGGCACCAGCCCGCCGGGCTTTGAAAATTCCCCGGCACGCCCTTGAAAGCCAGCGCCTGGGGCCTTTGCAGCAGACTGACAACACAAACAACGAGACCAACCTATGGGTAAAACACACAAAAATCTGGCGGCAAGCTTACTTCTCGTCAGCGCCCAGGGGTTCTGCGCTCCCGGCGCCATTCTGCTGGAAGAGTGCAGCGAAATTATCCAGTTCGCCGAAACCGGCGTTCTCGACGACAGCAGCGTCGGCGGCTCCTTCTGTATGGGCATGGTCAACGGCATGCTGGGACTGAACGCCATTTACACCGCCCAGAGCGCTCAAAAAGCCCTGTTTTGCCCGCCCCAAAGCCCCATCAGCAACGCGGAGGGGGCGAGGATTGTCGTCAACTATCTGCACGCCCACCGGGAAGAGCTGGGCAAGGATGCGGTATCCCTGATGTTTTTTGCTTTTCAGGACGCCTATCCCTGCCCTGACAGCCCTCAGGATTGACCAAATATATCCTTCCAGGCCACATACATGGATGCGGTCAATACCGGCGCCAAAATCAAAAAGCCAAGAAAAAACGGAATTGCCGCGATAATCGCCAACAGCGCGCCGACAACGCCGTACACCAAAAAAGGCAGTATGTTTTTAATACAGCCCCTAAAGCTTTCCGCCATCGCCGTGGTTGCCGGCAACCCCGACAACACAATCAATGCCGGGGCAAACCAGTACGCCATCATCAGCGGTATCACCAGCAGCATAACAAACAGTATTGGCAGGAGAAAAACCCCGGGATTACTGTACAGGGAAGACAAGGCCTGGGGATCAGACGCGAGGGCGCCAGCGGACAGAAAGGCGCCGCCGACGAAAATCACCGCAACAATGCCGATAGCAAAGACACCCGCCATGTAGAGCAGGCCGACCAAAATAAGCTGCCCCGTATTCTGGCTGAAGCCACTGAAAAGATGGCTG
>JALOAH010000120.1 GCA_023228865.1 Porticoccaceae bacterium | reverse complement strand
GGCGTCATGGTGCTGGAGGGTTACAGCAAAGCTCAGATTGATCGGGGGACAGGTGGGCCAAAAGATATCGATATGCTGCTGTCGCGAGCAGAGATCGAGCAGGAGTTTTCGGGCTTCGAGATCGTCCTGTCCCGTGAACTGGAGCGCGAAGTGATTGAAGGCAGTTTTCACACGGGCTTGGCCAGTGTGGTGCAGTTTATTGGCAGGAAAAGAGCGGATTGATGGGTGGTAGTGTTCCCAGCTTGTCCAGTTCCACCAGACGGAGATCAGGGATATCGATGCTAGCCAGTTGCGCCAGTCGCATGGCAGTGTATTCGTTCAGCGGCACATAAGCGTGTTTGGTGGATGGTGTTTTGACGATCCAGCTGCCCAGCTCCACTATACAAAAATAAAATTAAGTAAACTTCCTTTGGAGTAGTTCAGATCATACGCACCGTCTAGCAATAGTTGACCACTTATAACCCCCGGCTCAATGCCCGCTCGATATTCTGAAACCAGGCCGTCTTGAACGCCTCATCGGACGCATACAGCTTGTACAGCTCCAGCTCTTCCTTGCGCCGTTTCAGCATCACATCCTTCAGCATCTGCTCCAGTGCAAGACTGCGGCTGTAGGGGTCCTGGTTGTCACCGTATTTGGCTGAGTAGTCGGGGTGGGTGCGGATGCTGTCGAGGATGTTGATGAACTTCACCCGCTGCTCTTCCGGTGTGGCACTCCAGCCCTGAAACCACCGCTCGTTGAAGTTGCGGATAATCTCGTCCAGAGGGTCTGCCTGTTCTTCCTCGCCACGGTGGCCGCGGGGATTGGGGTTCTGTGGGTCGAATTCAGACTCTGAATCGTCCAGTCCTATCGCATGGCCCAGCTTGGTGCGTTCCAGACCATAGGTAGACAAGTCCACTGACTCCAGCAGCTCGTCCAGTTCATCCTGATTGGGATCTACGATCTTGAGTTTCGGCACCAGGAACTTGAGAAACCAGAACAGTTTTTCCCACGCCAGAACCTCGAATGCCATGATCGACGCCACCTGGCCGTAGATCTTCACGAACTGCTTGGCCTTGACCTTGTAGTCGATTTTTTCCTTGTCTTCTAGCTCCAGTTCAACATTGAAGCGATCGGCAGGGGTATCAATCAGCGGGCTGAGTTTCTGGGCATCCTCGCCGTCAAAGAAGCGTGTACAGAATTCTTCTACCTCAGACCACTCGTAGACGCCCGTGTCGTCCAGAGTGTCTTTCAGTTCATGCAGGACATTGACGTCCGTCGCCCCGGAAAGTGTGGTAACGGTGAAGAAGGGATCGAAGGCATTCTTGATATCGTCCGCCATGTTGAAGAAGTCGAGCACGAACAGGTCTTCGGTACGCTTGCCCAGTCGAGGGGCCGAGCGGTTCAAGCGCGACAGCGCCTGCACTGCCAATACCGACTGCAATTTCTTGTCGATGTACATGGCGCAGAGCTTCGGTTGGTCGAACCCCGTGAGGTACTTGTTCGCCACGATCAGTAGCCGGTAAGTATTCTCGACGTTCTGCCCATGCAGCTTCATCGGCCTGCCCTGGTCATCGTAGCCATCGAAGTAGAAACGGGTTTTGTCCTCGGGGAAGCCGTTCATCTCGGCCTCGGTGTACTGGATGCCGTCAACCTCCTTCTCACCGGAAAACGCCACCAGCGCCCTGAAGGGGTTGCCCCGTTTCTCCAGCTCCTTTAGCACTGACTTGTAATAACGGATCGCGGTTTCGATGTTCTGGGTGACGATCATGCCTTTGGCCTTGCCGCGCAGGCGCTTGGTGTTCACCACATTGTCGATGAAGTGCTCCACCATCACTTCCGCTTTGGTATTGATCGTCTGCTGGCTGCGTTCGACGTAGGCTCGCAGCTTCTTTTGCGCCTTGACGGTATCGAACAGGGGATTGTCCTCAATGGACTTCTGAATCTCGTAGTAACTCTTGTAGGTGGTGTAATTGGCCAGCACATCAAGGATGAAGCCTTCCTCGATCGCCTGCTTCATGCTGTACAGGTGAAACGCCCCAAAGGTACCGTCCGGCTGCCGCTCGCCAAACTTTTCCAGGGTGGTGTTCTTCGGCGTGGCGGTAAAGGCAAAATAGGAGGCATTGCCGCGCATCTTGCGCGCCTGCATCGCCGCCAGGATCTTGTCCTGCGGGTCGTCTTCGTCCGGGTCTTCACCACCCCCCATAGCCTGATTCATCGTGTTGTGAGCCAGACCACTCTGGCCGCTATGGGCCTCATCGATGATCACGGCAAAACGCTTGTCGCTGAGGTCCGCTATGCCGTCGATGATGAAGGGAAACTTCTGAATCGTGGTGATGATGATCTTCTTGCCAGTTTCCAGTGCCGCCTTCAGGTCGGCCGAGCGCATGGCAGGAGCGACAATGTTTTTTACCTCGGAGAAGTCGCGGATGTTGTCGCGTAGCTGCTTGTCCAGCAGGCGCCGATCCGTCACCACAATCACACTGTCGAACAGCGGTGTGTCCAGCGCGCGTGCTCCAGAGACATCCAGAAATTTCGGGTAGGTCTCAATCAACTGGTAGGCAGCCCAGGTGATGCTGTTGGATTTGCCCGAACCTGCGGAATGCTGGATCAGATAGCTGTGGCCCACACCATTCGCGGCGGCATGATCGAGTAGGCGCCGCACCACATCCAGCTGATGGTAGCGGGGAAAGATCAGCGTTTTCTTAGCCAGCGGTGCGGTCTTGTCACCCTCCAGCAGCACGAAGTGCTGGATGATTCCAGCGAGGCTGGCCGGCTGAAAAACCTTTTCCCACAGATAGGCCGTCTTGTGACCGTTGGGATTGGGCGGGTTGCCTGCGCCCTCGTTATGACCTTTGTTGAATGGCAGGAACCAGGTGGATGCCCCTGCCAGCTTGGTGGTCATCCACACTTCGTCGGTGTCGGCGGTCATGTGCACCAAGGTGCGGCCAAGCTGCAACAGTGGCTGCGACGCATCCCGGTCGCGGTACTGCTTCTGCCCGTGATAGCGAGCGCTCTGATTGGTCCAGGCGTTCTTCAGCTCCAGAGTGATGATCGGCAGCCCGTTGAGGAACACCACCATGTCCACCGACTCGTTCGGATTGGCGAGGCTGTGATGCACCTGCCGGGTGACGCTCCAGATATTGGCGGCAAAGTTGTCGTGAACTTTTTGCGCGGAACTGGCCAGTGGAGCAGGGTACATGAGGGCAAAGTGCGCGTCCTCGACTGGCAGACCTTTTTTCAACAGGTGCAGTATCCCGCGGCGCTTTATCAGCCGGTCGAGCTGGCCGAGGATTTTGGCCTGCCAGTCGGCGGGGTTGCGGGCCTTGAGCTTGTCCAGCGCCTTGCCTTGGGTGGTGTGCAGAAACTCCCAGAACAGGCGGGTATCCAGTGCCAGGGTGGCATCGAAATCAGTGGGCAGTCCCGATCGAAAGAGTGCGTGAGCGTATGCCGCCGGCGCCTCGGATGTGCCCACACCGTTGGCGCCCGTCAGATGCCGTTCGATGGCCTGTTCCAGCGCGATTTCCTTGGTATTACTGACCATGTCTCTCCCTTGGGTTTATTCTCTTATTGCTGCCGGCATCGATTCTGCCAGCAGCAGTGGTACTTTGGCCGCAGAGGTTCACTCTAGCCGCGACTCTAGCCGCTGTTCCTGAGTGATGCCGGGGTTGTCCCACGTCAGACGCAACGCCCGGGCCTTGTCGTGAGGTTCTTAGATATCATCATGCTTCAACCCCTTTCGCTCTTGCGCAACGCGGATGGCTCGATGCAGCTGGGCTTCCAGTGTTTCAAGGTCCGGCAAGTGCGCCAGATATTCGGCCACGCGAATATTGACTGAGTGCATATCCATCAGTTCAACTTGCTCTGCATCCTTGCTGGCGCACAAAATCAAGCCAATGGGCTCTTCCTCGCCTTCGGCACGCTCATGTTGATTCAGCCACCGCAGATATAATTCCATCTGTCCTTTGTGGGCTGGCTTGAATTTCTCCAGCTTCAATTCAATGGCGATCAAGCGCTTTAAATGTCGATGGTAAAAAAGCAAGTCCAGATAAAAGTCGTCAGCGCCTACACTGATGCGCTTCTGCCGTGCCACAAAGCTGAATCCGGCGCCCAGCTCCAGCAAGAAATTCTCCATCTCTCCCAGAATGGCGCCTTCCAGGTCGGCTTCAGTGTAATTGTTGGGCAATCCCAGAAATTCCAGCATATAGGGATCACGAAACACCAGATCAGGGGTCAGCTGTCCGCCTGCGCGTAGATGACTGATTTCTTTTTGAATGATGTCTTCTGGTTGTTTGGCGACGGCGGTGCGTAGATACAGCTGGCTGCCTATGCGCTCACGCAGGGTGCGCACGCTCCAGCGTTCGACGCGGCAAAGCTCGGCGTAAAACTCACGCTCCAATGGTTGCTTGAGGGGTATGATTTCGATGAAGTGGCTCCAGCTCAAGGACGGGGCGAGATGAGCAACTACCTGCTCATCGGGAAATACCTCGGCAAACTGGATCATACGTGCCAGATTTCTTTCACTGAAACCCTTGCCATACTCCTGGACCAATTTTGCCGACAGTGTCGGCAAAATCTCCTCGCCGTACTCAGCGCGCTGCTCCTGCAGCACTTCTTGGTAGATTCGCTTGCCCAATCGCCAGTACAGCAGGGTCACGGCAGCGTTGGCGGTTTGGGCGACCTGCTGGCGGGCGCTTTCAATCAGCTGTCGCAGCTCCTGAATCAGCAGAGGCTGCGTGCTGGCTGGTGGCTGCTTATCCTTCATGGAGCGTCCTCCTGTGTCCCTTGTGTTTCAGTGTTTTGCTTGCATTGTGCTGAAGGCGTTCATCCCGACTGTTGAGCTTGTCCAGCAGAGCGAGGTTATGCCCCCAGGGCAATTGTGCAACAGCCTGTTGCACAATTTCGGCGTCGGGCCAGCTTTCGGCAAACGCACGCATATATTTCAGGTTTCTGGGGGATAGCCCCTTCATCTCGGGAAAGGCGGTGCGCAGGTCGTGGGACAGGCGATCAATCACCTTGGCACCCCAGCCCTGGCGGGCCTGGTTGTGCAGAATATCCCAGCCTATGTGCCAGTACAGCAACACCATTTCGCTGTTTACCGCCCGCGCTGCCCGTTGCTGGGCGTTGTGGATGCGGGTTTTCAGCTCATTGAGCCACTTGCCGTAGTCTTCCGGCATGGTTTGGAGGGACGCAGGCGCTGCTTTTTTATCTGGCATGGCTTACTGGCTCCCTGTTACAGCCTATCTTCCGTGATTCTGATTTTTCCGGTGACGGCGGCGTTGATTAGGGTGGTTTTGTATTCTGTCAGAGCGTTGATCTGGTCCCGCTTGATTGAAGTAGCATCTCTGATCTTGGTCTTGGTATTCTCGATAAACTCAACAATTTCCAGCTGCTCTGCATGTGGCGGAACTACCATGAAACGGTGCGCTAAATTGTTGTATCTGATTCTAATAGCCCGCTGTCGTACAGCGTTACAAATAACCTGTATGTAACGCGCTAGCGCCATTTCCCGAAGCAAATACGCAAAATAATACTGGGACAGCCCGCTTCCGATCGGATTACAAATGACATACTCAGGGGTGCATTTGCCATCGGACTCCGAAACTCCAATAGCCCCCTCAAAAGCATCCATAGAATTGAGGACAAGCTGCCCGCTGCGAACACCTTGGTATCCACCTTCGAGAATCGCTTCCGTATAGCCATCTAACCGACGGTTAGAGCGAAGAGTCACTTGCCCATCTCGAAAGGCGGTCACGATTCCATCACCTAGCCGGGTTGGGAGGCGGCTTTGTTCAAAAAGGTACTTAAAACGCTTAACCTCCCAATGCGCAGGAACCTGGCCGATCCAGTCGATGCCGCTGTCCTTCATGGGGGCGTCGGGGTTCAGACCGCGGGTAACGGCCTGCTGGATCAGGATTTGTTTGCGCTCGCGCAAGAGCTTGATCTGCTCCTCCTTGATCCGCACCGCCTCGTCGATCTTCGCGCATTTGTCATCCAGAAATGCTGCGATGGCGTGTTGTTCAGAGGGCGGTGGAAGTAAAAAATCGACATCCTTCAGCTTGCTGCGGGAGAGCTCCACGAACGTTGTTCCCTCTCCCAAAGCTTCAAGGCGCCTTTTCAAAGAAAGGATCAACCAATAGGCAAAGCCGTACTTCACGGCAGGTTTGAGGCGTAATCCCTTGCAACCTTGGTTGAAACAAAGCCCCTTTCCTGCAACAGCCACATGGCCAATGGGGGCGCGCGCCGAAAGGATAATTGTTCCTTTCGGGACGAGCGTGGTTCCACAGCTCTCGTATCCAGAGCGTGTTAGGTTTCTCGCTCCTCGGTGAATTTCACGTGAGCTGAGCCTACCAAGGTCAGCCGGCCCAACCCAAGACACGTCGCCATCCCAAAAGTGCGCAATACCTGACGCTGGGGTCGCCCCATTTACAATATCAAAACACGTCCATATCTTTTGCTTTGTCCAGCTATCTTCCGCCATTTGGCGCGTCATTTCGCTAACTCCAAATTCGTCCCGACCTCAACCCCCAAAATATCCGCAATCAGACCATCTGCTCTTTTCTCCAGCGCCAGAATATCCCGCGTCACCTCCTCCAAGCTGCGCAGCGGCTTGTGACGGTAGAAATGCTTGTTGAAGCTGATCTCGTAGCCGATCTTCACGCTGTCGAGGTTAATCCAGGCTTCTTCGACGTAGGGTTTTACTTCGGCCAGGAAATAACGGTGAATGCTGTCCTTCAACGGGATGCTTTCCGCATCGCGCAGCTCGGTGGCCGTTTCATAGGTCAGGTAGCTGCCATCGGCCTGGCGGTACCAGCCGAAGTCCGCCAGATCGTCGATGGTGCAGCCCAGATGGTCGGTCAGTTCTTCCAGATCGCTGGCGGACAGTTTGTGGCGCTTGTCGATGACCTTGTCGGCGGTTTCGTCGTACCAGCTGGCAGCATTCAGAATGGCGTTCTTGTCGCTCGCTGAGAGCTTGAACTTGCGGGCCTTGATCGCCTTGTTTACCCGGTCACGGAAGTCGTTGAAGTCGGCGGTCTCTTCGGTGCCGATATCGCCCATCAGCACAATGGCGGCCTCCAGCAGGTCGCGCAGCTTCTGCCAGTATTTGCTATCGGTGAGCTTGCTGCGCTGCTTGGCATTCAGGGTAATGCCCTGATCTTCGCACCACTGGGTGATGGTTTTGGTTTGTTCCTTGAGCAAGCCGGGGGCGTAGACCTGTTCGCCGTGCTCGGCCCAGAGCCATTCCATCGGTTCGCGCAGAGACTTGTCGAAACGCAGCGGTGCAAGGCGTTCTGTGCTGAAAGCGGCGCGGCGGCGATCGGGACGCTCGATGGTGACCTTGTAGAAGCCAAAGTCCTGGTTGTCGAACACCTGCGCGGCGATGCCCACAGGATCGTTATTGGCATCCATGGCCCGCTCGATGGGTGAAAAATCGAGATGAGCATCGGTGATCTGCTGCACGTGCTCAGCGGAGAACTCACAGTTCTTGTCGCCCAGGTTCTTGCGCAGCTTGCGATACAGCAGGCTGGCGTCGATCAGCTGCACGCGCCCCTTGCGGGCCTCGGGTTTGGCGTTGGTCAGCAGCCAGATGTAGGTGGTGATGCCGGTGTTGTAGAACAGGTTGTTCGGCAGCTGGATGATGGTATCCAGCATGTCGTTTTCAATGATGTAGCGGCGGATATTGGACTCGCCACTGCCCGCATCGCCGGTAAACAGGCTGGAGCCGTTGTGAATGGACGCGATACGCGAGCCGAGCGGGCTGGCGGTAACCGGCTTCATCTTGCTGACCATTTCCATCAAAAACAGCAGCTGACCGTCGGAGCTGCGCGGGGTGGCATCGACGGTTTCCTTCTTGCCCCAGTAGTCGGTCAGCTCCACCTGGAAGCGCGAGTCGATGACATCCTTGCCGTCCTTGATGTACTTCACTTCACTGTTCCAGCTCTTGCCGTAGGGCGGGTTGGAGAGCATGAAGTCGAAGCGGTGGGCGGCAAACTCATCGGTGGAAAGGGTAGAGCCTACGCGAATGTTCTCGGGGTCGTTGCCCTTGATCATCATGTCCGATTTGCAGATGGCGTAGGTCTCGTCGTTGATCTCCTTACCGTAGAGATAGACATCGCCCTGGGCACAGATCGCGCCGTCGGCGTCCTTGATGTAGTTCTGCGACTCGGTGAGCATGCCGCCGCTGCCGCAGGCGGGATCGTAGATGGTCATGACCGGGGGCAGCTTGTCCTTGATCGGGTCGAAGATGAGGTGCGTCATCAGGTGAATCACCTCGCGGGGGGTGAAGTGCTCCCCGGCTTCCTCGTTGTTCTCTTCGTTGAACTTGCGAATCAGCTCTTCAAACACATAGCCCATGCCCAGGTTGGACAGGGCCGGGAGGATGTTGCCGTCCGGGTCTTCCGCGTCATGAGGGGTGAGGTTGATATAGGGCGAAATGAATTTCTCGATGACGTCCAGCAGCACCTGCTTGTCCGCCATATGGCGCATCTGCTCAAACAGCTTAAAGCGACCGATGATCTCCTTGACGTTGCTGCTGAAGCCGCTGAGGTAGTCTTCGATATTGGCCAGCAGGATCTGCTGGTTATTGGTGGCTGTGCCATAGAGCTTTTTCAGCGTCCATTGGCTGGTGTTGTAGAACACGTAGCCGGATGCCTCGCGCAGGGGCTCGTCATCGAGTTCGACCGCTCCCATCTCCTCTTTTTGGTAGAGAACCTCCTCCAGCACGGCGTCTTTGGTCGGCTCCAGCAGGGTATCCAGACGCCGCAAAACCACCATGGGAAGAATGACATCCCGGTACTTGCCGCGCACGTAGACATCGCGGAGGCAGTCGTCGGCGATTCGCCAGATAAAAGAAACGAGTTTGTTGTGGGTGCTGTGATTCATGGGTTGTTGATGTTTCGCCTGGTTGAATGTGGTGGGTTTTTACTTCCCCTGGAGGGGAGGGGATTCTTGTGGCTTAGTTTACCTAAAAAAAGTGCTGCTCTGGCAGGCGGCGAATAGTAAAGGGTAATTGCTTGAAAATAGGCATATACAGTAGGAGGGTGCGGTTTGGGTCGATCGTGCCTTGCGGCCTTTCGTTCGGAATCAGGCGACCTCAGAGGTGCCTTGCTGGCGGGCCAAATCCGCCACGGCCATATTGAACGGCGGTAAAAGTTTACTCAGCACGGCTTTCTTGTGGTGTCCACTAAAGCGGAGGAGCTCGCGGTGCGTGCCGGATACTCCTACTCCTCCGCGTATGCATGTTCGGGAGTATCGACAAGCTCTTGTGCCGAATGAAACCCTGGAGCTAGGTTTGCGGCCTTTTCGTATCTCGAATCAAAAGCTGACATGAATTTTTTGGGTTGTTTACTTGCTGATACTCCGTATCTCTTTGGAGCATAACGCCGAAGTTCAGCGGCCTCGGAACGGAGCGGTCATTTGTGCGATAAAACTTGCGAAGAGAATTGCACAAATGACACGCGTAGTGTAGAGGTCCGTCTACAACGACTTGTTGGGCGGCAACACGCGCGATGCAGACTGGCAGCAAGGATTCTTGAGGAATGCCGTCGTATCCGGCGTTGAATAGGGCGCTAGTGATTCACCAGAACTTCGTAGGTGAATGTAACATGCTCTGGAACATAATCTACAATGTTGACTTCGCGCTGTACCTCATCAATGGTAATTACACATAGTGCTCCGTGAGGATTTAGGAGCACTACTTTCTGCCCTATGCTCGGTGCAACAACTCGTCCGGGAGTTAGAAAGGACTCGACACTGAGTGGATCGAAATTTGGACTGGTGATTAGTCCGACAGCCTTGAGGCCACTATTTCTATAGACGTACACGCTGTGTTGTGAACATCCGCTGAAATTTATTCTGAATTCGTACTCACCGTGACCAACCGTATAGTGGGCATGATCTCCATAGCGAAAAGTCACGCGCCCATCTAGAGCGGGATTTGCATAAAGAGCTGGATCGCGACGAGCATCGACACGCTCAATTCGAGCGGCACGTTTGCGAAGCAGAGGCAACGGGACCGCGTGAGTTGTGTCTGCAGGCAATTCCTCGATCCACCGCCAAACTTGGTCGATCTGGACAGCCCCTGGAAATTCGTTATCTTCAGGGCTGGCGTTAAAGTCAAAACCCTTTGGATTGTGATCCTCAAGCCACCTAGCAGGTTGTTGATCTTGTCGCCCGGAATCACTGGCTCCGATACAATGCGGAAAACCATAACTGATTAAGGATTGTTGCTCAGTGCGCGGCGCGGACGTATTTCAAGAAT
>JALOAH010000119.1 GCA_023228865.1 Porticoccaceae bacterium | reverse complement strand
TGACTTCTACATACCTAGACCCAGAAATACACATCCTTACCCTGAGGATCGCTTCGCGTCACATACCCGAGGCAGGAGCCGTATGCGGTAGTTCCGCACGTACGGATCTGTGCGGGGGGCGGCAGGTAACTGCCGTCCCTACCGCGACCGCCGTACACGCGCCTTGGCCCGCCATCCATATAGCTGCGAGTCGTGGAGCCCGAGCTCCTTGGCCGCCTTGGCGATGCCTATCTTCTCGGCTAGCGCCAACGCTTCCTTCCGGAACTCAGGCGAGTGCTGTTTCCGGGTGGTTTTCTTGGATCCTGTCTGCTTGGTCATGGGTCACCTCTGTCGCGTAGTTTACTCGCTTAACAGGGTGTCCATCATTGGCGGGCAGGATCATTCTTACCGCTGACGGTAACCGCGTCGTAGCGACCGAGAATGATATGTACAACCAGTACCCCTACTACTATGCCGATGGTTCGCCAGAAACCTGGAGTGGCGAATACTTCCTGATGCGCTTCGCTACCATTGCGCCGCCGTTCAAGGCAGGTGAGTCGCTGGTTTTCCGTGATGGTATCGATGTCAGTCAGGCACGCCAGGCATGGCAGTATCTGGTTGGCCAACGTCGTGTACGCCGTGCTCCAACCGTTGCCTATGATACTCCGGACTTTGTGTCATCGGGCGCCAACTACTTTGATGAAGTAATGGGTCTGATGGGGCGTATCGACCGCTATGACTGGAAGCTGGTTGGCAAGCGTGAGATGTATGTACCCTACAACGCCAACGAGGTGGTAACGGCGAGCATGGATGAAGCCTACGCCGCGCATCACCTGAATCCGGACAAGGTGCGCTGGGAGTTGCATCGTGTATGGGAAGTGGAAGCGACAGTAGGCGCCGGCAAGCGCCATGCAGTGCCGAAGCGTACTTACTATCTGGATGAAGATACCTGGGCAATCACCTTGATGGACGGCTATGACAGTGAAGGGACCCTATGGCGTACAACCCAGATGACACCCTTTGTGCTGCCGCAGGTGCCGATGGTGGCCCTGAAGCCGGCCAATATCTTCAACCTGCAGGCCAACACCATGAGTACTACCCACCCGGAGATCCACTTCACCGGTGATGCGGTTGCGGCTGACGGTGTGCGCTGAGCAGCAGGTGTTCCTGTAAGTCCGCCGGACAGCAACCGGTCCGGCGGCTCTCTTCAATTACTTCCTGCGGGTCTGGCAGCGTTGGCCTGCCCCGCAGGAAGTTGTGTATCCGAGAAAATGTCATGGCTGTATTCAAGCACCCATTCAAACATTCCAGGCTGGCTGTACTGCTGTTGACTGCCAGCCTGATGCCGCTGCAATTGCTGGCGCAGAACACCGCGGGAGTTCCTGACGTGCTCGACATGCCGGCAATGGAAACCCGCCAGGCACAGAACTCTTTGCAGTTGGGTATCAGCCGCGCTGGCGAGCGCCTGGTCTCTGTCGGGGTTCGTGGCATCGTGCTGTTGTCTGATGACGAAGGCCGCAGCTGGCGTCAGGCCCGTCATGTGCCGGTCAGTGTGACCCTGGCGGATGTTGAGTTCGTATCGCCTGAACACGGCTGGGCTATTGGTCACAGTGGTGTGTTGCTGTTCAGCAGCGATGGCGGAGAAACATGGGAACGCCGAATGGATGGCAGCCAGGCAGCAGAGATTGTTCTGCAGGCAGCGCGTGAGCAATTGGCTATGGGCGTTGAGGGTGCTCAGCGTGCAGTGCGTAATGCCGAGTTTCTGGTCGAGGATGGACCGGACAAACCTTTTCTGAATATCGCATTTGCTGACCAGCAGTCTGGATATGATGCGCTGATTGTGGCCAGTATGCGTGGTGTACGCCGACTGGAGACGAGTGCGTTTGTTGCGGGAGGTGGTCAATGAGCAAGGAGATCGCAGGGCAGGGTGCTGTGCTCGATACCTCAGCCAGTCTTGCCGGGTTTGATTCTCGCTCGGGCAACATCGCCGAACGTCTGCTTTTCAATAACCGTCTGCTGATTATCGGGCTCTGTGTGCTGATAACAGCCTTCCTTGGCTTTCAGACAAGACACTTGTCGCTGAATGCAGCCTACGACCAGATGATTCCCAGTAGTCATCCGTTCATCAAGAACTTCATGGAGCACCGTAACGAACTGGCAGGCATACCTTTACTACACCGGATCAGGTTGCCTGGGCGGTAGCCATGCTGCTGGCACCGGAAGCCACTGCCATGACCGGTTCCACACTGATGCTGGATTCCGGCAGGAGACGCGGCCTGCCATAGGGATCAGCTGAAACCTGTCTGGTAATAATGCTAAAAATAATCAGAGGCGCTTATGCCCGTAGTCAATTTCCACATCGTCAGGGAAGCCTGCTCAGCCGAGCAGTGCGACCGATTACTGAAATCCGCATCGCAGCTGTACAGCGAGGTGCTTTCTTCCCCCATGGAACGTGTCAGAGCTTTCGTCACCCTGCGTAACGCAGACGAGTGTGCGGTAGCCGGCGATACGGTCAGCAATAATCAGCTGCATGCTCCCTTTTTTGAATTCATCGTGCTGAAAGGGCGTTCACTGGATGAGCGTCAGCAACTGATGACTGGCTTTACATCCTTGCTGGTCGAGGTTCTCGGGGTCGCCCCGGGGCTGGTGCGCGGGCGTTGTATCCGTGTGCATCCGCAGGACTGGTGCATTGGCGGCATGGGTGCAGATAGTTTACGCGAGCAGGAAATCGCTGCCCGTACCGCAGCACAGGGAGCCGGACAATGAAAAATAAGGAACTGTTTTGCGCTCAGGCGCCAGGTCTGAGTTGGGCCGCTGCGGCACTTGCCGTGCAAGCCGCAGTGAGCAGGGCTGAGGAGCTGGGCATCCGGGTGCATGCCGCAGTGGTGGATGGCAGTGGTAATACGCTGGCATATCTGCGCATGCCCGGTGCCTTCTTTCATTCCGAGAGCCTGGCTATCGACAAGGCCTACACCGCCGCCAGTTTCGGCTTTCCCAGCGGCGACTGGTTGACTGTTGTGGGTGATAATGAGCGTCTGCGTGCCGGACTGATCACACGCCCACGGCTGGTGGTGGTCGGTGGCGGCTTGCCTGTGCTGTACGACGGCGTCTGTATCGGCGGCGTCGGCGTGTCGGGGGGCAGCGAGGAGCAGGATGAAATTTGCGCCAATGCTGCTATAGCGCTGCTGAAGCCTGATTGTCAGTGACAATTGTCCGGAGGATGCTGAGATGAAATATCAGGTTCTGATCGAAGACACTGGCGAGACCTACAGTTGTGATGCGCGGGAGTCGATATTGACTGGTATGGCCCGCCTTGGCCGTCGCGGCATTCCTTTGGGTTGTCGTGGGGGCGGCTGCGGGGTATGCAAGGTGCAGGTGCTTCAGGGACAGTTCGAGGCAGGAGCCATGAGCCGGGCCCATGTCAGCGAGGAAGAGCAGGCGGCTGGCGCCGTACTGGCTTGCAGGATCATGCCGCACAGTGACCTGGCGGTGAAGGTCGTTGGCAAGATGAAGAAGACGGTTTGTCGTGAGCAGTCGCAGTGACTGTGATATCTGATCGGCTGGCGTTCTCATACTTTAAAGATAATGAAGGAGAGCATCAAAGGTATTAGGGAATCACTGATCAATTCACTTTGTGCGGTCAACGCGTTCAGAAACGTGCATTAACCATATCAATGGTTGAGCCTGTAAATAAATCTGTGTAACTGCCCACCCCATTACAGGTGGCCGCCCAGGCGGTCACCGAATTCGATAATAAAGCGATTCAGCGCAGGCTTCCAATCCCTGATCGGCATGGTCCATTTCTTCGAGGCCTGCTGGATCGCCAGGAAGGCCACTTTCAGTGCTGAGTCATCGGAGGGGAACAGCTTGCGGCGCTTGGTGGCTTTGCGGATAACGCTGTTCAGCGACTCAATGGCATTGGTGGTGTAGATTACCTTCCGGATCGCCGGCGGGTACTCGAAGATGGTGATCAGGTTATCCCAGTGGCTTTGCCAGGAGCGAGAGATCTGTGGGTATTGGCTGTCCCAGCGCTCTCCAAAGGCCTCCAGTGCCTGCCGGGCCTCATGTTCCGTGGCGGACTGATAGATTTGCTTCAGATCGGCCGTCACGGCCTTGTAGTCCTTCCAGGACACGTAGCGCAGCGAGTTGCGAACCATGTGCACGATGCACAGTTGCACTTTGGTTTGCGGGTACTCAGCGGCAATAGCATCCGGGAAGCCCTTGAGACCATCCACACAGGCGATCAAGATGTCCTCCAGGCCCCGATTCTTGAGTTCTGTCAGTACCGACAGCCAGAACTTCGCACCTTCAGTTTCGGCAAGCCACAGGCCCAGCAGCTCCTTCTGGCCTTCCATGTTGATGCCCAGGGCCAGATATAGAGACTTGTTGATCACCCTCTTGTCCTGGCGAATTTTCAGAACGATGCAGTCCAGATAGACGATGGGGTAGATCGGATCAACAGGGCGATTCTGCCACTCGTGAACCTGGTCGATCACACGCTCCGTCACTTTGGACACCAGAGTGGCCGAGATGTCGGCGTCATACATCTCCTTGAAGGCGTCCACAATATCCCGGGTGCTCAGGCCCTTGGCGTAAAGCGCCAGGATCTGGTCATCCATCTGAGTCAGGCGGGACTGGCCTTTACGGACGAACTGAGGCTCGAAGGAACCGTCCCGGTCCCGAGGAGCCTGTATCGGTACTTCGCCGTGTTGGCCCTTCAGGCGCTTGGCAGAATAGCCGTTACGGCTGTTGCCGGTACCACGGCCTTCAAGAGCGTGCTTCTCGTATCCAAGATGCTCATCCAGTTCGGCGTTGAGTGCGGTCTCGACGGTGAGCTTGACCAGCTGCTGTGTGAGGGCTCCGAGATCTTTTTCAGACTTGATGTCTTTGGCCAGCTCGGCGGCCATGGCTTTGAGTTTTTCTTGGTCCAATTGCGTACCCACGATGGTATCCTTTTGAAAAGATTACTCAGTCGTGGGCAGTTACACAATTTGGTTTACAGCCTCCAATTCGACAGGTATTCGCAACTTAGACGGGAACGCATACAAGGCAATTGAGATTGCTTTCCCCTCAATTTCCGAACAACAACGCATCGTCGCCATCCTCGACGAAGCCTTTGCCGGCATATCCACGGCCCGCGCTGCCGCTGAGCAAAACCGCCAAAACGCCCGTGCTCTCTTCGAAAGCCACCTCCAGTCCGTCTTCAGTCACCGGGGTGAGGGGTGGATAGATACTACGATTGGTGCGGTGATTAAGTTCATCGATTACCGGGGCAAGACGCCTGTAAAGACCGAAAGCGGCGTTCGGTTGATTACGGCGAAGAACGTGAAAATGGGCTATCTCCAAGAAACCCCAGCAGAGTTTATTGCTGCTGAGGGCTACGCAAGCTGGATGACTCGCGGCATTCCTAAAAAAGGAGACGTTCTTTTCACTACCGAAGCGCCACTCGCCAACGTGGCCCAGTTGGATACCGATGAAAAAGTAGCTTTCGCCCAGCGCATTATCATCATGCAGCCAAATCCAGAAAGCCTCGATAGTGCGTTTCTGAAATACCTTTTGCTTTCTCAACCGGTGCAACAGCGCATCAGAACAAAAGGAACAGGTGCAACTGTACAGGGAATTAAGGCAAGCCTACTCAAGTTGATAGAGATTTCATTCCCGGAAAGCCTTGCGACTCAAGAGCAGATCGTCAGGGAGCTCGACTCATTACAAGAAGAAACCCAACGTCTCGAGAGCATCTACCAGCGCAAGCTCGAAGCACTGGACGAGCTGAAGCAATCCCTGCTGCATCAGGCTTTCAGCGGGCAACTATAGGGAATAAGCATGGATGCCGATGAAACAGATGATCTCTATGATGTGCTCGCAGGCCTGGAGATCGACTGGTACTACTCGACCAAGGAGCAGTTGAGTCCTTTCGATGTTTTTACTGGGCTGTTAGATCATGGCTTGTTCGCTGAGAAGATCCCGCCATGCTTCACGACTGAAGGGCTGGCTGAATTCGTCTCCAACTCGATGGGGGCGCTTCTTGATGAGGCGGATCATGATGCGCTGAAAAAGGCGCTCGACAAACGGGACCATGACTATATGCGTTACGACGCCTTGCGTGACAGTAATGTCCCGAGGCACATGGGCGTGCCGCATCCCGAGGCTTATGCCGTTCAGGCGCTAGCGATTACAAAACACTGGGAAACCATCGCTACTCATAGCAATCAGCCAAAGCCCGCGTTCAGTCGCATTCATGTTAGGCACATAGGTGATGGCCGCATCTTCGAGATGAACTACAAGGGTAACGAGCGCTACCGCCTTGAAGAGGATGAGCAGAGGTGGATGTCGGGGGCGCAGTTTGTGGTCGAGGCTGACATTGCCACTTGCTTCCCAAGCATCTACACGCACTCGATTCCATGGGCGCTGCATGGCAAAACAGAGTCTAAGAAGAGCATCAGCCTTACAGGGTTGGCTGGCAACCTGTTGGACAAATGCACGCAGAACACCCGCGATCGCCAGACAAATGGGCTGCTGATCGGTCCGCATGCTTCGAATATCATCTCTGAAATCATCCTGACCCAGATTGATGCGGACCTTCAGGCGAAAGGCCACAGCAAGGTCAAGCGGCATGTGGATGACTACCGCTTTTATGCTGCAAGTTTCGAAGAGGCTGAGCGCTTCATAAAGGATCTAGGCCTGGCGCTACGCGCCTACGAAATGTCCTTGAATGAAAAGAAAACCAAGATCCTGCCCCTGCCCTGTCCGAGTGAGGCGAATTGGGTACTTGTGTTGAATCGGCACCCTTTGCCGAGGGATCAGGAACTCAAGTTCACTGATATCCGCTCGTTCCTTGACCGTGCTCTGGCCTGTGCCCAGTCCATCGGCAAATCGACCCCGCTGAACTATGCAATCAAGGTGTTGGCCAAGTCGCACGCATATAGCCAGCCAAGTGACACAGTGGGGCAACAACCCCGCAAGCTCAGCATGCGAGCTAAACGGATGTATGCACAAGAGGCTATGAACCTTGCGCTGGCATATCCGTATCTTGCTCCAATCCTGGATGAGTATGTCTTTACCCCGTACTGGCATGCCGATCTGAAGGGCATGATCGGTGTCTTTGCAGCATCTCTGATCCAGCTTGGGCTGCGGAAGCTTTACCCGGACGCGATAGCTCATGCCGTTTTCCTCGCGCTCAAATATGACTTCGCCTTGGGGCTGGAAGACAAAGAGCTCATCGAGATTGTGGCGCTGGATGATTGTGTGGCCAATGTGCTCCTACTCGAATACGCCAAACGACATGACCGAAAAGAAGTGAAGAAGGCGGTCATTGCGAGAGCAAACGAGCTTAAAAGTGCCGATCAGCGAGAAAAGGATAAGCAGTGGCTGCTGATCTATCAGGTATGGTCAATAAAGGATCTGAAAGGGAATGGCCAGAGCTTCCTCGCGGATTTGAAAGGCATCAATTTTGAGTTTTTCTTGCAGCCGCAGCCGCCTGAAGAAAAGGTGGTTGCCGATAAGGAAGTCGAGATTGTGCCTGCTGCAATGGCGGCCAATCCGGTCGAAGCGAAGGATTAAGCATGAACGAAGCCGAAACGAGAGCCGAATACATTGACCCTGCCCTCGCCGCTGCAGGCTGGGGCGTGGTTGAAGGTAGCCGCATTCGCCGCGAGTACTCGATCACCCTGGGCCGTATCGAGGGCAATGGCAAGCGCGGCAAGGCACTCACCGCTGACTATGTGCTGGAGTATCGCAACACCAAACTGGCGGTGGTGGAGGCCAAGGCCTGGCAGAAACCGTTGACTGAGGGGGTTGGGCAGGCAAAGGACTACGCGGGCAAGCTCTCGATTCGCTTTACCTACGCCAGCAATGGTCAGGGTATCTACAGCATCGACATGCATACGGGTAAGGAATGTGAGCTAGCTGCCTTCCCTTCGCCTGAGGAGTTGTGGCAAGCCACCTTCGCCGCCGAGAACGCCTGGCGTGACCGTTTTGCCGCTGTGCCCTTTGAAGATAAGGGCGGCTACTGGCAAGGCCGCTACTACCAGGACATCGCTATCGAGCGGGTGTTGGCTGCGCTGGCTGAGGGAAAAGAGCGCATCCTGCTGACCCTGGCAACGGGTACGGGCAAAACCTTCATTGCTTTCCAACTGGCGTGGAAGTTGTTCCAGAGCCGTTGGAATTTGACTGACTGGAAGTCTGGGGCAGACCCGTCACGCCGACCACGCATTCTGTTCCTTGCCGACCGCAATATTCTCGCTGATCAGGCTTACAACGCTTTTTCAGCCTTCCCCGAAGATGCGCTCGTGCGCATCGCTCCGGACGAGATCAAGAAGAAAGGCAAGGTGCCGAAGAACGGCAGCATTTTCTTCACGATCTTCCAGACCTTTATGAGTGGTCAGGGCGATACGCCGTACTTTGGCGAGTACCCGCCGGACTTCTTCGACTTCATCATCATCGACGAGTGCCACCGAGGCGGTGCAAATGATGAAAGCAACTGGCGTGGCATCCTCGAATACTTTTCGCCCGCCGTGCAGCTGGGCTTGACCGCTACGCCCAAGCGAAAGGACAACGCCGATACCTATGCCTACTTCGGTGAGCCGGTGTTCATCTACTCGCTCAAGGATGGCATCAACGATGGCTTCCTGACGCCCTTCCGCCTGAAGCAGATCGCTACCACGCTGGATGACTATGTATTCACCTCCGACGACACCGTGGTGGAGGGTGAGATCGAGGCCGGAAAGCGCTACGAAGAGAAGGATTTCAACAAGATCATCGAGATCAAAGAGCGTGAGAAGAAGCGCGTCGAGATCTTCATGAGCGATATCGACCAGAAAGAAAAAACCATCGTCTTTTGTGCCACGCAAACCCATGCGCTGGCCGTGCGCGACTTGATTAACCAGATCAAGAAGAGCGCTGATCCCAACTACTGCCAGCGGGTGACTGCACATGACGGTGCGCTGGGCGAGCAATGGCTACGCGACTTTCAGGACAACGAAAAGACCATCCCGACCATTCTGACCACCTCTCAGAAACTCTCAACCGGCGTGGATGCGCGTAACGTACGCAACATCGTACTCATGCGGCCGGTGAATTCGATGATTGAGTTCAAGCAGATCATCGGGCGCGGCACCCGGCTTTACGATGGCAAGGACTACTTCACGATCTACGACTTCGTTAAGGCTCATCACCACTTCAGTGATCCGGAGTGGGATGGCGAGCCGGTAGAGCCTGAAGCCTGTAAGAAATGCGGCAATGCCCCTTGCACCTGTGAGAAAACGCCTCCTCAGCCCTGTGCGGCCTGCGGTAATCAGCCCTGCACATGCCCAAAAGAGCCCTGCCAGAAATGCGGCAACCGCCCCTGTACCTGCAAGAAAAAGGCGAAGGTGAAGCTCGCGGATGGCAAGGAGCGCCAAATTCAATTCATGACTGCGACCAGCTTCTGGCATCCGGATGGCACCCCCATGTCCGCCGCGCAGTTCATGGAGGCCCTATTCGGTAAGCTGCCTGAGTTCTTCAAGGATGAGGATGAGTTACGAGCCCTGTGGAGCGCTCCGGACACCCGACGCAAGTTGCTGGACGGGCTTGCGGAGAAAGGGTTCGGCAAAGATCAGCTTGCCGAAATGCAGCGGATTATCGACGCTGAGAATAGCGACATCTTCGATGTGCTGGCCTTTGTTGCTTATGCCGACACCCCGCTCACCCGTGAGCAGCGGGCTGAGCGGGCGAAGGTTGTTATCAGCAAAGAGTTTGGCGACAAGCAGCAGGCCTTTTTGACTTTTGTGCTCGCGCACTACGTCAGTGCCGGTGTGGATGAACTCGACGAAGTTAAGCTGGGTCCGCTTCTGAAGCTCAAGTACAACAACGCGATTGCGGATGCGTTTGCTGACCTCGGGACTCCCGATAGCATACGGAAAGCGTTTGTGGGCTTTCAGCAGTACCTGTACCAGGGTTGACCTGCCTATTTAGCGTTTGCACTCAGAAGGTACGCAGCAGAGTGGTACGAAGGCTGGTACGCCCGGAAGAGCTTGGTTAGCGGCTTGGTTAGTGCCAAAACCTAGGGTTAACAGAAACCGGATTACCGCTGGTTACCATGGAAATCGCACTTTTTTCGATTTGAGGTTGTTGCGTGGTTACGGGCAAGGTTACGGGCTGAACATCAGTATCCAGGATTGGTATCCAGCTCGGTATCCATTGAAACGCGTGCTTTCTTAAGATGGGTGTTAATGGCCAATTAATCTGACCCACCTCTGGCCAACAATTTTGACCCACCCATGGTGGCATTGGCCACCGATCCATGTAGCGTCACCCGCCTTATGCAGAGGCCGGGGACAGATCA
>JALOAH010000118.1 GCA_023228865.1 Porticoccaceae bacterium | reverse complement strand
GCGGTCTGTTTGCCCGTCAGGGCTGGCTGAACTTCTGGGTAGAGTTCCTGGTATGGTTTTTCTATATCGTGATTGTTACCTATTACGTCTTCAAGGCGATTCCGCGGCTGGAAAAAGAGCGGGCGGCGATGTTGGCAAATCCATCGCTTGCCAAATAATTCAGAAAGTAAAACAGAGGAATATCATGACAGATACTTTGGCTTCTCCATCGCCCCTTGAGCACAGTCATGCGGGGGTTGTCCCCCATCAGGTGCAGGGTGTGCTTACCTTTATTCTTGCCGATATTGTTGTTTTTGGCATGATTTTCGTCGACTTTCTCGTCCAGCGTTACGACCAGCTTGCAGTGTTCAACGAGTCTTCCGTAACGCTCAACAATTGGACGGGCATTATTAACACCCTGATTTTGCTCACCAGTGGCCTTTTTGTTGCCCTCGCGGTGCAGGCGGCGAAGCGCGGCGAAGCCAGGCAGGCTCGCAGCTGGATACTGGCATCCTTTGTCATCGGGCTTGGTTTTGGTATTACCAAGATGTTTGAGTACAGCGACAAGCTGTCCCAGGGCATCACCATGTATACCAATGACTTTTATATGTTTTATTACACCATGACAGGTGCTCACTTTCTTCACTTTCTCGGTGGCATGATTGCTCTCGCGGCGCTCTGGTTCAGGCTGGCTGATAAAAAGATAGATAATAAAGAGATGATCAATATCGAATCCGTTGCCCTCTACTGGCATATGGTGGATCTATTGTGGATTTTTATTTTTCCTTTGCTGTATTTGATGGGGGTTTAGCGATATGAGTAGCGCCATTTCTTCACGGTTTCTTGTTTTTGTTTGGGCGCTCCTTGTCGTCGCCACCCTGGGTACCAATTTGCTGGTTTACTTCCATGCCCTCACCAGTCAGTCGCTGGCCGCTGTGGTTATGCTGGTTGCGGCGATAAAAATCCGCGCTGTTTTCCGCCACTATATGGAGCTGAAATACGCGCCGCCGTCATGGCAATTAATATTTGATGCCTGGTTGCTGGTGGTAACCCTGTGCCTCGTTGTCGGCTTCTGGATCACACCAGTCTGATCGCGGCGCTGGGGCGCCTGCAGCCGTAACTCTGATACTTTCAATAACAATAAGGGGTATTGAATCAGTGTTAACGGCGATTAATGCTGTTATTTCTGATAGAAAAACTGTAACCACCGGGATCCCTGGACGTTAATCTGGGTGCCATTAACACCATTGTTCTGCTCAGTGCATCGGTGGTGACCATAGGGCTTGTTTTCGGGGTTTGGTTCAGTGCCTGATGTTGAAGTCCGCTCCCTGTGCTAAGATTGGCGGGTTTTTGCTACAAGTTGCGCTAACGAGTTGCCTTTATGGAGAAAAAAAGTCGGTCTGCCGACCCTAAAATTGCGGTGAAAA
Organism: Porticoccaceae bacterium; assembly: GCA_023228865.1. Next base: position 9,018 of record JALOAH010000118.1, on the reverse strand, counting down.
AGACAGTCAAGGTCAAAAAATCCGCCAAGCCGGCTTCGCCGAAAAATCGTGTCCGAGCCAGGCGCATGTCTCCGGATAGTCGTCGCGAACAGCTTTTGGCCTGCGCCCTCAAGGTTTATGCCGACAAGGGCATAGGTAAAGCCGGGCATACGGATTTGGCAGAAGAAGCCGGTGTTTCTGTACCTACAACGTTCCATTATTTTCCCACAAGAGAGGATCTCACCGAGGCGGTGCTTGAGGAAGTGAAGCGCTTTCTGCTCGAAGATATCGTTGCGCCCAGATTCAACGATCCCTGTCCGGCGCCAGAATCCATCGAGATTATGTTGCTGTCTTTTAGTCACTCCATTGATACATGCCCGGATCATATTCGCGTCTGGTTTGAATGGAGCGTGTCAGTCAGGGATGGTCTGTGGGACAAATATCTGGTTTTCTATAACCATGCCATCAAAGGCGTTCGCAGTATTCTCGAACGGGGCAAGCAGGAGTCTTCCATACCTGAAAGCCTCGGCGTCGACGACGCCACGCGGGTGATCATCGGCGTTGCCCATATGATTGTGCAGATGGGGTTTTCCGGCAGTTCCAAAGAGGCTATTGGTCATACCATTCACTCGTTGACCCACGGCTATCTCAGCAACAGCAGATATTCTTCCTGATTTGCCTCTCCGGCCCTGCATGGTGTCTCTGATGCCCATGATAGAGTGCCAATCCCAGGCTCTCACCCTATAAGGTTATCCAATACCCGTGAACGCAAGTTTGCCCTTATGCTTGGCGTTTGTGTTGGCGGGCTGCTTGCCGAATTCTTTGCAGGTTTGTACGCCGACAAGCAGTGGCCATTGAGGGCGAGCAGTGATTAAAATTATTTATGCTGAAAAAGCCAAAGAGGGCATTTCCCGCGAGCAGTTTGTTCGCCGCTGGCGCAAACATGGCGCCTACGCCATGGGCTACGACGATTTCTGGAGCCCCGTTAGCCGCTATCTTCATAACAATGCGGTTGTCGATACTTCGGGGTTTCCCTATTCCCAGCCAGACTACGATGGAGTTGGTGAGTTGGTTTTTGCGAATGGCGAGGATTGCAGCCGCTCCCTGAGTGCGCCTTCTCTTCGCGATATCGCCCTGGATGCCGATCAATTCTTTTCGCGAAAGGATCTGATTTCTCTGGTGTGTGAAACCCACCAGCTCCATTGTCAGCGTTTTGCGGAAATCAAAGTGTTCAGCTTTCTTCATCGTGCCCCTGGTGTTGACCCTGATGGGTTTTTCTTGCAATGGGAGTCCATGTTGGCAGAATTGTCGCCACAATTCTGTGCGCAGAATGGGGTCAGACAGCTTGCCAGCTCACGGCCGTTAAAACCGACACCTACTCGCCCAGTGATGGCGGGCTCTGATTTTGATGTGGTTGTTGATCTGTCCTTTGATACCCTCGAGGAGGCGCGGCGTGGCTATGATCAATGGTTGACTGTCATCGCCAGCGGCGGCAAAAACAATCCACCCATTGATATGGCCGGCACGGTAACTATTGTTACCCATTCATCCCTGCAATACGACGCCAGTCATTTTGGCACCCAGGGTTGAGAGCTTGGCTGCGGTCGCAGTCAACGCCTGCGGGTAAGTGAATTATCCGCCAGAAAAAACGCAGCCCTGGATAGGTCTCGTGCCTTCAGTTTGTAGCAGCGGTTGCGCTCACCAACATGGCCAAATCCACCGGTTTTGGGGTGAAAATGCGGGCAGCATTGTTAATTGTTGCGAAATCCTTTGGCTCTCCCGGCTTATACTGTAAAATCGGCGCCTAAATTTTTGGATGTTTTCCGTTCATGCTCCCCGTTATTGCCCTTGTTGGCCGACCCAATGTTGGCAAATCCACTCTGTTTAACCGTCTAACCCGATCCCGCGACGCCCTGGTGGCGAACTACGCGGGGCTGACGCGCGACCGCAAATACGGTGACGGGGTCTGGCAGGATCGCCGTTTTGTGGTTGTGGATACGGGTGGTATCACCGGTGAAGAAGAGGGCATCGACAGCGTCATGGCGGCTCAATCCCTTCAGGCCATGGAGGAGGCGGCTATTGTCCTGTTTCTGGTGGACTGTCGCGACGGGCTTACGGCTACCGATGAAGCCATCGCCAAGCACTTGCGGGAAACCGGTAAAACCTGCCTGCTGGTGGCCAATAAAATTGACGGCCTCGATCCCAATCTGGCTCTGGCGGACTTTTACCGCATGGGCTTTGAGAATATTTATCCCACCACCGCCACCCATGGTCGCGGCGTTTCCAATCTGATGGATAGCGTGCTTGCCCTGTTTCCGCCGCAACCGGAGGAGGCTGTCAGCGATGACGAAACTGAGCGCGGCATCAAAATTGCCATTGTGGGTCGTCCCAATGTGGGCAAATCGACCCTGGTCAATCGAATGCTGGGAGAGCAACGGGTGGTGGTGTACGATCAACCCGGCACCACCAGGGACAGTATTTATATCGACTATGAACGCAACGGCAAAAAATATACGCTGATCGATACTGCCGGGGTACGCAAACGCAAAAATATATCCCTCACCGTTGAAAAATTCTCTATTGTCAAAACCTTGCAAGCTATTGATGACGCCAACGTGGTGATCCTTTTGATGGATGGCAGCGAAGGTATTGTGGATCAGGATCTCCACCTGATGGGCTACGCCATCGATGCCGGGCGCGCCCTGGTTGTTGCCATTAATAAGTGGGATGGCTTGGATCTGGATCAGAAAAATACCATCAAAACCCAGCTCCAACGTCGCCTTGAATTTGTTCGTTTTGCCGATATTCACTTTATTTCAGCCCTCCATGGCACCGGTGTCGGCGATCTTTATAAATCTGTACACAAGGCCTATGCCTCGGCTACGGACAAGCTCTCCACCAATGTTCTCACCCGCATACTTGAGGATGCCATCGCCGACCACCCGCCGCCCATGGTGAAAGGGCGGCGAATCAAATTGCGCTACGCCCATGCCGGCGGCAGAAATCCGCCGTTGATTATTATTCATGGCACCCAGACGGATGCAGTGCCGGATCACTTTACCCGCTATCTGGAAAAAACCTTTCGCAAAGCTCTGGATCTTCACGGTACGCCGATACGCATTGAATACAAATCCAGTGACAACCCCTACGCAGGGCGTAAAAACACCCTGACGCCACGGCAAATTGCCAAACGCAGGCGGCTGATGAAGCACGCCAAAGGGAAAAAGTAAGCCATCGCTCAACCCAATCTGTTTTTAACTCACGTGCAGGCCACGGACGGGCTGTTATTGGCTAAAAAGCCAGTACTGGCGGTCAAGACCCATTGTTGCCGCCACCATCAAGCCGATCGCCAATGACCCAGGGAAGCATCGTTGGCAACGGCCAAACACGGAGACAGTGACATGAAAAAACTGATGATGGCAGGGCTGGTTGCCCTGATGCCAATGGCTGCTGCGCAGGCGGCAAGCGACACGGAAAAAACCTGGCGTGGCGAGGGTGATCTCGCCTTTAACAAGGCGTCGGGCAATAGTTCTTCCGAAGCTCTGCTGGCCAAGCTCAAGTTGGTTTATGAGCGTGAGCGCTGGACGCACAGCGGCCAAATTGAAGCTATCAACACCTCCGAAAATGACGCCCGCAGCGCCGAATCCTATACCCTGCGCGGCAAAAGTGATTACGCTATTTCCGAAACACTCTATGGTTTTGGCGCCTTTCGCTACGAGGACAATCGTTTCAGTGGCTATCAATACCAGGCATCCCTGAGCGGTGGTTTGGGCGTCCATGTTATTAATACCGATGTCGCCCAGTTTGATATCGAAGGCGGTCTTGGTTACCGTAAAAGCGAAGAAATGGCTAGCGGAGAAACCTTTGACGAGGCGATCGCCATTGCTGCGGCCAGGTATTATCGCACCATCACTGAAACCACAAGGTTTGAAAGTGACGTCAACGTGGAGTCTGGTCAGGACAACACCTATTTGGAATCTGTGGTAGGTGTAAAAGTGAAAATCAATGCCAGTCTGGCGTTAAAAGTGGCCTACACCGTTAAACACAATACGGACGTCCCCGACGGCACAAAAAACACAGACACCTTGACCAGTGTGGGCTTGAATTACAGTTTTTAGCTGCTAACGCTGCAATGACTGACGCCGGAGCGCTGCTGCAGGTATCACTCCGGCACAATGCCCGGCAACCATTCCCGACAAACGATCATTTTTAATTGCCGCTATTGGCCACAGATTTCACCACACAGTCCAGTTTGCCATCTTTGAGTGTGATGGCGATGGTGTTGCCCGCGCTTGTTTGCGTGACAGAGCGAATAATTCTCCTGTGGCTATCCGTGGCGATGGCGTAACCCCTTTCCAGAGTGCTCAGCGGGCTGACGGCATTGAGAGTGGCGGCAAGTCCCTGCAGCTGTTGGCGCTGGCTGTTGAGTTGCGAGGTCAGCGCCCGATGCAAGCGCAGACTTAAATCCCTGTTTTTTTGGTGAAGCTCTTCAAGTTGCTTGTGCGGTTGAATGTTAACCAACCGCTTGCGCAGTTGCAGGAAATACTGGTTGCGGGTGTTGACAAGGCGTTTCCAGCCATGAACCAGGCGAATTTCCAGGTGATCCAGGTGCTGATTCTGTTCCCTGAGCTTGTCGCTGGGGCTGCGCAGTCGCTTGCTGAGGCTGCGCAAGTTGCGCTGCTGCTGGTTGATCAGATCGCTAATGCGGCGCGCCAGCATCACTTCGTACCTCATCACCAGCTCGGTGAGTGCCTGACGGTCGGAGGTGGCGATTTCCGCTGCGGCGGACGGCGTTGGTGCGCGCATGTCGGCAACAAAGTCGGCGATGGTAAAGTCCGTTTCATGCCCCACTGCGCTGATGATAGGGATATTGCTGTTATAAATGGCTCTCGCCACCGCTTCTTCATTAAATGCCCACAGGTCTTCCAGAGAGCCGCCGCCGCGAGCGAGGATCAGCAGCTCACAGCTGTCGTGGACGTTAGCCATGGCGACGGCTTTGACAATTGCGTCAATAGCTTCCTTGCCTTGAACCGGCGTGGGGTAGATGTTGATTTCGACCCAGGGACAGCGTCGTGCTGCGACCTGGAGAATATCCCGCAGCGCCGCCCCCGTCGCTGATGTAATAATGCCGATACGGTTGGGGTAGGGGGGTAATGTTCTTTTGCGGGCATCGTCAAAAAGGCCTTCCTGCTGAAGTTTTTGCTTTAGGGCTTCAAACTGCTGCTGCAACAATCCGGCACCGTCCGCCTCCATATGCTCAATAATCAGCTGATAATCGCCACGGTTTTCGTAGAGGCCAACCCGTCCCCGCACCAGCACCTGATCGCCGTCTTTGGGGGAGATTTTCACCAGCTGGTTGCGGTTGCGGAACATGGCGCAGCGAATCTGGGCGTCACTGTCTTTGAGGGTCAGGTACCAATGGCCTGACCCTGGGCGGGCAAAATTGGAAATTTCGCCGCGAATCCACAATAGCGGCAGATGGGTTTCCAGTAATAGCCGGGCGCGGCGATTAAGCTGGGAAATACTGAGGATCTGTCTTTCGGGCAATAATTCTGTCATGGCCGAATTGTAGAATTCTCCCGGCGCCAAGTATAGGGTTTTGGGGCGGCTGTTTTGAGTGTCGCGTGTTTACCTGAGTTGGCCCGACCTTTATAATGCCCGGTTCATTAACACCTCCCGGAATTAGTGTATTTATGACACGTATTGCCTATGAAGCCCTGACGTTCGACGATGTATTACTGGTGCCTGGCTACTCGGAGGTGGTCGCCAAAGATGTCAGTCTGAAAACCCGCCTCACCCGCGACATTGAAATGAACATCCCTTTGATGTCTGCCGCCATGGATACGGTCACTGAATCCCGCCTTGCCATCGCTCTGGCGCAGGAGGGGGGGGTGGGCATTATTCACAAGAGCATGACCATTGAATCCCAGGCTCTTGAGGTGCGCGCCGTTAAAAAATACGAGAGCGGCGTCGTTAAAGATCCCATCTGTATCGATTATGGAGCGACTGTTGGCGAATTGCTGGCGCTGACTCAGATCAACAATATTTCCGGTGTCCCCGTGCTCAGAAATGGCGAGCTGGTGGGCATTGTCACGCGCCGCGACGTGCGTTTTGTCACCGATATGAGCACCACCATGTCCCAGGTGATGACGCCAAAGGAGCGCCTGGTCACGGTGGAGGAAGGGGCTGAATCCCAGCAGGTTAAGGCACTGCTTCACAAATACCGTATCGAAAAAATTCTGGTGGTCAATGAGCACTTTGATCTGCGCGGACTGATTACCGTCAAGGATATCGACAAGGCGGAAAAATACCCAAACGCCTGCAAAGATGATCAGGGACGTTTGCGGGTTGGCGCGTCTGTGGGCACCAGTCCCGATACCGATGGCAGGGTGGATGCCCTGGTCAATGCCGGTGTCGATGTGCTGGTGGTGGATACCGCCCATGGCCACTCCCGCAATGTTATCGAGCGGGTGCGGCGCATCAAGCAGGCCTATCCTCACATCCAGGTTATCGGCGGCAATATTGCCAGTGGCGACGCTGCCCTGGCGCTGGCGGAAGCCGGTGCTGACGGGGTGAAAGTCGGTATTGGTCCCGGTTCCATCTGTACCACTCGCATTGTTACCGGTGTTGGCGTGCCCCAGATTTCGGCTATTGCCGAGACCGTGGCGGCGCTCAAAGGCACCGATATACCGGTGATATCCGATGGTGGTATTCGCTACTCCGGCGATATTGCCAAAGCAATCGTTGCCGGCGCCCATTCTGTGATGATGGGGTCTATGTTTGCCGGAACCGAAGAGGCTCCTGGCGAGATCGAACTCTATCAGGGCAGAACCTATAAAGCCTATCGCGGCATGGGATCCCTCGGCGCCATGTCCCGAACCCAGGGTTCCAGCGATCGCTATTTTCAGGACTCCAGTGCCGGTGTTGAAAAACTGGTACCAGAAGGCATTGAAGGGCGCGTGCCCTACAAAGGACCAATCTCCGCCATTATTCACCAGATGATGGGCGGCCTTCGCTCCGCCATGGGCTATACCGGCAGCATTGACATTGACACCATGCGCACCAAGCCCAGCTTTGTCCGAGTGACCTCTGCCGGAATGGGTGAAAGCCATGTTCACGATGTCTCCATTACCAAGGAAGCTCCCAACTACCCCATTAATGGTCGTTAATTATTTGCTTTAAATTATAGCTTTAACCATTTGATATTTATTGTTTTCGGGGCATTTTAGCCCCGAAATTTTTACCGGCTTTTGCAAAGAACTGTCCCCATGACCCAAAATATTCACGCTCAGAAAATCCTGATTCTCGACTTTGGTTCCCAGTACACCCAGCTGATTGCCCGTCGGATTCGGGAAATCGGTGTTTACTGCGAAATCTATGCCTTTGATGTCTCTGACGATCAAATTCGGGATTTTGCCCCCATGGGCATTATTCTTTCCGGCGGGCCGGAATCCGTTACTGCGGGGGAGGGATCACCTCGCGCACCGAAGGTTGTTTTCGATCTGGGCGTGCCGGTGCTCGGAATCTGCTACGGCATGCAGACCATGGCGGAACAATTCGGCGGCAGTGTCCAGGGTTCTGATACCAGTGAATTTGGCTATGCCCAGGTCAAACTCCACGGCGACAGCGCACTGTTGCGGGATATCAAGGATCATGTCGATCACAACGATGGCGCGGCCTTGCTCGATGTGTGGATGAGCCATGGCGATAAAGTGGTCAGAATGCCCGAAGGTTTTGCCCTGATGGCCTCTACTCCCAGCTGTCCCATCGCCGGCATGTACGCTATCGACAAACCTTTCTTTGGCATTCAGTTTCACCCGGAAGTGACGCACACCCTTCAAGGCAAGCGCATTTTCGAACATTTTGCTTTCCAACTCTGTGGCTGTGAACCCTTGTGGACAGCGGCGAATATTATCGACGATGCTATAGCGCGGGTTCGCGAGCAGGTCGGCAGCGATAAAGTGCTCCTCGGCCTCTCCGGTGGTGTCGACTCCTCCGTGGTGGCGGCACTGCTTCATAAGGCTATTGGCAGCCAGCTTACCTGCGTTTTCGTTGACAACGGCCTGTTGCGCAAGAATGAAGGCGATCAGGTTATGGACATGTTTGCCAAAAATATGGGAGTGAAAGTCATTCGCGTTGATGCCGAGGAACAGTTCCTTGGCAAGCTCGTCGGCGTCGCTGACCCTGAAGCCAAGCGTAAAATTATCGGCAACACCTTTATTGATATTTTCGACGACGAGGCCGCCAAGCTTAAAGATGTCAACTGGCTGGCTCAAGGGACTATTTATCCCGATGTCATTGAATCTGCTGCTTCCAAAACCGGCAAAGCCCATGTCATCAAATCCCACCACAATGTTGGCGGCTTGCCTGACGACATGAAAATGTCCCTGGTGGAACCACTGCGTGAGTTGTTCAAGGATGAGGTGCGCAAAATCGGCCTTGAGCTAGGTCTTCCTTATGATATGGTCTATCGCCACCCGTTTCCCGGCCCCGGTTTGGGTGTGCGCATTCTCGGTGAAGTGAAAAAGGAATACGCCGACATTCTTAGGGAAGCCGATGCCATTTTTATTGAGGAATTGCATCGGGTCGACTGGTACCACAAAACCAGCCAGGCCTTCGCTGTATTTCTGCCGGTAAAATCCGTTGGCGTTGTTGGCGACGCCCGCCGCTATGAGTGGGTCATCGCCTTGCGCGCCGTCGAAACCATCGATTTTATGACCGCCCGCTGGGCGCATCTTCCCTATGAACTTCTGGAAACGGTTTCGAATCGAATTATTAATGAAATCAATGGGGTGTCTCGGGTTACTTATGACGTTTCGAGCAAGCCCCCTGCTACAATCGAGTGGGAGTGAAATAAGGTCTTTCAGGGACTATCAGCAGCTATCGAAAAAGTGGCGTAAGTTTTTGATTTATATAAATTTACGTCTCGTTATCTATCGGTGGCTATCGGCGGCAAGCAGAAACATTTGTCGGTAAAAGCGACGGTATCGCGAATTCCCCGGATTAAGACTCTCCCATTTACCGTCATGCCTTTTTTCG
>JALOAH010000015.1 GCA_023228865.1 Porticoccaceae bacterium | reverse complement strand
AAAGCCGCGCTGGATAGTCGATTTCCCCAATGTCTGGAACGGCGGCATTTTGAGCACCGCTGGCGGTCTGGTATTTCAGGGCAATGCCGAGGGCACCTTTGTCGCTTATAAAGACGATGACGGTGCCAAGCTGTGGGAATTTAATTCCGACGCCGGAATTATTGCCGCGCCAATCACCTACACCGTTGCCGGTGAGCAGTATGTGGCGGTGATGTCTGGCTGGGGTGGCGGCTATGGCTCTGCCGCTGGTGTCCTCGCCACCAGGAGTGAAGGCTGGGGTAAAAAATCCCGCTTGATGGTGTTTAAACTTGGTGGCAAGGGGGAATTGCCCGTTGAAGTTGTGCAGGAAAGAAGCGTCGATAAAGCCGTGCTCGCCTATTCGGTAGATGCGGAAATGGCAGAGCAGGGAAAATCCCTCTATATGAACAACTGCCATTTTTGCCATGGGGATGGCGTCGTGTCCTCAAGTGTGATTCCGGATTTGCGCTATCTCAGCGATGGCAAGCACAAAATCTTTAACCAAATCTTACTTGACGGTCTTTTTAAATCCATCGGCATGCCATCTGTTCAAGGCCGGTTGACGGCGGCCGAAGCCGAGGCCATTCGTCAGTATATTGTTCAAAAAACCATTGCCGATTTTGGCAAGCCCAAAAACCCGCCTGAATAGGCAATATTATTTTATCCAAGATGACGGAGAGACCATGACAAATTCCAATGCAAGTACGCCAAGCGGTCAATCACCCCAGGATCATGGGCTGGTGCTACCGGCACTGGGTCTGCTGATTGACCAGCCTGGCCGCGATGCCGTCAGCGGCGAACGCATCGATATAGAAGACCCCGCCACCGGCACTATTTTTGCCTCGGTTCCTGCGGGAACCAAAGAGGATGTGGACGCGGCGGTTGCCAGTGCCCGGCGCGCCTTTGAATCCCGGGAGTGGAGCAGAATGCGGCCTCTGGATCGCGCCAAAATTCTCGAGAATATTGCCCGCAAAATTGAAGATCATGCCGACGAGCTGGCGATGCTGGAAAGCTTTGATAATGGCAAAGCCGTTACCCACGCGAAAATGGTGGATGTTCCCGCCGCGGTGGATGTGTTTCGCTATATGGCGGGCTGGACAACCAAGCTGGGTGGCCATATCAACGATATCTCCGGGGACGGCCAGCTTTATCACTCCTATTCCCTGCGCCAGCCCGTGGGTGTGGTCGGCGCCATTGTGCCCTGGAATTACCCACTCGCCATGGCGGCCTGGAAAATCGCCCCGGCGCTGGCGGCCGGTTGCACCCTGGTACTAAAGCCCTCGGAAGTGACACCGCTGTCCGCCCTCCGCCTCGGCGAACTGGCCTTGGAGGCTGGTTTGCCCCCGGGAGTGCTCAATATTGTTACCGGTTATGGCCACACTGCCGGTCAGGCTCTGGTGGAGCATCCTGATGTCAACAAAATCGCCTTTACCGGCTCCACCGCGGTGGGCAAAAATATTGTTCGCACGGTTGCCACTGATCTCAAGCGTGTCACCCTTGAGTTGGGCGGAAAATCGCCGTCACTGGTGTTTGATGACGCCGATCTCGACAAAGTGGGTATAGGGGCGGCGCTGGCGATTTTCTTTAATTCCGGGCAGGTGTGTCTGGCTGCTTCCCGGCTTTATGTGCAGGAAAAAATCTTTGATCAGGTGATGGACTCCGTGGTTGCCGCTGCCCAGTCATTCAAGGTCAGCCATGGTCGCGATCCTGAAACCATGGTCGGTCCTCTGGTGTCGCGCATACAGCAGGATCGAGTGATGGGCTATATCGAAAAAGGCCGCGCCGAAGGCGGTGAAGTCTTGACCGGCGGCAACCGCAAAGGCGACAGGGGTTACTTTGTCGAGCCCACGGTTTTTGTCAACAGCGGCGACAATGCCACCATTATCAAAGAGGAAATTTTTGGTCCCGTGCTGGTTGCTACGCCGTTCAAAACCGCCGAAGACGCCATTCGCATGGCCAACGATACCCGCTATGGCCTGGCAGCGAACATCTGGACGAGAGATCTGTCCCGCGCCCACCGGGTCGCCAAACAATTGGATGCCGGCAATGTCTGGATCAACACCCACGGCATAAACGACCCCTGTGCCCCCTTTGGCGGTATGAAAGAGTCGGGCTGGGGCAGGGAAGTGGGTGAAGAGGGGGTTCTTCACTACACCGAGACAAAGACAGTTACAGCGCTCCTCGAAGAGTAAAGGCCTTGGGGTCAACGGACGCTAGCACTCTTTCAATGTAATTTTGTCTTATTGAGCTGCCATCGCCAGCAGGGCTGTCTCCTACAAATAAATGATTATTCGGTAGGAGCCAACCCTGCTGGCGATGTCTGAAGATTATTTATGGTAGACAATATCAAATTGAAGCAATACTAGCTTAGGTTGCCTGGAATTTAAGCCGATATCAAAGACAATATTGATATCGGCTTTTTTGTCGGAGCCTTCCCGAGAATTTAACGACCCTGGGTTGAGATGCGGATTACACCCACCCCCAAGCCTTCAATGGCAAACGGGGTTTCCCTCAGGTCGACGACAATGGTGTCAAAGTCGGGGTTTTTGGGCAGAAGATGGATGAGGTATTTTTGGCGCTGCTTCGCCAGGGTTTTGACTGTAACCTCGTCATTAATGCGTGCCACAACGAGATCGCCATTATTGGCGGTGTCGGTTTTTTTTACCGCCAGCAAGTCGTTGTTGAGAATGCCCGCGTCCTTCATGCTGTCGCCGCGAACACGGAGCAAGTAGTCAGCCTCGGGGTGGAAGAGATTGTGGGGAACGTTGATATAGTCCTCGATATTTTCCTCGGCAAGAATGGGGTTGCCCGCAGCAACCCGGCCGATGAGGGGGATGCCCTGATGCTTTGCCGCTAAACGTATGCCCCGCGATGCGCCGGGCACCATTTCGATGGCGCCCTTTTTTTCCAGGGCGCGAAGATGGTCTTCGGCGGCGTTGGCGGACTTAAAGCCGAGGGTGGCGGCAATTTCCGCCCTGGTGGGCGGATAACCGGTTTCCTCAATGCACTGCTCGATAAGGGCGAGAATTTGCGTCTGTCGGGCGGTCAGTTTCATGATCTTGTCCACAAGGCTTTGATACTGTGATTGTATACAGTATTTTGCTGGGGGCAAGCAGTGTTTGTCGATACTGTGGCAAACTGCCAGTAGGGGAATCGGAAAAATGGCCGAATCAGCGGAATAGGGGGGACGCGAAGATAGTTGTGGAGCAGCCGATCCTGAGTTTGACAGCCGTCCCCGCAATCCGGAGGTTAGCGGCAGACCTCGACATCGACGCGGAAAAGTTGCTCCGCGTCAATCGTAGTTTCAGCGGACAGCAAAACACCGGCAAGATGCTGGATTACAGCCCTGCACATCGACATGGGCAATAAGCCTTGTCTTGATGCTCTCGTCTTAATAGTCGTCGCTATCCAGCCAGGAATCGGATTCCAGGGCTGCCAGAGGATCGCTATAGTTATTGGGAACGTAAACAGAATCAGGACTTAAGCTGTCTTCTTCATCCAGTTCATAGGATGAGCGCCAGTCTTCAGGCGCCTGGGCGGGCAGTACAATCATCTGCGTCCAGGTGTCGAAATCGAATTCGCCAACCTCGCCATCTTCATATTGAATTTCGATGGACAACGAATGCTCATCCACCGCCACCACCTCGAAAAGTACATCTTCCACGGCATCCTGATACCAATCGCCGATTGTTGGGATTTTTTTGGCCATTAGGGTTTGACTCCTGTGATAAATGTTCATGGTCAACATAGCACCAACCTGGGGCGGGTAAAACAGCCACGGCTATTGCCAAGGCTCGCTGTTGGCGTGAGTTTTTCCGGCAGTGCCTAAAGGTTGTTCCGTAACCTATTTATTTTCATGGGCTTCTGTTTTTTTGTTAATTCCCCTTTGAGATAAAGACATCAGGTTGACATGAAAAACTTGTCTAAAAATGGCCATTGCCATTTACTGTTGACAACCTGCCGAGGTCTTCTTAATGTCCTCTCCTTTGTCGCGATGGAGTTCAATATGAAAGCTGGCCCCCTTATGCTGGATTTGCAGGGCACGGAACTTGACCTCGGTGAGGCTGAACTACTGCGCCATCCCATGGTGGGCGGAGTGATTTTCTTTGCTCGCAACTTTGTGGGGCGCGAGCAGATCGCGGATCTGAGTGCTGCCATCAAAGCGATTCGCCCCGAACTGCTTATCGCCGTGGATCAGGAAGGCGGGCGTGTGCAACGCTTTCGCGATGGCTATAGCAAATTTCCGCCAATGGCGAAATTGGGGCGCTGGCTCCAGGAATCCCCAGAACAGGGTGCGGATCTGTTGCGGGATGCGGGTTGGTTACTGGCAGCGGAAGTGATTGCCTCTGGGGTCGATTTCAGTTTTGCTCCTGTGCTCGATGTCGATGATTGCCGCTGCGAGGTTATTGCCGACCGCGCCTTTGCCGCCGATGCCGAGCTTGCCACCGAGGCGGCCAGGCTGTTTATTGCGGGTATGCACGAAGCGGGAATGGCAGCCACCGGCAAGCATTTTCCCGGCCATGGCGGTGTTGTCGCCGACAGCCACCACGAAACCCCCAGGGACGAGCGCTCTTTGGCGGAGCTGTATCGCCATGATCTCATTCCCTTTAAAACCCTGGCGGCGGAGCTGGACGCCATCATGCCCGCCCATATTGTCTTTCCCCAGGTAGACAGCCACTGTGTGGGCTTTTCCAGCCACTGGCTGCAGGAAGTGCTGAGAAAACAGCTGGGCTTTAATGGGGTTATTTTCAGTGATGACCTGTCCATGCGCGGTGCGGATGTGGCCGGAGGCTACCCCCAAAAAGCCGAGGCGGCTCTGAACGCGGGCTGCGATATGGTGCTGGTGTGCAATAATCCGGCAGGTGCCATTGAGGTGCTCTCCTATCTGGAGGACAGCAATCCGGCGCCCTCTGCCCGCTTGGCGACAATGAAAGCTCGAAAATCCTGGGCGTGGCGGGAGCTTGAGGACAGCGAACGTCGAGAGTCTACCATTGCCCGTTTTGCGGCATTGACATAGCTCGAGGATTTTTATGCATTTTTTGAAAGCCTTTGAAGACTGGCTGATCAACTACATCGACGCGGGTCTGGTTTTTTGGGTGGAAATTTTTGGCCTGGTTCTGGCGGCTCTCTTTCTCGGCTATATGGTCAACAAAATTATTCTTGTTCTCGAAGAGAGGGCGGGGCGCACCAAAACCGTTTGGGATGACGCGCTCCTTGAGGCCAGCAGAAAACCTGCCGTATGGCTGGTGTGGATTGTCGGTGTTAATTTCGCCGCGAGTCTGGCGGCAAGGCGCACCGAGTCGGAATGGTACGATCATATTGCCCAGGCCAACCGCCTTGCGGTGATCTTTTTGTTGACCCTGTTCTTGATCAATCTGATAAAACGTGTCGAACGCAACCTGGTGCACCCTGGGTACATGAAAGAGCCCCTCGACGAAACCACGGTGCGCGCCATGGGCAAGCTGTTGCGGGCGGCGGTGCTGATCACCTCTGTGCTGATTGTTCTGCAACTGTTGGGCTACAGCGTTTCAGGTGTTCTGGCTTTTGGTGGCATCGGCGGCCTTGCTGTCGGTTTTGCCGCCAAGGATTTATTGGCGAATTTTTTTGGTGGCTTGATGATCTATCTGGATCGCCCCTTCGCCGTGGGCGATTGGGTGCGTTCCCCGGACAAGGAAATCGAGGGCACCGTTGAAGATATCGGCTGGCGGTTAACGCGCATTCGCACCTTTGACAAGCGCCCGCTGTATATTCCCAACTCGGTGTTCAATACCATTTCTGTGGAAAATCCATCGCGCATGCACAATCGTCGCATCTATGAAACCATAGGTGTTCGCTATGATGATATTGATGCCGTTGCCGCCATCGTTGTCGACGTTAGAGCCATGCTTGAAAACCATGAGGCTATCGATCAAAGCCAGACCATGATCGTCAGCTTCAATCAGTTTGCCGCTTCGTCCCTGAATTTCTTTATTTACACCTTTACCAAAACCATCAACTGGATTGAGTACCACCACATCAAGCAGGATGTTTTGCTCAAAATTGCGCAAATTATTGCCGACCACGGCGCTCAAATTGCCCTTCCCACGTCCACCATTCATCTGGCAGGCAGTCAGCACAGCGTCCCTGACGTTGGCGCAGTCGAGCGGGGCGGTGATGAACAGCCACCTGGAAGGAGCTAACGCTGATGGTGACAATACGGCATCTGGGTATTATCGGCGGCACCGCCCTGGAAGCGCTGCCCCTGAAAAACAGGGTAAAACGGGCAATTAAAACACCCTGGGGAAAACCGTCCGGGGTCGTGCATTGTGGTGCCATTGGCGAGAATGAGGTCTTCTTTATCAATCGCCATGGCGACGACCATCGCATTCCTCCCCACAGGGTCAATTACAGAGCCAATATCGCCGCTCTGCAACAATTGGGGGTGGACGGTATTGTCGCCGTGAATGCAGTGGGCGGCATCAATGCCGCCATGCCCCCAGGCGCGCTGGTGTTGCCCAATCAGCTTATCGATTACACCTGGGGGAGAATCCAGACTTATTCCCACGGTGCTGATGATGTGCTTCGCCATGTGGACTTCAGTTTGCCTTATTGTGGAGCCCTGCAGCAGAAATTACAGGCGGCAGCACGAGCGCGGAATATTGCTTTGATGGTGGGCGGTGTCCATGGCGTTACCCAGGGGCCGAGGCTGGAAACCGCCGCCGAGATTGTGCGCATGGAAAGGGATGGCTGCGATCTGGTGGGCATGACGGGTATGCCCGAAGCTGCCCTCGCGCGCGAGCTGGGCATTGCCTACGTCTGTATTGCCCTGGTGGTAAACCCAGCGGCGGGTAAAAGTGAGCGGGAAATTACCCTGGCGGAAATCGCCGCGGTGATGGCCAGTACCGCGCCAGAGTTGCTGGCATTGCTGACTGAATTTTGCCAGTGATTTTCCCCTGCCAGCTCTTAACGACTGGGTCTGACGGCGACCAGGTTATAGGAATGTGCTCAATTCACTTTCAGCGAAAGCTGAATTTTTCCTTGGCGAAGGCGGTCAATGTGGCTTCGAATTCTTGCAGAGTTTCCCCCAGTGGCGTGATGATATGGGTGTGAATCCCCAGTTTTGCGTATTCGTGGATACGTTGCCGACACTCATCGGCGCTGCCGATAATGGCAATGGCGTCTATCAAATCATCGCTGAAGGCTGCTGCCGTGCGCGCCCGATCGCCGGACTGCCAGCCCGCCAAAATAGCCTCCGCAGCTTTTTTGTGGCCCGCCCAGCGCAGAAACTGGTTGTAGACCGAGGTAGCGAAATAGGGCACGAAACCTTTGCGCATTTGCGCCCGCGCGCGAGCTGGATCGTCGGTTACAGCGACCTGGTAGCGGCACACCACTTCTATTGAGGCCGGGTCGCGCCCGGCTTTTTCGGCGCCGATGCGGATATGCTCCATGATTTTTGGCAAGGCGTCGCAGGGAAACAGGTTGAGAATAACGCCGTCCGCCAGCCCTGCCGCCATTTCCAGCATATTGGCGCGCAGGGCGGCAACATAAATGGGCAGGTTGATTGGCGCCGCTGAGTTGCGATAGTTGTGACTGTGGACAAACTCGCCGTCGAAGTTGGTTTTTTCGCCGCTAAAAATCTGGCGCAGCAAGGCCAGGGTTTCGCCAACCCTGGTGAGGGGTTTGCTGAATTCAAGGCCGTGCCAGCCCTCGATCATGGTTTTGCTGGAACTGCCTATGCCGAGAATAAACCGACCTGGGGAAATCTGGTCGAGGGTTGCCGCCGTTGCCCCCAGTACCACCGGCGTGCGCGGAAAAACAGGCACCACGGCAATGCCGATACGCATGTGCTCTGTTTGCGACAGCAGCATGGCACTCACCGTGAGGGCGTCGAGATTGCCGGTGTCCGATAGCCAGATGTCGTCGTAGTCCAGGGCTTCGGCGCGCTGGGCGGCGGCAATGACCTCCGCCAGATTGGCGGTGGCGCCGTTGGGTAATGTCAGGGCAATTCTGAGTTTGATGGTCATCTACGGGTTCCTGGATTCGCCAGTGATCAACACATTAGTCGTCAAGGCGCTCTTCTGGAAAGCTCTCTTCTGGAAAATCCTCTTCCGGGTCGTTGTCCTCTTCGGTGCTGATGGGTGTTATCAGCACCAATACACCCATGCGGGGGTGGTCGATATAGTTGAGGGTTTTGCGTTTGATCTGATCGGAATCCTTGAGCACATCCACTTCGGCGGTAATGTATGCAGGCGATTGCAGTGGCAACTCCTGCGCCGCGATGCCAGTGAGATCTGACAGATTTGCGGGTTCCTCCTCATCCATGCCTGGCGGTTCCTGCACCAGGCTTTCCAGCAACAGCAATTGCGGTGATTTAGCCGGCTCAGTGAAGAGAGCGGGAAGTTCCGGCAACAGGATAGCGGTATTGTTTGATGTCGCTTGCTGGGGCTGGCTGAAGGCGTCAGCACCCTTGTCTGCCACGGGCTGTTGAGCGCCCGTCGCTGCGGGCGCCATCGCCGTGTCAGCAGCTTTAAAGCGACTTAACCAGAGATGGGTTTCCATGTGGTAAAAGCGGGAGTGATGGAAGCGGATGCTCCCTTCCAGCTCGGTGTGTTTGCCGTAACTGTCGCCGCCACGGATGAAGATCCAGGGGGCATGCCTGCGGGTAGGCACCGGTTGTTGCCAGGCTTCGTGGAACAACACCCGGTAACTACTCTGGCGTTTAAGAGCTTGAGCGTCCGGATTTAATTGGCGCTGTGCAGCATCCAGGGGCGCGAAGGCTGTGGCCAGCGCTGCCTGCTCGCGGTTGAGAAAGCGATTCGGCACCATCAGCGCCGCCAGCTTTTCGTCAATGGAGGCATCCTCGGGCACGGCGGTGTACAGCGGCTCCGGCGGATTTAGCAGCTTAAGGTTGTCGGGATAACCCAGGGTTGGCGAAACCGGGCTTCGCTCGATGCCGAAACTGTCTTCCTGGGCAAAAATAATCACCTCAATCTGGTGCCAGTTTTCCTCTTCAGGGAACGATGTGGCAAAACCACTTCCAGGTAATGTCAGCAAAAAAATGGCAATCAGTTTGGCGTATCGGTGATTAATCATGGTTGTCCGCTGGTGTTTGCTCAGTGTTTTGTGGCTGTTGCCGGAGTGAGAGTGTCTAACAATTGCTGAATGGAATCCAGTCGCGCCAGGGGTGTTTCCATATTGGCGCTGAAACGCAGTTCACTGGCGCCGGCAAGGCGGTAGCGATCCGGCTGCTTCTGCACCAGGGTGACGATGGCCATGGGGTCGACCTGGGTGTCTGTGGCAAACTCCACTTTTGCGCCGCTGGGGCCGGCATCGATGCGGCGAATGCCCAACTCTTCCGCGCGCTGCCTCAGTCGCGTAATGCGAATGAGGTTTTTGGTGGCGTCGGGCAGCAGGCCAAAGCGGTCGATCATTTCCACCTGCAGCTCTTTTAATTCTTCTTCGCTATTGGTATTGGCGAGGCGCTTGTAGAGAATCAGGCGGGTGTTGATATCGGGAAGATAATCGTCGGGGATCAACGCTGGAATATTGAGCTTGATATCGGCCACCGAGTCAGCATAGAGGCTTGTGCTGGGTGTTTTGCCGCTTTTGATGGCTTTGACGGCTTTTTCAAGCATGCTCATGTAAAGGCTGAAGCCAATGCTGTGAATATGGCCACTCTGACCTTCGCCGAGCAGCTCGCCCGCACCGCGGATTTCCAGATCGTTGGTGGCGAGGGTAAAGCCGGAACCCAAATGGTCTGCTTCCGCCAGGGCTTCGAGCCGTTTCACCGCATCAGCGGTCATCGCTTTGGGGTTGGGTGTCAGCATATAGGCATAGGCCTGGTGGTGGGAGCGACCGACACGGCCGCGCAACTGGTGAAGCTGGGCGAGGCCGAATTTGTCGGCGCGCTCGATGATAATGGTGTTGGCCGACGGAATATCGATGCCAGTTTCGATAATGGTGGTGCACACGAGAATATTGAAGCGCTGGTGATAAAAGTCCGACATGACTTTTTCCAGTTCCCGCTCGCGCATCTGGCCGTGGGCGAAGTCGACCCTGGCCTCGGGCACCAGCTCTTTGAGATCGGCAACGGTTTTTTCAATGGTTTTGACATCGTTGTGGAGGTAGAACACCTGGCCGCCCCGCAGGAGCTCCCGCAGCAGAGCCTCGCGAATCACGCGGGTTTCCCATTGGCGAATAAAGGTTTTCACCGACAATCTGCGCGCTGGCGGTGTGGCGATAATCGATAAGTCGCGAATGCCGCCCATGGCCATATTGAGGGTGCGTGGAATGGGGGTGGCGGTAAGGGTGAGAATATCCACCTGGGCGCGCATCGCCTTGATTTTTTCTTTTTGTTGAACGCCGAAGCGGTGCTCTTCATCGATCACCAGAAGCCCCAGGTTTTTGCCTTCAAAGCGGGTGTGGAGCAGTTTGTGGGTGCCGATCAGAATGTCCACTTTGCCGTCCTGAAAGCTTTGCACCAGCTTGTCCTGCTCCTTCGCAGAGCGGAATCTGGACACCACGTCCACGGTTACCGGCCAGTTGGCAAAGCGGTCGCGGAAATTATCAAAATGCTGTTGGGCGAGCAATGTGGTGGGCACCAGCACCAGCACCTGGCGACTGTTGGCAACCGCGATAAAGGCCGCGCGCATGGCCACTTCGGTTTTGCCGAAACCGACATCGCCACAGACGAGTCTGTCCATGGGCTTTGGCGACAGCATATCGGCGCGCACAGCATCGATGGCGTCCAGTTGATCCGGGGTTTCCTCAAAGGGAAATTCGGCGCTGAAACGCAGATAATCGGCACCCGGATCTTCACTGGTAAAGCCCTGCTTGGCCGCTCTCAGGGCATAGATATCGAGCAGCTCGGCGGCGGTGTCGCGAATCTGCTCGGCGGCCTTGTTTTTGGCTTTTTGCCACTGTTCATTGCCGAGGCGGTGGAGTGGGGCGAGATCTTCGTCACCGGCGCTGTAGCGGCTGATCAAGTGAAGACTGGTGACAGGCACGTAGAGTTTGGCGTCGTCGGCGTAGGCGAGGGTAAGAAATTCCTGACTGTTGCCGTCCACGGCAATGGTTTGCAGCCCCAGATAGCGGCCAACGCCGTGGTCGATATGCACCACGGGCGCGCCGGGTTTGAGTTCGGTGAGGTTGCGAATCAGAAATTCTGTATTGTCCTTGCCTCGAGCGCGGCGGCGCCGCTGCATCACCTGCTGACCAAAGAGCTGGGATTCGCTGATGATGCGAATTTCCGGGTTATCCAGGCGCATCCCCGATTCCATGGCAAAAGTGGTAATGGCGAGGTTGTCACTGCCCTGGACAAATGCCTGCCATCCACTGACGTCCACAGGCTTGATGCCCGCAGGCTCGAGAAGCGCCAAAAGCGCGTCCCGCCGCCCTGGGGATTCGGCGCAAAACAGGGTTCTGTGGGCTGTTGTCATCAACACGGTTTCCAGGTGCAGCAGTGGGTTGGCGGCGCGGCTGTCGACGGCAATATTCTCCGGCGGACTGCTGGGAAAATTGTGATGATGGCTCTTGGCTGGAGCCGGCTCCGCCTGAATATCGGTGCGCCCGTAATCTCCGAGAAGACCAAAAAGCTCCCCCGATGCCATAAACAGGGTCGGCGGTGACAGCAGTGGCCGTTGTTTGTCGACACCGTACTCCTGGTAGCGGTCGCTGACATCTTTCCAGAAATGCTCCGCCGCCTCGGGCAATTGGCCGCTGGTAAAAATCAGGGTTTGTTTGGGCAGATAGTCAAACAGTGTCGCCGTGGCAGTAAAAAACAGGGGCAAATAGTACTCAATGCCCTGGGTGGATCGGCCGTTTTTAATATCCTGATAGACAGAGCACTTGCGGGGATCGACATCAAAAGTACTGTGCCAGTTGTCGAGAAAAGTTTTGATGCCCTGCTTGTCGAGGGGAAATTCCCGCGCGGGAAGCAGGCGAATCTCGTCTTTGTGATCCAGCGTCACCTGGGTTTCTGGGTCGAAAGTGCGCAGGGATTCAATTTCGTCGTCGAAAAGATCAATGCGAAAGGGCAGATCGCTGCCCATGGGAAAAATGTCCACCAGGCTGCCGCGAACAGCGTATTCGCCGTGCTCATAAACAGTATCTACTGCCCGATAACCGGCGTCCTCCAATTTTAAGCGCAGGGCGGCCATGTCCAGCTTCGCGCCTTTTTGATAGACAAAGCTATTGGCAGCTATATGACTTGGTGGTGGCAGGCGGTGCATCAGCGTGGTGATAGGCACCACGAGAATACCCTGTTTCAGGGTCGGCAGCTGGAAGAGGCTGAACAAGCGTTCGGACACAATGTCCTGGTGGGGGGAAAAGACATCGTAGGGGAGGGTTTCCCAGTCGGGAAAGTGGAGCACGGGCAAATTTTCCCCTGCGGCGAAAAATGACAGCTCTCTCTCCAGACGGTTGGCCGCTTTTGCCGAGTCTGTAATGACCAGGCACATCTGTGACGCCGCCCGTGCAGCTTCGACAATGGCAAGAGAGGCGGCCGCTTGATGGAGGCAGCCCCAGGCGCGCCTGTCCCCTGGTGCATTGGCGGCCGGCGTGTTCAGTAAAAATGTTGTCATGGCGTTCGCTGGTGAAAAGTGCCTATTCTAACCATCGCCGTGGCCGCCGTCATGGCGATTTAGTGATATTGAGAATAACAATTGACATGATAAGATTAATTGGCTTCATCTCTGGCGCTGATTTTTTATACTGGGGCAACCGATAAAGCGCTCCCGGGAGCACGTATCAGGAAGCCGTCTGCCAGGCAGTTTCGAGTTTCACCTGTTTGAGGGCGCCGGTGGCAACACCGCGCAAAGCAATCACTAATAAACGGAGAGGTACTATGACAACCATAGACATTGGCATCGATAAAACTGACCGCCTCGCTGTGGCCGAAGGGCTTAAAGCACTGTTGGCGGATTCTTATACCCTTTACCTGCAGACCCACAATTTTCACTGGAATGTCACCGGACCCCAATTTCGCGAACTGCACCTGATGTTTGAGGAGCACTACACCGAGCTGGCCACGGCAGTGGACGACATTGCCGAGCGCATTCGCACCCTGGATGTGGCTGCTCCGGGCACCTATAAAGCCTTTGTTGAGCTCAGCTCCATCAAAGAAGTGGACGGCGTTCCCGCCGCCAAAGACATGGTGGCAATACTGACCCAGAGCCATGAGCAGGTGGTGAGAACCTGTCGCAAAGTACTGGCCACGGCACAGAAAGCGGGGGATGAATCTTCCGCAGCACTGGTTTCCGACCGCATGCGCATCCATGAGAAAACCGCCTGGATGTTGCGGGCATTGGGGTAATGGCGACTATTGGCTGCACCTCAATGTGGCATTATGAAAGAGAATGAATTGCTCGAAATTCTCTAGATGTTTTTGACCTGTGCGATCAAAGAGGTAGGGATACCTTTTTGATTGCAGCTTCAGAAACTGGCATTGACTGGTTGGCGGTAATTAAACGGATCAAAGCCCTTTTCTCAATTTTGAAACAGAAAAGCTGGATTGCCAGATCTACGAATTAAAGGGTTTTGACCCCACTAATAGAGTATCCAAAATTAAGCTCAAAACTCCTTGTTCAGCGGCCAGTGACACTATATCACAGGAAAAACATTCATAACTTATTGAAATTTTGGGATATCGTAATATGATATGGTGCCAATGGAATGAGCTAACACGTATTAAGGATGGCACTCTATGTCGAAATCTCCTTCCGCTAAATTTCTACAACACATTGAAATAAATAAACTTATTATCTCCGAACCCTTGGCGTCGGCGGTGATGGGGTGCCAAAGTGATGATAGTGCCACTGGCACTTGAATAAACTGTTAGGTGAATCAATAGTGCAAATTTACACCCACCATATTCACGTTAAACCAACCGAACAGCACCAAGATTTCGGGCTGGTTGCTGGCGGCCATGCTTTGATTTACACCAAAGCCAGTTGTGTCGAGGAGTCGCTTACAGATGCACTCAATTACCTCGAATCCAGGCACCTCAAATTGGCAGAGCCTGCCGAAATTGAATCATCTCAATTCTATGAGTCCGCTATTGAAGATGAGCATGATCTTATCCATTACCAAAAAGCTAACCTTTACGGGGTGGCTTTGCACATAAGCTACTACTCCGTTCCTGACGGAGAGACAATTCAATGAGCCTCTTCATCTTTTTGGCTGCAAAATTTTTGGCTTGTCGCTCTGTCTTAACCCTTTTTACGCTGTCTTTCATAAATTCACCTAACAAAGTGGTGTTGTTCGCCTTCGGCTGGGACAGTCGTTCCGCTGCGCTTCACGCCTGCCCCAAACCACGGCGTTATGGCGCAAAAGAATTGCATTGTTGAAATACCCAGCAGCATGGCCCTCGGCTATTCTTTGGTTTGGTGAAATCGCAGCAGTAGCAAGCAATTCGCTTTACGTGGTTCGTGGTCGGCAAGTGGGTTTAAGGGTTCAGTTGCGTCGCGTTCTTCTTCGTGGCGTTGTTCGGATTCAAATGGAGTTGCATGTGCAGCGCAGTTTTCTTCGTACCACTCAGTTAAATCGCCGAAAGCATTTGGCGTCGTCGTGCGCTAAACAATCGCATCCGGCAGCCGCGCCGCTTGCTTTGTTGCCGGCGGCTTCGGTGCATGCGGCCATAACCAGTCACAGCAGTGGAGTGTGGACTTGCCCAAATACACACAACCAAGAAAAACCTGGCAGTACACAACCGATTTCAAAATCAAGGTAGTCAAACTTAGCCAGCAGGATGGGTTGCATGCAAAGCAAGTCGCTGAAGAGCCAGAGGTATGGGTGGTTCGGATGCGGAATGCGATGTTCTGGATAAACTGGCTCATGGGCCTGATCCAGAGGGCGGCAGGGCTGTTAATGCAACCGCACAGCTTTGAATGACGGTGGCGGGTGCTTGTTTCTTTCATTAGCGAGCGTGCTCGGCAACCGGCCTGTCACCATCTGCCAGCTCGCCTTGCAAATCATTATCCAAATCAAGATAATACACGCCCTTTTTGTTGTCCCACTGAACCGCAAAACCACAACCTACCACATAGGTGCCAGCCCGTGAAAAGACCACAGCCAGCTGATTTCTTCAAAGATTGGAAAGAACGTGAAGCCCTTGCTGAAGGCATGATTCCCCTGATTGGCAAACTGTACCGCGAGAGCAATGTGTCTCTGTATATGTACGGTCGCAATATGGTCAACCGTTCGGTTACGGACTTGATGAAGGCTCACCGCTTTGTGCGCCAAATCGAGCAAAACGAGCTCTCCGAGTTTGAAACCTACCCGATGATCCAGGAGCTGGCAGCCATGGACATGGGGCCCGCCCATATCGACATCGGCAAGCTCACGGTGCTGTTTCAGCAGCGCGCCAATGGCCGCTCGATGAAAGAGTTTTTGCGCGACGAGGTGGGCAACCACATAGGTCAAAAGAGAAAGCCGCTGCCTGAGCCCCAGGATGTGGTGCTCTATGGTTTTGGCCGCATTGGTCGCTTGGTGGCGAGGTTGTTGATTGAAAAAGCCGGTGGCGGCGATCTTTTGCGTCTTCGCGCCATTGTTGTCCGCAAGAGCAAGAGTGACGATGATCTGGTCAAGCGCGCCAGTTTGCTGCGCAGGGATTCGGTTCACGGCTCCTTCAAGGGCACCATTCGCGTGCTTGAAGAGGAGAACAAGCTGATTTGCAACGGCAATGAAATCCAGGTGATTTACGCCAACTCCCCGGAAGATATTGATTACACCCAGTATGGCATCAAGGATGCCCTGGTGGTTGATAATACCGGGGTGTGGCGGGACGAAGTGGGTCTTGGTCAGCACCTGAAATGCCCAGGAGTTGCCAGGGTTCTGCTGACCGCGCCGGGCAAAGGGGATATTCCCAATATCGTCTTTGGTGTCAATCACGACGCCATAACCCCGGATCAGCCGATTATCTCTGCGGCATCCTGTACCACCAACGCCATTGTGCCGGTGCTCAGGGTGCTGATGGACAAGTACGGTGTGGTCAAAGGCCATGTGGAAACGGTGCACGCCTACACCAACGACCAGAACCTGATCGACAACTACCACAAGGGCGCCCGCCGCGGTCGCAGTGCCGCCCTTAATATGGTGCTGACGGAAACCGGTGCCGCCAAAGCGGTTGCCAAGGCAATTCCCGAACTTACCGGCAAACTCACCGGCAATTCCATTCGCGTGCCTACCCCCAATGTCTCCATGGCCATACTCAATCTTCAGCTCAAGACTGAGGTGACTGTCGAGGAGCTCAACGAGTTTATGCGCCAAACCGCGCTCTACTCGCCTTTGCAACAGCAAATCGGCTATACCATTTCTGAGGAAGCGGTGTCTACGGACTTTGTTGGCGACCGCCACGCCTGCATTTTTGATTCCAAGGCCACCATTACCAACGGTGATTCGGTTGTACTCTATTGTTGGTATGACAATGAGTTTGGTTACAGCTGCCAGGTGGTCAGGGCGCTGGAAAAGATGGCCGGTGTCGAGTGGCAAACCTATCCCAGAAGCTTCTGAGAAATGCGCCAGAGCCCCCGATAAGGGGGCTTTTTTTCGATTTATTTTCTAAATTATTGATGTCAACGGCTGAAATTGGCGCTTTCCGGTGATTGCGCCAGCTGGTATTCCCCGGGTTCAGTCGCTATAATTTCGCCCCGTCAAACAGAATGGTTGGTCAGGGGAGCTGCCCCTGGGTTGAGCGTGTTTTAGCTCCCGGTTCTGTGGTGAAAGCATCAATGGCCGGGGTTTCAAACCCTGTTGAGTTTTTACCGGTCAAAAAATTTCAGCTGCATCCCTTTTGGATCAGCCCCCAGTTTTTTAGTTGATTAACGAGTGTGACTTCTATGTACAAGATCCGTCGAGGTTTGGATCTGCCTGTGTCGGGTGCCCCCGACCAGGTAGTCCGCGATGGGCCTGCTGTCCGTTCAGTCGCCGTTATCGGAAACGACTACATCGGCATGAAGCCGACAATGCGTGTCCGCGAAGGCGATTCGGTCAAGTTGGGTCAGGTCCTTTTTGAAGACAAAAAGAATCCGGGTGTGCTTTACACTTCGCCAGCAGCTGGGGTCGTTGCCAGCATTAATCGCGGTGAACGCCGGGTTCTCCAGTCTGTCGTGATCGATATTCAGGGCAGCGAGACAGAAGTCTTTTTCTCCTGCGCGGATTCCCAGCTTGACAGCCTGAGTCGCGAGCAGGTGCGCGACAATTTGGTGGCGTCGGGGGTTTGGACGGCGCTGCGTACCAGGCCGTTTTCAAAGGTTCCCGCGGTAGATGCGTCCCCCAGTTCAATTTTTGTTACCGCTATCGACACCAATCCTCTGGCGGCAAATCCTGCGGTTGTTATCAAGGGTCGTGAAGCAGATTTTGTTCGCGGTCTGAAGATTCTCACCAAGTTGACCGACGGCGTTGTTCATCTCTGCACCGCGCCAGCCTCTGGCATTCCGGGGGCAGATGTTGCCGGGGTCAAGCACAGCGAGTTTGGTGGTGTTCACCCCGCAGGGCTGGTGGGCACACACATCCATTTTCTCGACCCTGTTGGCGAGCACAAAAGCGTCTGGCACATTGGTTATCAGGATGTTATGGCCGTTGGCCACCTGTTCGCCACGGGACAGGTCGATGTTTCAAGGGTGATCTCTCTTGCCGGGCCTCAGGTGAAATCCCCAGCTTTGGTGAAAACCAGAATCGGAGCCAGCCTGGACGAGCTGACCGCAGGTATTCTTGAGGGTGGTGAAAACCGGGTTATTTCCGGTTCAGTGCTCTCCGGGCGCAAGGCGACCGGCGTATTCTCCTACCTGGGACGCTACCACAATCAGGTGTCTGTGATCAGGGAAGGGCGCGAGCGTGAATTTATTCACTATCTGTCCCCCGGCGCCAACCGCTTTTCCGTCATGCCCATTTACCTTTCCGCGCTTAACAAAGCGAAAAAGTTCGCCTTTACCAGTTCCACCCATGGCAGCGAAAGAGCCATGGTGCCCGTGGGCGCCTACGAGGATGTGATGCCCCTCGACATCCTCCCCACCCAATTGCTCAGATCCCTGATTGTTGGCGACAGCGTCACCGCACAGAAACTGGGATGCCTTGAACTCGATGAAGAAGATCTCGCCCTGTGCACCTTCGTTTGTGTTGGTAAATATGAGTACGGCCCGATTCTGCGGGATAACCTCACCCGTATAGAGAAGGAGGGCTGATCATGGGCTTAAGAAAATTTCTCGATAAGATCGAACCCAATTTCCACAAAGGTGGCAAGTATGAGAAGTGGTATGCGCTCTATGAAGCTGTAGACACCATTTTTTATTCACCCCCCGATGTCACCAAAAACGGCTCCCATATTCGCGATGGTATCGACCTTAAAAGGGTCATGATTACCGTGTGGCTCGCGGTATTCCCGGCCATGTTCTACGGCATGTATAACCTGGGTTTTCAGGCCAACACGGCCATGGCTGCCATGGGCGTAACCTCTGTGAATGATTGGCACGGCCCCCTGATCAGCCTTCTCGCCGGGCACGACCCCAACAGCATCTGGGACTGCTTCTGGTATGGTGCGGTGTTCTTTTTGCCCATTTATGCGGTCACCTTTATTGTCGGCGGCTTTTGGGAAGTGGTCTTCGCCACGGTGCGCGGCCACGAAATTAACGAAGGTTTCTTCGTTACGTCCATCCTTTTTGCGCTGATTTGCCCACCCGATGCGCCCCTGTGGATGGTTGCCCTGGGGATTTCCTTTGGTGTGGTTATTGGCAAGGAAGTGTTTGGCGGTACGGGCAAGAACTTCCTCAATCCGGCGCTCACCGGAAGGGCGTTCCTGTTCTTTGCCTACCCGGCGGCCATGTCCGGGGATACGGTGTGGACTGCGGTTGACGGCTTTACCGGAGCAACAGCCCTGTCTGTAGCGGCAGCAGACGGCATGACCGCCCTGGTGGGTCAGATGACCTGGCTGGATGCCTTTTTTGGTCGCATGCAGGGCTCCATCGGTGAAGTGTCCACACTGGCCATCTTTATCGGCGGCGCCATTCTGTTGATTACCCGCATTGCCTCCTGGCGCATTATGGCCGGCGTTATGCTGGGCATGATGGCGCTGTCCTCCCTGTTTAACTTTATCGGCTCCGATACCAACCCCATGTTCGCCATGCCCTGGCACTGGCACCTGGTTCTTGGTGGCTTTGCCTTTGGTATGGTGTTTATGGCAACCGACCCGGTGTCCGCCGCCATGACCAATACGGGTAAATTTTGGTTTGGCATGCTCATCGGGGTGATGGTGGTGTTGATCCGTGTGGTCAACCCCGCGTTTCCGGAAGGCATGATGCTGGCCATTCTTTTTGCCAACCTGTTCGCCCCGCTGATTGACCATTTTGTTGTTCAATCCAACATCAAGAGGAGAATGGCTCGTGGCTAATGAAAGTATGAAAAAAGTCCTGACAGTGGCCATTGTCCTCTGTCTAGTGTGCTCAGTTGTGGTTTCCGCCGCCGCCGTTCTCTTGCGTGATGCCCAGCAGGCCAACAAGGCTCTGGATAAAAAGCGCAACATCCTCGCCGCAGCAGGGTTGCTGCAAGAGGGTGTCAGTGTCGAGAAGCAATTCGAGAAAGTGCAGATCAAGGCAATCGATTTTGCTTCCGGAACCTTCACCGATGCGGTAAACCCCGAAACCTACGACCAGCGCAAGGCATCCAAAGACCCCAAGCTGTCGTCAGCGGTTGATGACGAGAAGGACATTGCCAAAATCAATCGCCAGGCGGATTACGGCCTTGTTTATATCGTCAACAACGATAATGGTGATCTGGATAAAATCATTCTCCCTGTCAAAGGCTATGGCCTCTGGTCCACACTCTATGGCTTCCTGGCGCTGCAAGCGGATTTCAATACCGTTGCCGGTCTGGGTTTCTACGAGCATGCGGAAACGCCGGGGCTGGGTGGTGAGGTCGACAATCCTTTGTGGAAAGCGAAGTGGCCTGGTAAAAAAGTCTATGATGAGGGCGCGGTGCGGCTGACCATTCTCAAGGGCGAGGTGGACAACAGTAATCCGGCGGCGCAATATCAGATAGACGGCCTGTCCGGCGCCACACTCACTTCCAAGGGCGTTGACAACCTGATCCAATACTGGATGGGTGAAAACGGTTACGCCAAATTTCTGTCCAACCTGAAAGCCGGGGAGGCCTGATTGCCATGAAAGCGAAAGAAATCCTTTTAAGTCCGATTCTCAACAACAACCCTATCGCTTTGCAGATTCTCGGAATCTGCTCGGCGCTGGCGGTAACCTCCTCAATGAAAGTGACACTGGTGATGTGCATCGCACTCACCATGGTAACGGCATTTTCCAACTTTTTTGTTTCTTTGATTCGCAGTCAAATTCCAGGCAGCATCCGCATTATTGTGCAAATGACCATTATTGCTTCTCTGGTAATCGTGGTTGATCAGATCATCAAAGCGGTTGCCTACGATATCAGCAAGCAGTTGTCGGTTTTTGTCGGCTTGATCATCACCAACTGTATCGTGATGGGACGCGCCGAAGCCTTCGCCATGAAGAATCCGCCGGTTGCCAGTTTTCTCGATGGTATTGGCAATGGCCTCGGCTACAGCGCCATGCTTATCACCCTGGCGGTGATTCGTGAGCTGTTTGGGGCAGGAAAGCTGCTGGGCTTTGAAATTCTGCCCGTGGTAAGCACCGGCGGCTGGTATGTGCCCAACGGTTTGTTGCTGCTGCCCCCGA
The DNA here is from genome assembly GCA_023228865.1 of Porticoccaceae bacterium. Next base: position 33,415 of record JALOAH010000015.1, on the reverse strand, counting down.
GCGCTTTCTTCCTGATTGGCCTGATTATTTGGGGTCTGCGCACTTACAAAAAACAACAGGTAGAGCAGCCGGAGTTCAAGATTGCCCCCAACTCCGCTGTCAAAGAGGTGGCCTGATATGGAACATTATCTGAGTCTGTTTATTCGCTCCATTTTCATCGAGAACATGGCGCTGTCGTTCTTTCTGGGCATGTGTACCTTTATCGCCATCTCCAAAAAAGTGGAGGCGGCCATTGGTCTCGGTATCGCGGTTATTGTCGTGCTCGGTATCACCGTGCCTGTCAACAACCTGATTTATCAGGGTTTGCTCGCCGAGGGCGCCCTGGCCTGGACCGGCGTTGAGGCGCTTAAAACTGTCGATCTGAGCTTCCTGGGGCTGCTCAGCTACATTGGTGTAATTGCCGCCATTGTCCAGATCATGGAGATGTTCCTCGACAAGTATGTGCCTGCGCTGTACAGCGCCCTGGGTGTGTTTTTGCCGCTGATTACCGTCAACTGCGCCATTATGGGCGGTGCCCTGTTTATGGTTGAGCGGGACTACAATTTCCCGGAAAGTGCAGTTTTTGGTACAGGTGCCGGTGTTGGCTGGGCGCTTGCCATTATTGCCCTTGCCGGTATTCGCGAAAAGCTCAAATACAGCGATGTTCCCGCCGGTCTCCAGGGTCTGGGCATCACCTTTATTACCGTAGGTCTTATGTCCCTGGGCTTTATGTCCTTCGGTGGTATAGACCTTTAATCCGGTGAAATGGAGTAGGAAAACGCTATGAATTTAGAAATTACCCTCGGCGTTGCCATGTTCACTGGCATTGTGTTGGCACTAGTTTTGGTTATTCTCAGTGCCAGGGCAAAATTGGTCAGTTCCGGTAACGTCCAGATTCTCATTAACGACGAGAAAACCATCACTGTTCCCGCAGGGGACAAACTTCTGCAAACCCTATCAAGCCAGGGCATTTTCCTGGCATCCGCCTGTGGCGGCGGCGGCAGCTGCGCCCAGTGCAAATGCATTGTCAACGAAGGCGGCGGCGCCATGCTGCCCACAGAGGAAGCGCATTTCAATCGCCGCGAGGCCAAGGAAGGCTGGCGCCTGTCCTGCCAGACGCCGGTGAAACAGGATATGAAAATCCACGTTCCCGAAGATGTTTTCGGTGTTAAGCAGTGGCAGTGCACTGTGGATTCTAATCCCAATGTCGCCACCTTTATCAAGGAGCTGACCCTGCGTCTGCCGGAGGGGGAAAACGTCAATTTCCGCGCTGGCGGTTATGTTCAGCTGGAAGCGCCCCCTCACCATGTTCAGTTCAAGGATTTTCAGATCGATCCGGAATACCGCGGTGACTGGGAGCGTTTCGGTTTCTTTAATTTGGAGTCGAAGGTGACCGAGCCTGTTATTCGCGCCTATTCCATGGCTAATTACCCGGAAGAGCGCGGCATCGTCAAATTCAACATCCGTATTGCCACGCCGCCCCCTGGCAGCAAAGGTATTCCTCCTGGGCAGATGTCATCTTATGTCTTCAGTCTGAAGCAGGGCGACACAATCACCGTCTATGGTCCCTTCGGTGAGTTTTTTGCCAAGGATACAGACGCGGAAATGGTTTTCATTGGCGGTGGTGCCGGTATGGCACCCATGCGCTCGCATATTTTTGACCAGCTCAAGCGCCTCAATTCCAAGCGTAAAATTTCCTTCTGGTACGGTGCCCGCAGCATGCGCGAGTGCTTCTACAATGAAGAATACGATCAGTTGGCGGCGGAAAACGACAACTTTAAATGGCACTTGGCGTTGTCTGATCCGCAGCCGGAAGACAATTGGACCGGCCTCACCGGCTTTATTCACAACGTTCTTTATGAGCAGTACCTCAAGGATCATCCAGCCCCTGAAGATTGTGAATACTACATGTGCGGACCGCCAATGATGAATGCTGCGGTTATCAAGATGCTCGAAGATCTTGGCGTCGAGAAAGACAATATCCTCCTCGATGACTTCGGTGGTTGAATTCCGTGGCGGCTAGCATCAAACGGTGCGCCAGAAAAACGGGGCCTTTGGCCTCGTTTTTCGTTGTTCTCCTGCTGGCCTTGGTGGTCGGCTGTGGAAGCAAACCGCAAAGCCACAGCTTTGCCGGTCAGACCATGGGCACCAGCTATCATGTGACCGTGATCACCGCGCAACCTCTGCCGGAGAATCTGGATGAGGCCATAAAAGGTGTGCTCGACGGCATTGATCGCAAAATGTCCACCTATAAAACCGATTCTGAGCTCAGCAACCTGAATGCTGCCCCTGTGGGCGAACCTTTTTCGGTTTCTGCAGAACTGATGGCGGTGCTGGAGCTGTCGGCGGCCATTCACCGCGAAACCGCAGGGGCTTTTGATCCCACGGTGGGCGCCCTGGTGGATCTCTGGGGTTTTGGCCCCCACTACCGCGAAGACCAGCTGCTCAGCAAGGCCGACATCGACAAGTTACTTATGGAAGTGGGTTTTCAGGGTATCGAACTGCGACCCGAGAGCCTGATGGTTATCAAAAACAAAGATCTTTCTCTGGATCTTTCCGCCGTTGCCAAAGGCTATGCGGCCGACAAGGTTGCGGAACTTCTGCGCCGCCAGGGACTCTCCAGATACATGGTGGAAGTAGGCGGCGAGATGGCGCTGGCTGGCGTCAATATTCGCAACACTCCCTGGCAGATTGCTATTGAGCAGCCTTTGAGCAGCACTCGCAGCGTGCAGCGGGTTGTCTCTGTGACGGATGCGGGGGTGGCAACTTCCGGAGATTATCGCAACTATTTTGAAAAAGAGGGGCGGCGCTATTCCCACACTTTGGATCCACGCAGTGGCTATCCGATCACTCATCGGCTGGCTTCTGTTACAGTGATTGCTGACAACAGTGCCCGCGCCGATGCCCTGGCAACCGCGTTTATGGTGATGGGCACCAAGGCAACACTGGATTATGCAGCGCAACAGAATGTCCCCGTGTTGACGTTGTCAAAAACAGGCGACGGCTTTAAGGAAGACTATTCCGACGCCTTCAAACCCTATCTCAATGAGGTGAACTAATGCTGACCTTCTTTATTACACTGGCGGTTCTGCTCACTATTATTGCCGCCATGTCAGTGGGAGTGCTGATGGGTAGAAAGCCTATTTCCGGTTCCTGCGGTGGTGTTGGCGCAGCCCTCGGCGAAGAGGAGTATGTCTGCGATATCTGCGGTGGCGACCCCAACAAATGCGAGGAGAATGGCGGCGACAATGATGCAGCCAAAAATCTCGGCTACAATGCAGCTGGTCGTTAAGCGAGCGTCTCTGCGGATTCCCTTGAGTGTTGCTTCAATTTGACATTGTCTGCCTTGGAGAATCTTCAGCTATCGCCAGCAGGGCTGGCTCCTACTCAAAAAATCATTGACTGGTAGGAGCCAGCCCTGCTGGCGATAGCTGCTTTAACCTTTGCACTATTTTTCGGCGCCGCTTTGGGCGCCATTGGCTGAACCCTGTTTCGCGATTACGGCCATATCGAAAGACACTCAAACCCACCAGATTGCAAAAATGTGCCATGTGTTCCAGTGAACAGGCTGGAGACTTAGATAATCTGCCTAAAAAGAGGATTGCTGAAAAAATGACGGAAACCCTTGCCAACAACACCGCCAAGACCATCAGTGAGGAACATGTGCTGTCTGCGGATGGCACCGCCATCGGTTATTTTAAAGTGGGGGCGGGGCCAAGCCTGGTGATCGTTCACGGCAGTCTTCAGTCTGCGGATGATTGGCTGCGGGCAGCCACCGGTCTTGCCGAAAATTTCACCTGTTATGTTATGGATCGCCGCGGTCGGGGTCGCAGCGGCGACAGCAGAGAGTATTCCCTCGCCAAGGAGCGGGAAGATATTCGCGCGGTTCTCGCCGCCGCAGGTGAAGGCGCCTTTCTTTTGGGGCATTCCTATGGCGGGGTCTGTGCCATGGAAACGGCGAACCAGTTTCCAGTGGCAAAACTGGTGATTTACGAACCCCCCATACCCGTGCACACCTCGGTCACCTCCGTAGGTCTCGACGATTATTACGACGCCTTTCACAAGGAAGATTATGAGCAAGCCCTGGCTATAGGCCTCACCCAGTTGCTGAAAATGAGCGACGAGGAACTTGAAGGCTTTAAAAAGTCCACCTCCTGGGCGCGAACCCTGGCTCATACCCCTACCTGGACTCGGGAGATCGGTGTCATTCACCATATGGAGGTGGGTGTGGCGCGTTTTGCCAATATCTTGTCGCCCACATTGATTCTCGTCGGAGCAAATTCGCTGCCTTATCACTTGGAGGATGCGGACACGCTGCACAGAATAATTCCCAATTCCCGCAAGGTTTGCCTCAAAGGCCAGGGGCACAATGCCCACGCCACAGGCACAGATCGTTTTGTTCGCGTGGTCACCGACTTTCTCCTCGACAGGAATTGAACGGGCAGCTGTCGCGGCTGATCCTGAAGAGGATCAGGGTTGATCCAGAGCCTCTGGGTGCTGCGGGCGAAATTTGATCACCGTGTGAACAACCTGATCGTACTCAAAGTAGACAAAAAAGTCGCCATACTCCCAGGTTGTAATCGGTGGCTTGCCCACGGGTGGCGAGATTTTTATGGCTTCGCCGAGGCGGTTCTGCACCGACGCCATGGTTTCGCCCTTGCGGGGCAGTGTTTTCTCGCTGTTCAGCTGTTGCTGCCCAAGGGGAATAATCAAAGTCTCAGCCAGGGGAGCTGCCCAGGCCAGAGTGGCAATGATGAATCCGAGCGGGATGTGCCGCCAGCGCCCCAAGGTCAATGCACCCCTGGGCAAGGCAACAAATTCCGGGCAAGTTCGCCCGTATTTTCGCCATGTCCAATCCGGCAGGTGGCGATACCCTTTGAGTGGTCTGGTGAATAAGGCGATCGCAAACTTCATAGGCTGCTCTCCAAATTTTCAACGGCATGGATCAGGCTCCTGGCTTCCATGTACAATGGCCGCCTTTATAGAATACATCAGCATTGGACAACCATGGTTTTTATGCGCGACAAAACAGCCCGTTGCCAGTGTTTCAGTGCGCCAGTTGCCATGATGCGCTGCGCTTTCAATAGAGCCGACAGCCATGAAAAATAGCCTGCCCTGGTTTATTGGCCTGCGCTATGTGCGCAGCAGAAAGGAAGAAGGGTTTTTCTCCCTGGTGTCGGTTTTTTCCTTTGCCGCCATGACCCTGGGGGTTGCCGCACTGATTATTGTGCTGTCGGTGATGAATGGCTTTGACAGGGAAATCAAAGAGCGTATCCTGAATGTTGTACCCCATATCACCCTGACTTTTGCAAAACCCCGCGCGGACTGGCAAGGCGGCGAGAAAGCCATTGATGGCCTTGCCGGCGTTGTCGATATCAGCCCCTTTGTGGATGGCCAGGCGATGCTTTCTGCTCAGGGGCAATTGCAGGGGATAAGCCTTCAAGGCATTGATCCAGGTGGCGGCGGTATTGTCGAAACCCTCAGGGAAAATATGCTGAGCGGCAGCCTCGATAACCTGCGACCCGGTGACTACGGCGTGGTGCTGGGCAGTCTTCTGGCGCGCAGTCTTAACGTGGTGAGTGGCGATGAAGTGCTGTTAACCTTGCCGCAGATGACATTGACGCCCGTGGGAGTGTTTCCCCGCGTTAAAAATCTTCGCGTTGTCGGTGTTTATCAGGTGGGCGCACAGGTGGACACGGGCATCGCCCTGGTGCATGTGGCGGACGCCCAGAAGTTGCTTCGCCTCGGCAATGGCTATGAGGGCTTGCGTATCAGCGTCGCCGATCCCTTTAACCTCAATGACCAGGTGGCGGCATTGGCCACCGTTGCCGACTCTCCAGGTGAAGGCGGCACCATAACCACCTGGCAGCAAGCAATGAAAACCCTCTTTGCCGCCATTAAAATGGAAAAAACCGTCGTCGGCCTGCTGCTTTGCGTCATTATTGCCGTTGCCGGCTTCAACATTGTCGCCAGCCTGGTGCTGATGGTGGCAAGCAAGCGCAAAGATATCGCCGTCTTGAGAGCCATGGGCGCCACCAGCGCCACCGTAACCGGCATTTTTCGCGTCCAGGGCACTGTTGCCGGTATTTCTGGCGTTGCCCTCGGGGTTGTCGCCGGTTGTCTGATTGCCTGGAAGCTGGGCGTTATTGTTAATGCCATTGAAAAACTCATTGGCAAGACCCTGTTTGATCCCGAAGTGTATTTTATCAGCCAGCTGCCCAGCGTTCTCCTCTGGCAAGATGTGGCCATCATTGCCGGCTTTGGCGTTTTGATCAGTATCCTTGCCACACTGTATCCCGCCTACAGAGCCGGGCAGGTGAGTCCTTCCGAGGTTTTACGTTATGAGCATTGACAGTCCTGCCACCCCTGTCGTGATTTCCTGTAACCGGCTGGGCCGCAGCTATCGCCAGGGTTCCCATCAAGTGCAGGTGCTGGCGGATCTCCAGTGTGAAATTCGTCAGGGAGAGCTGGTGGCTATCGTCGGTTCCTCAGGTTCTGGCAAGTCGACGCTGCTCAATCTAATGGGTGGCCTCGACGATCCCGACGCCGGTGATGTCAGTATCAATGGCCGTGCCGTTCGTCCCATGAATGAATCCCAGCGGGCGCAGTGGCGCAACAAACATCTGGGCTTTGTCTATCAGTTTCACCATTTGCTCGGCGAGTTTAGCGCCCTGGAAAATGTCGCCATTCCTGTGATGATTGGCGGCATGAAAAAAGCGTCTGCGCAGGCAATAGCGGCGGATTTACTCACCAAAGTGGGGCTTGGCGAGCGCCTTGACCACAAACCCGCCGCGCTTTCCGGGGGTGAACGCCAGCGGGTTGCTATCGCTCGAGCTTTGGCGACCCGACCTTCCTGCGTGCTGATGGATGAACCCACCGGCAATCTCGATCCGGTGACGGCGACAGCGGTGTTTGAGTTATTGCTGCAACTCAACAGAGAGCTTCACATCAGCTTTGTCATTGTCACCCATGATATGGCCATAGCGAAGCGAATGGGTCGCATTCTCCGCCTTGCCGACGGCAAGCTCGAAGCGCTCGACGACGACTTCGGCGGAAATAATGTCGGCAGGGTTTCTGGGGAGTTTAACGGTGTTTGAGCGCCCCGTGTGGTTTATCGGCAGACGGTTTTTTGCGGCGGGCAGCAGTTCCCGGCTGGCGTCATTTATTTCCCTGTTGGCCATGACCGGCCTGGTAATGGGGGTCAGCCTGCTGATCGTTGTGCTGTCGGTGATGAATGGTTTTGACCGGGAAATGCGCACCCGCATACTGGGGCTGGTTCCCCATATCCAGCTGTTTCAAAATGGCGGCGTTGAAAACTGGCAAGCGCTGGAAGGGGAGATTCGCCGTATTCCCGGGGTTGCCGAGGTCACGCCATTTAGTCGCTTAACGGCGATGCTCAGTTTTCGCGGCAAAATCGCAGCGGCCGATATTCAGGGGCTGGATCCCGTTCACCTGGATACCGGCCTGAAAGCCATTTTGCCACAGGCGCTCACCCATGTGCTGGCGGAGGATGGCATTATGCTGTCGCAAACCCTGGCCGCGCAGCTGGGGGTTGCCGAGGGCGAACGCCTTACCCTTATCCTGCCCCGGCTGGGTAGCGACGGTCAGCAGCTCGCGCCCAGTGCGCGGGGGCTGCGGGTGCTCGCCATTTTCAATACCCATACCGCTGAGGATAATGGTCTCGCCATCGTCCATATGAATACCGCCAGCGCCATGGCCGGGCTTGACGAGGGGCGTCCCCAGGGGCTGCGCCTTCGGCTTGACGATGTCTTTGGCGCCAGGGAGCTGGGTTACTATCTGATTGGCAATTTGCCGCCGAATTTCAGCTTTATCGATTGGTTTCAGACCCACGGCAATCTTTACCAGGCCATCAAAATGTCGCGCCAGTTGGTGGGCATGCTGATTTTCCTGATTATTGCCATTGCCGTATTTAATGTGGTTTCCATGCTGGTGATGACCGTTGTTGACAAAAAACCGGCCATCGCCATTCTTAAAACCCAGGGAGCAACCAATGGCCAGATACTGGGTGTCTTTTTTATTCAGGGAAGTCTCATCGGCCTGTGGGGTTGTTTTCTCGGCGTCATTATCGGCGTTCCAGCTGCACTTTATATTTCCAGCGCCGTGCGCGCATTGGAAAACCTGCTGGGTTTTCGCTTCCTCAATTCGGAAATTTATCCCATCGACTATTTGCCAACAGATGTCCAGGCGGTGGATGTGATGACGGTGGTGGTGGTGGCGCTGGTGCTGAACTTTTTTGCCACCCTCTATCCTGCCTGGAAGGCCGCGCGCACCAGACCTGCAGAGGTGCTGCGTTACGAGTGAGGAGGTTGCTGCGAAAGGCGCTTTTGTTTGCGAGCCTCCCAATTGCGCACCACATGCCAGCGCCACAACTGGTGCATGCAGAGATAGCCCAGGCCGCCGAAAACAAGCCCTGAAATCACGCTTCCCAACAACAGCGGCGCTACTATAGCTTTGCCCTGCAGTTGAAACCATTCCCAGGATAATTGAAAACTGAAATCCATGGGCGGGCACTGCAATAGCCAGCGACCGAGCTCATAGGTCATAAAAAAAAGCGGCGCCATGGTAAAGGGGTTGGAAATCCAGATCAGGGCGATGGCAATGGGCAGATTGCAGCGCAGCACCAAAGCGAGAGCTGCAGCAATCAGGGTCTGGCCAGGGGTGGGAAGAAAAGCTGCAAAAATGCCTGCAAAAAGCGCCACCGACACGGAGTGCCTGTTGAGGTGGAAAAGGTTGGGTTCATTCAACAACGGCTGGAGAAAACGCAGGGATTTTCGTTCTGCAAACGTTCTGTGAGATGGAACCCAGCGGCGGAAAATTTTTCTCGGCATGGTACATGGGTACAGCTTCTGGGGGCATCCATTATGCCTATTTTGGCCAGCGGTCACCAGCGTTAGCCAGACTGTTTCGGGTTACGCCGTTATTCGAAAAAAATCCAGAACCTCATTTTTTTGTTTCAGGGTGTCCTCATAGCCCATATCGATCAGTTGGCCGCAAAATCCGGGTTCGAAAAGCAGATAGCTGGCGGCACTGGAGCCGCTCTGACCGGCTTTGGCGCCGGTGACCCTTAAAAAGGTGCGCACAGTGCGGGGCAGTTCGTGAACATAGTGTTCGGCGAGCTCGTTGATTGCCATTGAGGGCGTGATGGTGAGGTATTCAATATATTTGATATCGGCGGAGTCGGGATATTCACAGTCGCTGGCATCCATTGAGCGGGCAATGTTGTTGATGGCGCGCAGGGTTTCAAGATCGCTTTCCAGAGTATCGATAAAGGCGCTGTTGAGCATATGACCGATCATTTGCGCAATGGTTGGTGAGCGGTATGACGCTTCCGGGCGGTTGCGCTGGACAGCGTTGTCGCTGACACCGATAACAAAGAGGCGGTCGGCACCCAAATGGAGGGCGGGACTCAGGGGCTTGAGCTGGCGCAGGGCGCCGTCGCCAAAATAGCTGGTACCGATTTTTACCGGGGGGAAGAGAGTGGGAATCGCCGCAGAGGCCATCAGATGGTCCAGTGTTAAACCCGTGCGCAAGCCCATGCGCCGGGCTCTTTTCCAGTTGTCGTGGTCACCCTGGAAAAAAGAAATGGATTGTCCGGTGCTGTAGGACATGGCGGTAATGGCCACCGCTTTTAGATAGCCGCTGGCAATGGCTTCATCCATGTCATGGAAGTTGACGATCTCTTCAAGGAGCTTTTTTAATGGGGCATTGTCCAGTAGTGCCAGGGGTTGGGGTATCCCCGCAGTATTTAAAAAAACCGATAGCGCAAGTTTGACGGTGTTGCTCAATACGCTGAGACAATCGGTGCGATAGACCTTTTCGGCGGTGAGATTGCGCCACAGGTTTTCCAATTCCATGACACGGCTGTTAAAAGAACCCTGTCTGCCCACCAATGCCAGGGTGTTAATAGCCCCTGCGGAGGTGCCGCAGATAATGGGGAAGGGGTTGTAGGCATTTGCAGGAAGGATTTTGGCGACGGCCTTGAGGACGCCAGCCTGGTAGGCCGCACGGGCGCCGCCGCCGGATAGAATTAATGCCGTTGTCATTGCGCGATATCCAGAGGCAGTGGGATTGCTGCCATTGTTCATTCCAGAATTTGTTGTGGTAGCCTATAACGTAATCGGTGCCCGGACAAGGATGTTGCCATGCGCTCTGTACTCTTGATTTTGCCTCTGGGCATATTTGCCCCGGCATTTATGCCGACACTGCCTGCCAAGCCCTGGCTTTACGGCTTGCTGGCGGTGGCTCTTGGCATCCTCAGCGTGCCCAAAGCGCGCCGCTACGGCGCCGCTTTGTTCAGCGTTTTTGCCCTGGGTGCTGTCATCGGTGCCCTTTGGGGGCATGACCAGCTGGCTCACCGCCTGCCGTTGAGCCTCGATAAGGTCGATGTTTTGGTGACCGGTAAAATCGATTCCCTTCCCGAAAGCGATGGCCAGCGCAGCCGCTTTCGATTCGCGGTTGATACGCAGGAAGTCGTCGCCGGCGGCTCTCCGCCAAAGCTCCGCAGGTTGATGGTGAGCTGGTACGGGGCGGAGCCGGTGAAGGCCGGGGAGCGCTGGCAGCTCATGCTGCGGTTGCGCTCGCCGCGGGGCTTTTCCAACCCCGGCGGTTTTGACTATAGCGGCTGGCTTTTGGCTGAGGGAATTTCCGCCACCGGCTATGTTCGCGGCCAAGGCTTCAACCAGCGCCTCGAGCAGAGCGACCCCCATTCTTTGCTGGCGCTGCGCCAGCTGCTGTTCGACAGGCTGCAGGCGGCCAGGATTGACCCCGATGTCACCGGATTTATGGCGGCGCTGATTCTCGGCGATAACAGCCTGATTTCCCCCGCCAGTTTCAACCGTTTGATTGCCAGTGGCACCGTCCATCTGATGGTAGTTTCGGGCCTTCATATCGGCATGGTGGCGGGGCTTTGCTTTTTGGTGGGTATGGCCATTGGCAGAATGGTTGCCGCTCTGGGGTCGCCCCTGCCGGCAACCATGATCGCCGCCGGTGTCTCTGCCGCTGGCGCCATCGCCTACGCCGCTATTGCCGGGTTTGGCCTGCCGGTGCAGCGAGCCTTGATTATGACTCTGGTGGCGCTGGTCGCGGTGCTGGCGCGCCGCCGCAGTAACCCCGCACTGGTGCTCGGTTGGGCATTGTGCGGCGTTGCCCTGGTGGATCCCCTCGCCGTGATCAGGTCGGGTTTTTGGCTGTCTTTTGTCGCTGTGGCGGCACTGCTGGCCTGGTTTGTGCCCCGTCCCCGGCTTTCCCGCTGGCGCAGCCTGGTGCAGGCGCAGTGGGTTGTCCTGATTTGTCTGGCGCCATTTTTGTTGTTTTTTCAGGGCAGCGCCTCGGCGCTGGCGCTGCCGGTAAATCTGGTTGTGATTCCCTGGATTAGTCTGGCGGTGGTGCCGCTGTGCCTGCTCGGCGCCCTGTTTCAGTTTGTGCCCGGAATCGGCAATCTCCTCTGGCAATGTGCCGCCTGGCAGTTGGCGGGATTTAACCAGCTGTTGCTCGGACTGGATCAGGCGCCCTCCAGTTTGTGGCGGCCGAGCCTGGATTTTTTTCGTCGCGGCGATGTCGAGTTGTTAGTGGCGGCAGCACTGGCGGCGATTCTGTGGCTGTTGCCGAGGGGATTGGGAGCCAAATCCCTAGCGTCAATTGTCTTTCTGGCGGTGGTTTTGTCCCGTCCCCAGGCGCCACCGCTGTTGCGGCTGGCGGTTCTCGATGTCGGCCAGGGTCTGGCGACGGTGGTTCAGGTGGCTGACAAAACCCTGGTTTATGACACCGGCCCTTCGTTCAGCCCGGCATTTAATACTGGCGTTGCGGTGGTTGCCCCCTATCTGTCGGCACAGGGAATCAAGGCCGTGGATACCCTGGTGGTCAGCCACGGCGACAATGATCACAGCGGTGGTGTATTCGGACTGCTGTCGTCAGTTGAGGTGCGGGAAATTTATGCCAGTGAGTCCATGGCCATCGCCGGGGTTCATGTTCAGCTCTGTGAAAAGGATACTTCCTGGATGTGGCACGGTATCCGTTTCAGTTTTTTGTGGCCACAGCCTGAGGCGGCGCCAGAGGGGGCGCGAACAGACAACAATCATTCTTGTGTGCTATTGGTCGAGGGCGCCGGGCAGGCCATCCTTCTTCCCGGTGATATCGAAAAAGATGCCGAGATTCGGATTGTCCGGCGCCTGAAATCCGCAGGGCTGGCGCAGCGGCCTGTATCCGTATTGGTGGCTGGCCATCACGGCAGTAAAACCTCGTCCACCGAGGCTTTTGTCCGTTTTTTCAACCCCGATCATGTGGTCTTTTCCGCTGGTTTCAATCATCACTTCGGCCATCCCCATCAAGATGTGGTGGCGCGATTCCGCCAGCAGGGCAGTGAGCTGTGGCAGACTTCCAGCAGTGGTGCGGTTATTTTTTCGTGGCCTCAGGGGCAACCGCTGAAAATTAGCGAGAACCGCAAGCTCAGGCGGCGATATTGGCACTGATCTGTGGAAAACCCCTGTCGAAGAAATTGTCTCAAGGGCAGCTTTTCTGTGATGAAACGATCATTTTTTGCCCCGGATTCCCCTTGTTAATGTGGTAAAGTTAGCCCCTGTTGCGTCGATGCTGGTAACGGGCAACCGGCGGCTGATGGTTCTTCAAATTGATTTTGTTGGCTATTGGCGATGCCGGCCACAGCAGTCTGAATTTGCTATCGCCAGCAGGGCTGGCGATGCTTGAAAGTCGAACGAACCAGACAATATTCAATTGAAACAACAACAGAGGCAAATTTCTCAGGATTGCTGCGGGGTTAATGGCGGCTGGAGCCAACAAATCAAAACCTTGGGCGGGGCTTCAACAGGGGAGCATATGTGTACGAGTTGTTAGTTGCAGGCGGTTGGCTGATGCTGCCCATTTTGCTGTGCTCCATTGCCGTGATTGCCATTGCCCTGGAACGCTACTGGGCGCTGCGACCGTCGCGTGTGGCGCCTGCGAAACTGTTGGGACAGGTTTGGCATGCCCTCAAGCACAACCAGCTGACCCGGGAAAGTATCGGCGAGCTGAAACGGGGTTCTCCCCTGGGGTTTGTACTTGCGGCAGGGCTTGCCAATGCCAGCCACGGTCGCGACATTATGAAAGACAGCATCGAGGAGGCTGCCAATCAGGTGATCCACGATCTCGAGCGCTATCTCAATGTGCTGGGCACCATTGCATCCATTACGCCGCTGCTGGGTCTTTTGGGCACGGTGATCGGCATGATCAAGGTGTTTACTGCCATTATGCTTCAGGGTACCGGCAATGCGGCGGTTCTGGCCGGAGGGATTTCCGAGGCCTTGATTACCACCGCCGCCGGTTTGTCGGTGGCTATTCCGGCACTGATTTGCCACCGCTTTTTTGAGCGTCGTATCGATAGCCTTACCATCACCATGGAAGACCAGGCCATTCGCCTCGTCGACGCTCTCCATGGCGAGCGGTCTCTTCAGGGCGCGGAGAGCAACGGCAAGTGAAATTGCGTCGCCAGAAACGCCAGAAAGATGAAATCAATATTACGCCACTGATTGATGTTGTATTTCTGCTGCTGATTTTTTTTATGGTTTCCACAACCTTTACTCGGGAGACCCGTCTGTCCGTTGAATTGCCGGAAGCGGAGGGCGCTCCTCCCGCTGATGAATTGCCGACGCGTATCGACGTGGTGGTTGATCGCGACGGCAGTTACGCTGTCAACGACAGAATGCTTGTCAACCGCAAAATAGAGACCATAATGGCTGCCCTTGAACAGGTTGCCGCATCAGACATGAGCATGCCGATAACCCTTATCGCCGACGCTGAAGCTCCCCACGGCGCTGTCATCCAGGTCATGGACGCCGCCGGGCGGCTGGGTTTTCGACACTTGAATTTTGCCACCCAGGAGCCCCGTGCGGATTCACCCAGGGGTGCAGCGTCGGGACAATTACAGGAGACTGACAACTGATGGCGGACGACAAAGTCTCAGCCGGTAGTTTGGCCATTTATCTACGCTTGCTGGGGGAAATCAAAAGCTACTGGATGATTTTTATTGCCAGTGTTTTTGGCATGTGGCTGTTCTCCGCCATGGAGATCGCTTTTGTCGATCTGCTCGGTTATCTGGTTAACGTCTTGACAGTGCTCACCGGCGAAGCCGGTGGCACCAGCATGAGTATCGCCACCATCGACACCGGGGTTACTGCCCGCATTGCCGACTGGATGATCGACTCCGACGACGTTCTCACCCAGAGCAGAATCGTTATTCCGACGATGATCATTGTGGTGGCATTGCTGCGGGCGCTGGGATTTATTATCGGTCAGTACGGCATGAGTTATATCTCCCAGTATATTGTCGATGGTCTGCGCAACAGGGTCTTTGAAAAATACACCAGAATGCCCAGCGCCTACTTCGATCAAAATATGTCGGGTCATTTGGTTGCCCAGCTTACCTTCCACGTTCAACAGGTCATGGGCGCTGCCACCAACGCCTTGAAAGTGATTATCCGCGAAGGTTCCCTGGTGATCGGCCTGCTTGTTTATCTGTTTGTGCTCAACTGGCGCCTGGCGCTGATTTTTTGCTGCGTCATTCCGTTTATCGCCGTGATTATCAGCTATGTCAGCAAGCGTTTTCGCCACCTCAGCAACCGTATTCAAAACGCCATGGGCGATGTCACCCAGGTGGCATCCGAGGCCGTGTCCGGGTACCGCGAAATGCGTCTCTTTGGTGGCGAGTCCTATGAAGTCGGGCGGATGCACAATGCCAGCCGCCAGAACTGCAAGCAGAGCCTGAAGCTGGCTTTGACGGAGAGCCTCAGTCAGCCGGTGGTGCAAATTCTGGTGGCCATATCCATGGCTATGCTGATCTGGCTGGCGATGGTGCCGGATATTCTCGGCAGCATGAGCACCGGCGGATTTACCAAATTTCTTGTTACAGCGGGTCTGTTGGCCAAGCCGGTTCGCCAGCTGACCCAGATTAACAGCACTATTCAGCGGGGGATTGCCGCAGCGGCAGTGCTTTTTGACACCCTCGATAGCGAAGAGGAAATCGATAATGGCCGTGTCACAACCCCGCGGGTTGAAGGCCGTTTTCGTGTCGAGAATGTCACTTTTCGCTATAAAAATGCCACCGAGGATGCCATCAAAGGGGTGAGCTTTGAGGCTGAGCCCGGCCAAACCATTGCCCTGGTCGGCTCTTCCGGCAGTGGCAAAACCACAATGGTGGGGCTGATTCCCCGGTTTTACAATTATTCCTCCGGGCGCATTCTCCTCGATGGCCGTGAGATCAGCGAATACAGTCTGCAGAATCTGCGCAGCCACATTGCCCTGGTAAGCCAGCAGGTCACCCTGTTTAACGACAGTATTTACAACAATATTGCCTATGGAGAGCTCGCGTCGCGAACCATGGACGAAGTCCGGGCGGCGGCAAAAAATGCCTATGCTCTGGACTTTATCGAAGCCATGCCCCAGGGCTTCGATACCCTGATCGGCGACGATGGCGTCATGCTTTCTGGCGGTCAGCGCCAGCGTATTGCCATCGCCAGGGCTCTGCTCAAGGACGCTCCCGTGCTTATTCTCGACGAAGCGACCTCGGCGCTGGATACGGAGTCTGAGCGCCATATTCAGCAGGCCCTTGAAGCCGCCATGAAAGGCCGCACCACCTTTGTCATCGCCCACAGACTCAGCACCGTGGAAAACGCCGATCACATCCTCGTCCTTGAAAAAGGCCGCATCGTTGAAGCGGGCAGCCACACCGAGCTTCTCGCCGCCAACGGGCGCTACGGAGTTCTTTACAGCAGCCAGTTTCTCGGGGGTGGCAATCAGCAGCAGGAGCTGCATACGTTCGAATGAATGCCCTCGAAAAAGCCTGGTATCAACCCCGCAGTTGGTCGCTGCTGCTGGCGCCGCTTTCCTGGCTGTTCATTCATGTCGCCAAAAAACGCCGGGATTATTTGCAGCGGCATCGCAAAACCCTGCGAACCCCGGTGATCGTGGTGGGCAATATCACCGTTGGCGGCACGGGAAAAACCCCGTTGATTATTTCCCTGGTGAAAGCCCTGCAACAAAAGGGCTATCATCCCGGTGTTGTCAGTCGCGGCTACGGCGGCAAATCGCCGTTTTACCCCCTTCAGGTCACCCCTGAAAGCAATCCTCACTACTGTGGCGATGAGCCTTTATTAATCGCACGCAGCTGTGAATGTCCCGTGATTGTTGATCCCGATCGTTACCGTGCGGCGAAACTGCTCCAGGACAGCGGCTCCTGCGACCTGATTCTCAGTGATGACGGCCTGCAACACTACAATCTGCCGCGTATGCTGGAAATCGTGGTCGTCGATGGTGAGCGCATGCTCGGCAATGGCTGGTGCCTGCCTGCGGGGCCGCTGCGGGAGCCGGTTTCCCGCCTGGAAGAGGTCGACTTTGTCATCATCAATGGCGGTGGCGACGTGCTCAATCATCCGCACCAATACCGTATGGATTTGCAGCCCCTCGCTTTCAGAAATCTCAATAGTGGTGAAGTGCTGGAGCCAAAGCAGCCACCGGGGAGCGACTCCGTTCACGCTGTTGCCGGAATTGGCAATCCGGCGCGATTCGCCAGAACCCTGGCGTCCCTGGGGCTGGCGGTGAAGCTCCATCCCTTTCCCGATCACCACGATTTCTGTGCCGCAGATCTCCATTTTGGCGATGAGCGGCCGGTGATCGTCACCGCCAAGGATGCGGTTAAATGTGCCGGTTTTGTCAGTCAGCAGTCGCCCCTCAACAATGTTTGGGTGCTGGACGTGGCGGCGCGACTGGAAAACAATGGCATGAACACCTTGGTACAAGCCATCGAAGCCCTGGTAACCCAACCATGACAACAGCCTTTTCTATTGTTATTCCCGCCCGCTACGGCTCTACCCGGTTGCCGGCAAAACCCCTGCGGGATATCGCTGGCAAGCCCATGATTCAGCGGGTTTATGAGCAGGCCTGTGGCGCGGGTGCGCAGCGGGTTATCGTCGCCACCGATGATCAGCGCATAGCCGATGCAGTTGCCGCATTTGGCGGCGAAGCCATGCTCACCAACGCGGATCATCAGTCCGGCACCGACCGGCTTCAGGAAGTGGCGAGCCGCTGTGGTTTTGGCGGCGATGATATCCTCGTCAATGTCCAGGGGGACGAGCCGTTGATTCCCGCCGCCGTGATTCGCCAGGTGGCGGAAAATCTCGCCGCCAAACCGGAGGCAGCGGTGGCGACCCTGAGCGAAGCCATCACCACTGAAGCTGACTTTCGCAATGCCAACGTGGTCAAGGCGGTCGTCGACAACTCTGGTTTTGCCCTCTATTTCAGTCGCGCCCCGGTTCCCTGGCCTCGGGACCACTATTTGAGCGGCGCTGGCGACAGCGGCGTTTTGCCCGCTGGCTTTGTGCCGCAACGGCATTTGGGCATTTACGCCTACCGGGTCAGGGAACTCAATGATTTTGTCCGCTGGCCGCTGGCGCCACTGGAAGCTAGCGAGTGCCTGGAGCAATTGCGCTTTTTGTGGAATGGCCGTCGCATTCATGTGGCTGAGGCCTGCGCCTCAGTGCCCGGTGGCGTAGATACCGAAGAGGATCTTGCCCGGGTCATCGCTTTTGTTCAGGGCAGGCAATGAACCAGGCTTCCCCGGATAGGCATTCTCCATCCACATCCTCCCAGGTGGGTGTTTTGTTTGTCTGTCTGGGCAATATTTGCCGTTCGCCCACCGCTGAAGGTATCTTCCAACACTTGGTCAATATCAATCAGCTGAGCGACGCAATCTTTGTCGACTCGGCGGGAACCGGCAGCTGGCATGTTGGCCGACCACCGGACGCGAGATCCCAGCGGGTCGCGTTGCAGCGCGGCTACGATATCAGTCAGTTGCGGGCGCGCCAGGTCGCTGTCAGCGATTTTGCTAAATTCGATTATATTCTCGCCCTTGACGGCGATAACCTTGCCAGCCTGGAAAAAATCAAACCCCGGCACTACAGCGGGCATCTGGGTTTACTGCTGCCCTTTGCGCCCCACATAAACCGCCGTGAGGTTCCCGATCCCTACAGCGGCGATGAAAAGGATTTTCAGTTGGTTGTGGATCTTATTCAGGAAGCCGCCACCGGCCTTCTCAATCATATCAGGGCTCGTCTCTAGTATGGCAGTGGAAATAACTTCTCGGGTATCACTTGAACCCTTCAACAGTCTTGCACTGCCGGGGTTGGCGGAATTTTTTTGCCGGGCAGCATCCCTCGCCGAACTGCGCGAAGCCCTGGCTTTTGCCCGCAGTAGGTCATTGCCGGTTACCCTGCTGGGGGGCGGCAGCAATACGGTTGTTGGCGGCGATGTCCCCGGCTTGGTTGTCGCCCTTGCCACCAAAGGCATAGAGGTTGTCAGTACGCTCAATTCTCGAGTGATTATTCGCGTCGCCGCCGGTGAAAACTGGCACCAGCTGGTGCGTTTTACTCTCGATAAGGGTTGGTATGGCCTTGAAAATCTTGCGCTGATTCCCGGCTCTGTGGGCGCCGCGCCCATTCAAAATATCGGCGCCTACGGGGTTGAGCTGGAATCGGTGCTGGAATCCGTGGAAGTGATGGATATGACTGACGGCAATCTTCGCCAGTTATCCCGGGCAGATTGCCAACTGGGCTACAGGGACAGCATTTTCAAGCACAGTCTCAAGGGGCGGGTGGTTATCACCAGTGTTAATCTGGTACTGACGACAAAAGCGCAGCCCAATCTCAGTTATGGAGAGCTCAAGGAAGCGCTGGCGGCCTTTGCCAAACCCTCGCCCCAACAGGTGTTTGATCTTGTCTGCGCCCTCAGAAAAGCCAAGCTGCCCGATCCCGATGTGATTCATAACGCGGGCAGTTTTTTTAAAAATCCGCTGCTGTCTGCGGCGAAGGCTGGGGCGCTGATGGAACGGTTTCCCGATATACCTCGCTATCCCCAGGCGGATGGCACAGTGAAATTTCCCGCAGCCTGGTTTATCGATCGCGCCGGCTGGAAAGGGCGCCGTGAAGCCCATGTGGGTGTTCACCAGCACCAGGCTCTGGTGCTGATTCACCTGGGGGGCGGTTGTGGCCGGGAGCTGCTCGACTTTGCTGCGCGCATTGCCCGCGATGTGAAGACAAAATTCGCCGTCGAACTGGAGATGGAACCCGTGGTTATTGGCAGTGTTTAACGGCGACAGCGACAAAGAAATTATTGCCCTCGACGGCGCTGAGTTGCACTACTGGGCTCGGTTTTGGCGCGCCCCTGAGACGGCGGCGCTTTTTCATGCCATCAGGGCGGAAACCCCCTGGGAACAAAGCCTGATTCGCATCGCCGGGCGCGATATTGCCATTCCCAGACTCAATGCCTGGTATGGCGACAGGGGTGCAGATTACAGTTATTCCGGGGTTCGCTTGGCAACTCGGCCGTGGACGGCGACCCTTTTGCGCATCAAGTCCGCCGTTGAGGACACCACCGCAACCACCTTCAATAGCGCGCTCCTCAATCTCTACCGCAACCATTGCGACAGCGTCGACTGGCACAGTGACGACGAACCGGAGCTGGGTGCTAAACCTGTGGTGGCGTCCCTGAGTTTCGGGGAAGCCCGCTGGTTTGACATGCGCCGCCGCGACAACCATCGCCGCCGTTTTAGGCTTCTCTTGGGCGATGGCTCTTTGCTGCTGATGGGTGCTGGTTTTCAGGAGTGTTGGCAGCATCGGGTCGCCAAGGAAAAGGTGCCCTGTGGCGAGAGGATTAATATTACCTTCCGCACCGTGCATAATAGCCGGGAAAACACTCGACAAATGGATTGAGGCGCTGAACACAATGGAATCCACAGCTACGGTATCTGTCATTGTGGTGGACGATCACCACCTGATTCGCATGGGACTTTGCGGCACCCTGGAAGAGGTGCCGGGGGTGGTTGTTATCGGTCAGGCGAGCACCGGTGAGGAGGCCATCGACAGCGTGCGCAGGTTGAAGCCGGATGTGGTGCTTATGGATATACGTATGCCAGGAATTGGCGGTATCGAAGCCACCAAACGCATTTTGCTCAGCGGCAGCGAGGCCAAGGTGATTATCATCACGGCGGTCAATGACGATGTGCATCCCGGCAAGCTTCTCAAGGTCGGAGTTTCCGGCTATATCACCAAAAATACCAGTGCCGATGAAATCAGTGTCGCCATCAGCACGGTCACCAGGGGCGGAGTTTATATCAGCCCCTCCATTGCCCAGCAGATGATCGTCAAAGGGCTTGCCCCCGGTCAGGAGTCCTCTCCGTTGGCGCTGTTGTCTGAGCGGGAATTGCAGGTGGCGCAAATGATTACCAGCGGCCATCGGGCAGGGGAGGTGGCTGCTGTCCTCAATATCAGCGCTAAAACCATTAATACCCACAAGTACCGAATTTACGACAAGCTGGGCGTCACCAATGATGTCGAACTCACCCTGGCGGCGGTAAAATACGGCCTCATCGATCCCAACGAAATTCTCTAATGGCTGTTGTTCTGCTGCTAGTGTCAGTGTTTGCGGGCTTTGCCACTTTTTTGCTGGCAGGTTTCCGGTGGCGGGGAGGGCGCCCTGATGGCCGATACGGCTGCCTTTGATTCCGCCCGTTTTCTGAAAACCCTGACCCAGCGTCCGGGGGTGTACCAGATGATGGCGGAGAATGGCGACGTGCTCTATGTGGGCAAAGCGAAAAACCTGCGCAAGCGGGTGAGCAGCTATTTTCGCACTACGGGGCTGGCGCCAAAAACCCGCGCCCTGGTCAGTCGCATTCACGGCGTTCAGGTGACGGTAACGGGAACTGAAATTGAAGCCCTGATTCTCGAGCAGAACCTGATCAAGCAGTACCACCCGCCCTACAACGTGCTGTTGCGGGACGACAAGTCCTACCCCTACATTCATCTTTCTGCGGGCGAACCCTATCCGCGGCTGAGTTTTCACCGGGGTACAAAAAAGAAAAAAGGGCAGTATTTCGGCCCCTATCCCAGTGTCAATGCGGTCAGGGAGAGCCTGGTATTTCTGCAAAAAACTTTCCGTGTGCGCCAGTGCGATGACAGCTTTTACCGCAACCGCTCGCGACCCTGCCTGCAGTATCAGATCAAGCGCTGCACCGGTCCCTGCGTCGGGCTGGTGTCGGAGGAAGATTATCAGCGCGACGTGCGCCACACAGAGCTGTTTCTCGACGGCAAAAACGACCAGATCATTCGCGAACTGGAAAAGGACATGGACGCGGCCTCGACCGCGTTGGCATTTGAAAAAGCCGCGGAATTGCGCGATAAAATCATTGCCCTGCGCCAGATGCAATCGGAGCAGATTATCGAATCCGGGCAGGGGGATGTGGATGTCATCGCCGCCGCCGTGGCCGGTGATCAGGCCTGTATTCATATGCTCTATATTCGCCACGGGCGCATGGTGGGCAGCCGCAGCTTTTATCTGAAAATTCCTCTGGTGGAAGATGAAGCTGCCATTCTCAACGACTTTATTTCCCAGTTTTATCTCGGCGCGGGCGGCGCCAGGCAGCTGCCCAAGGAAATTTTGACCCAGGTGGAAGCGGTGGAGGCGGAAGTGCTCAGTGGCGCCATCAGCCAGGCGCTGGGGCGCAAAGTGGACGTCAAAAACCGCTTGCGCGCCACCAGAGCGCGCTGGTGTGAATTGGCTCAGCGCACTGCCGAGCAAAATCTCGCCGGGCGCATGGCGTCGCGGCAAAGTATTGTCAACCGCTTTGAATCCCTGAGAGACACCCTGGGGCTGGATCAAATGCCGGAGCGCATTGAGTGCTTTGATATCAGCCACAGCAGCGGCGAGGCCACGGTGGCGTCCTGTGTGGTATTTGGTATCGAAGGCGCCATCAAGTCTGACTATCGACGCTTTAATATTGACGGGGTGGTGGCCGGCGACGACTATGCTGCCATGGAGCAGGCCATTAAACGGCGCTTCACCCGCCTCAAAAATGGCGAAGGCAAAATTCCCGATATTCTTCTCATCGATGGCGGCAAGGGGCAGTTGCGCAAAGCGACGGAAATATTAACCGAACTCGGCATTGTCGGCATGCTGGTGGTGGGAGTCGCCAAAGGCGTCACCAGAAAGCCGGGCATGGAAACCCTGTTTTTGGCTGGCGACAGCGAGCTGGAAATTCTTCGCCCCCAGGCTGCCGCCCTCCATCTGATACAACAGGTTCGCGATGAAGCCCACCGTTTCGCCATTACCGGCCACCGCCAGCGCCGCGATAAAAAGCGCCGCGAGTCGGCGTTGGAGACCATCGACGGCATCGGGCCAAAGCGGCGGCGGGAACTGCTGCGTTACTTCGGCGGTTATGGCGAGGTGGAAAAAGCCGGTATCAGCGAATTGATGAAAGTCCCCGGCATCAGCAGAAAAGTGGCTGAAACTATTTACAGCGCCCTTCACAATGAGTAGCTTAGGCGCTCATGTCACTCAACTACTGGCAGATACGTTTTCTGCGCACGGGAACTATGTGGACTTTACCTAATATACTGACGTTTATCCGCATACTGTTTATTCCCCTGCTGGTGGCGGTCTACTACCTGCCCATTGATGGTCGCTATCTTATCGCCGCCGCCATTTTCGGCCTGGCGGCGCTCACGGACTGGTTTGACGGCTATCTGGCGCGCAAGCTCAATCAAATGACGCCCTTTGGCGCGTTTCTCGACCCGGTGGCCGACAAACTCATTGTCGCCGTCGCCCTGGTGATTCTGGTGGAAAGCCGGCCAACCCTGTGGGTGGCGCTGCCGGCAATGATCATTATCTGCCGTGAAATTCTTATTTCCGCACTGCGGGAGTGGATGGCGGAAATGGGCAAGCGCACCAGTGTCGCGGTCTCTGCCGTGGGCAAGATCAAAACCACATTGCAAATGATCGCCATTGCCCTGCTGCTGATGGCCGTTCCCGGAGTCTCGAGCTTGCTCAATTACCTCGGCATTTTTATGCTCTACATCGCCGCTGTGCTGACACTCTGGTCGATGATTATTTACCTGGTTGCCGCCTGGCCGCAGCTCACTGCCAAAGACTGACCGCGGAATTCCACAGCCCAGGGCGCGAATACTGCCATCAAAGTGACAATATGACTTGATTCTGGCGCTGTATTCCATAGAATAGCGACCCTCGAAGTCGATTGCTTGATCACTGGCTTCAACGGGCGGCTTCAGGCAAGCTGCTGGCACCACCCACAAGCCTTACCCATGGGGCGCGATAGCAAAGCGGTTATGCACTGGATTGCAAATCCACGTAGGCCGGTTCGACTCCGGCTCGCGCCTCCACTTTCTTCGTTATTTTTCGCCATGCGGCGATGACCCTGCCGGCGCAACGCGACGCCGTATGGGAGGGAAGGAGACCATATCATCGGGCTAGAGTGGCTGTCCTGGAAGTTTCCAGCCCATTCATCCAGATGTTTTCTCAATGCTGAACGACGCCCGCCAAATACTGCAATCTGTTTTCGGTTATGAAGCCTTTCGCAACCACCAGGAAGGCGTCATCAGCCATGTACTCAGCGGCGGCGATGCCCTGGTGCTGATGCCCACGGGCGGCGGCAAGTCCCTGTGTTTCCAGATTCCCGCCCTGGTGATGGCGGGCACGGCGGTGGTTGTTTCGCCACTGATCGCGCTGATGCAGGATCAGGTGATGGCGCTGCGCCAGAATGGCGTCAGGGCGGCCTATCTCAACTCCAGTCTCACACCCATGGATGCTGCCGCGGTGGAAGAGCAGTTTCTTCGCAATGAGCTCGATTTGCTCTATGTGGCGCCGGAACGGCTGTTGATGCCGCGAATGCTGGAGCTGATGGAGAGAACAGCCCTCTCCCTGTTTGCCATTGACGAGGCTCACTGCGTGTCCCAGTGGGGACATGATTTTCGTCCCGAATACATCAAGCTCTCCCTCCTCCACGAACGTTTTCCGAATACACCCCGCATCGCCTTGACGGCGACCGCCGATGGCCGTACCCGGCAAGAAATTATTACCCGTCTCGGTCTTGACGGTGCGCGGGTGTTCAACAGCGGTTTTGATCGCCCCAATATTCGCTACCGCATCAGCGAAAATCAGGGCAATGCCAGAGAGCAGTTGCTGCGCTTTATTCTCAATGAACACAGCGGTGAAGCCGGAATTGTCTATTGCCTGTCCCGCAAGCGGGTGGATGAAATCGCCCAGTGGCTGACGGCCAAAGGCCTCAGGGCGCTGCCTTACCACGCGGGTATGAGTGGCGAAGAGCGCCAGCGCCATCAGGAGATTTTTCTGCGCCAGGATGGGGTTGTCATTGTCGCCACCATCGCGTTTGGCATGGGGATCGACAAGCCGGATGTGCGCTTTGTCGCCCATCTCAATTTGCCGAAAAGCATAGAGGCCTATTATCAGGAAACGGGGCGGGCGGGGCGGGATGGCCTGCCTGCCGATGCCTGGATGGCCTACGGCCTTCAGGACGTCATTACGCTGCGCCAGATGCAGGAGAGCTCAACCGCTGACGAAAGTTTCAAGCGGGTGGAGCGTCACAAGCTGGACGCCATGCTGGGATTTTGCGAATTGGCCAGTTGTCGCCGCCAATCCCTGTTGCGCTATTTTGACGACAATCTGCCCGAGCCCTGTGGCAACTGCGACAACTGCCTCAGTCCGCCCCAGGTCTGGGATGCCACTCAGGCGGCGCAAAAGGCGCTGTCCTGCGCCCATCGCACCGGTCAGCGTTTTGGCGTCAATTATCTGGTGGATGTGCTTTTGGGCGCTAAAAACGAGCGTATTCTCCAGTTCGGTCACGATAGGGTTTCCACCTTTGGCATTGGCACTGAACTCAATGCAACAGAGTGGCGCACACTCTATCGACAGCTGATTTCCTGCGGGTTTTTGCGGGTGGATGTCGAGGGTCATGGCAGTGTCCAACTCACCGAGGATGCCCGCCCGGTGCTGCGGGGCGAGCAGACGCTGACGCTGCGCAAGGTGATCAAAAAGGCAAAACCGGAGCGGCGCAAAGCAGGTTATACGGTAAATACAGGCAACAGCGGCTTGTGGAACGCCCTGCGGGAACACCGGCACCAGCTGGCGAAACAGCAGGGCGTTGCCCCCTATATGATTTTTCACGATGCCACCCTGGCAGAAATGGTGGCGCGGGAGCCGCAAAACCTCAGTCAGCTGGCACTGATTTCCGGCGTGGGTCAGCGCAAGCTGGAGGCCTACGGCGAAAGTTTTGTCGAGGTGATCCGTGTCAATAGCCAGGTTGCCGCCAACAGTAGTACAGTGGCGCAAACCATTGAACTGTTCTGTCAGGGTTTGGCGCCTTTGAACATTGCCCACAAACGGGATTTGACACTGGCAACGGTTTACCGGCATCTGGCTCAGGCCATTAACGACGGCGAACTGGTGTTGGCGGATATTTATGAATTTGCACCCGAAGAGCTCAACGCCATTGAATTTGCCTTCCAGCATTCCGAAGAGGGCAGGTTAAAGCCGGTCTATGACGCTTTTGGCGGTAAATACGACTACGGCTTGCTGGAGTGCGTGAAAGCGGCTATGAAGTCGTCATAACTGGGTTTATTATGGCGGTTTTTAATAATGGGTGGCTGTCACGGCGCCATCATTCAATGGGTTTGTTTGCCGCTACCCTGGAGGCTGCCACCAATGCCAATGGATTCGCCCCACACCGGATTTGCCCTGTCGCTATGTTCAAGCGCCTGAGTATTGCCGCTAATATCAATTTCCTTGTCATTGGCCTGGCGCTAATGGTCAGCCTGGTGGTGGGCTTGGTGCTCATTAATGAAAAGTACCAGGAACTTAAAAATCGCATTATTGAAAAAAGCCGCTGGTCTGCTGAAACCGATGTGTCCCTGCAACTGGCGTTGTATTTCAAGGACAATATTCTCCTTCACGACCAGCTCGAAGCCTATATGGCCTTGCCTGCGGTCAGTTATGCCTCTTTTCTCGATCCCTCAGGAAAAATCCTGCTGACAGAAGTCAAACCCGGCGGCGAAAATCCGCCGACGCTAGCGCAAACTCTCAACAAAAAGACCAGCGCCGTCAACACTTCCGCAAGTGGCGGCTCTATCCTGGCGGACTCTTCCGGGGTTATGGCGGTGACCATTCCTGTTTTTGCCCGCATCGACACCCTGCAAACCCTGAGTGATTCCCGGGATTATCTCGCCGCATTGAAAGATATGCCGGGAATCAGCAGCCATTTATTGGTCGGTCACCTGAGTTACGGTATTGATCTCGGCACCCTCAAGGCGGCGCTGACGCCCTACATCAAAACTGTGGGCAAAGTACTGTTGGTGGTGAATCTGTGTTTTGTCCTGCTGACCATGTTGATTACCAAATTGATGACTTCACCGCTGCGAAGACTGGCGGAATTTGCCCGTGAAATATCCCTGGGAACCCTCGACAAGCCTTTTCGCATCAGTGGTTCTGGAGAAATTCTCCAGCTTGCGGCAACACTGAATCTGATTATTGATGAGCTCAACAGACATAAATCAAAAATTGATGTCGACAATAAATTGCTGAGCCTGAAAGTTGCCGAGCGCACCGAGCAGTTGTGGAAACAAAACGAAGAGCTCAACAAAGCCATCGGCAATGTGACGCGGGCGGAAAGCCGCCTGCGCCAGCTGGCCTATTTTGATAGCCTCACGGCACTGCCAAACCGCCAGCTCTTTATTGAACAGCTGGATGCCCTTATTCCCGAGCTGGCTTTTGATGATCGCATGCTGGCGCTGCTTTTTATGGATCTCGACAACTTCAAGCGCATCAACGATTCCCTTGGTCACAGCGTTGGCGACCAGTTGTTGGTGGCAGTTGCCAATCGTCTGTCCGCCTGTTTGCGCGCCACTGACATGCTCGCCAAGTTTGGCAATGAAAGCGAGGGTGAAATCAGCCTGGGCATATCCCGTCTTGGCGGCGATGAATTTACCGTGTTACTTGATAATCTCGACAGCGTCGACAGTGCCGCCGCCGTTGCCCAGCGCATTCTCGACGCCATGAAAGCCGCCTTTATTATTGAAGGTCACGAATTGGTGGTAACCCCCAGTATTGGCATCGCCTTTGCTCCCACAGATGCGGACAGTGTTGAAGGCCTGTTAAAAATGGCCGATACCGCCATGTACCACGCCAAAAAGGCCGGGCGCAACAATTACATGTTTTACTCGCCAAATATGAATGCTTCAAATCTGGCGCGCCTGAAAATGGAAGCGGAGCTGCGCCGGGCGGTAGAGAGGCATGAAATGGTGCTTTATTACCAGCCCCAGGTGAATATCAATACGGGTGACATCGTCGGTGCAGAAGCTCTGGTGCGATGGATTCATCCGGAAAAAGGCATGGTTCCCCCAGAGCAGTTTATTCCCCTGGCGGAAGAGATGGGGCTGATCGTCGAGTTGGGTTCGTGGATTCTTGAGGAAGCCTGTCGACAAACCAAGGAAATTGTCGATTTTGGCCTCAGGCTGCCGAAAATTGCTGTTAACGTATCTTCCCTGCAATTTAACTCCCTGTTTATCAATCTGGTGAAAACCGTCATCGAAAAAACTGAGATCGACCCGAAAATCCTTGAGCTGGAATTAACCGAAGGGGTCATTATGAGCAACGCGGAAAATTCCATTCAATCTTTGCTGCAGTTGAAAGATTTGGGGGTGACTATTTCTGTGGACGATTTTGGTACAGGTTATTCCTCGCTGAGCTATCTGAGCCGTTTCCCCCTTGACGAGCTTAAAATTGATCGCAGTTTTATCGTCGCTCTCGACGGCGAAGACAATCAAAGCCACTCGGGTCTGGTCACCGCCATTATCGCCATGGCCAACAGTCTCAACCTGCGCCTGGTCGCTGAGGGGGTTGATAGCCATAGCCAGTTCGATTTTCTTCAGGCGCGGGGCGTCGAAGTCATTCAGGGATATTTGTTCAGCAGGCCTCTGCCCATCGAGGAGTTTATCTTTTTGCTGGAAGACAATCCTTTTCCCAAGCAGTTGTCTAAAATGTCCCGGCAACTTGTCTGTTGAATGCCTCTTTAAACATGGGGCACGGAATCAATCCTTCCGTTTTAAACAGGCGCTGAATACATCCACATACTTTTATGCCCTGGTAAGCCATTTTCTCTCTGAGTCTAAATCCATAACTGTTTTGAGATTCTCCGCGTTGTGGGCGGTCTGTGCTAAAATGGCCGACCAATTTTCCAGCCACCTGATTATTTTGCCGGTTTTATTTTTTCCTTTGCCGGGGAAATAACGTGCAACGGCTTTTTTCAATCAGGATTTACCTTGACGACCTTTGCCTTTTCCTCACTTTCCCTTAATCCCCAGCTGCTCAGCAATCTCGACTCTCTGGGTTATACCGCCATGACCCCCATTCAGGCAAAGAGTTTGCCCCTGATTCTCAACGGCGATGATGTGGTCGGTCAGGGCAAAACCGGATCGGGAAAAACCGCCGCATTTGGTCTTGGCCTCTTGCAAAAGCTCGATGTAAAGCGTTTTCGCGTTCAGGCGCTGGTGCTGTGCCCAACCCGGGAGCTGGCGGATCAGGTGGCCAAGGAGCTTCGCAGGCTGGGGCGCAGTATCGACAACATCAAAATTCTCACCCTTTGCGGCGGTATGCCCTTTGGTCCCCAGATAAACTCCCTGGAGCACGGCGCCCATATCGTCGTGGGAACCCCGGGGCGCATTGAGGAGCACCTTGGCAAAGGCACCCTAAAACTGGATGCAGTCCATACCTTTGTTCTCGACGAGGCGGATCGCATGCTCGATATGGGCTTTCAGCCCTCCCTCGACGCCATTATTGACTACATTCCCGATCAGCGGCAGACCCTGCTGTTTAGCGCCACGTTTCCCGAAGAAATTCAGGCCATGGCAGAGCGGGTGATGGATAAACCGGTAATCGTCAAAGTGGAATCCACCCATGACAGCGACAGCATCGAACAGATTTTTTTCCAGGTAAAAGACGGCGAACGCCTCACCGCTCTGCGGTTATTGCTGTTGCGATATCGCCCGGATTCTGCGGTGATTTTTTGCAACACCAAAATTGAGTGCCGGGAAGTGGCGGTGGAACTGCAAAATCAGGGCTTCAGCGTTTTGGCGCTTCACGGCGATCTTGAGCAAAAAGAGCGGGATCAAACCCTGGTGCGCTTTGCCAATAAAAGTGTTTCTGTACTGGTGGCCACGGACGTGGCGGCGCGGGGGCTGGATATAGATGCCCTGGACGCGGTGATCAATTTCCATATTCCCAGAGATCTCGATGTCCATACCCACCGCATTGGCCGCACCGGGCGCGCGGGCAGCAAAGGCATTGCCTGCACATTGTTCAGCGACAAAGAGCGCCACAAGCTGGCCAAGCTGGAAGAGTATCTGGGGCAGAAAATTGAGGCGGCGCCCTTGCCGTCTGCGAGTCTGATCAATGAACCCACCTACAAAGCGCCCATGGCCACCCTGCAAATTGATGGCGGCAAAAAACAAAAAGTCAGGCCGGGGGATATTCTCGGCGCCCTCACCGGTGGTGACGATGGTCTCAGTGGCGACGATGTCGGCAAAATTCAAATTTATGACAACTGGTCTTTTGTCGCCATTCGCCGCCGGGAAATAAAATCGGCACTGCGAAAATTGGCGCAGGGCAAAATGAAGGGACGGTCATTTCGAGTTCGCCAACTGGGTGACTGACAAACACCAATAGCAGGGATCGGCGCCGCAGCGGGATATTTTCCCGGTTAATAGCCTGATGTTTTAGTCTGGTTTTTTGGAGCCGATGTTTTGGCGGCGGTTTTGGTGAAGAGATTTTTTGGGCGGGGATTTTTGCTGCGCCCCCTGTCGCTGGGCGCCTTGGCCGCCGGGTTTGCCGGTTTTTTTGGTCGCCGGTTTTTTGCGAGTATTGCCGCCCATGCCGGGCACGGGCGCCCGCAATTTGTCGGTTTTCCCGCCTGGGGCTCCCGGCGGTAAACTCCGTTGCCCCGCAGTTTTCACTTTTTTGGGTTTTTTGGCTTTGGTTTCGCTGCGAATGCTTTTTGATTCGGGAAGATCGTGGCTGGGCTCAAAACCGTCGATATATTCCCTGGCAATGATTTTTTTGATGTGCTGTTCTATGGCGCAGAGCTGTTCAAATTCATCGGCGCACACCAGGGAAACCGCCTCCCCTGGAATACCGGCGCGACCTGTGCGGCCAATGCGATGAATATAATCCTGTGGCACGATGGGAAGATCAAAATTCACCACCTGGGGCAGTTGTTCGATATCCAGCCCCCGCGCCGCCACATCCGTGGCTACCAGAATTTGGGCATCACCTTTTTTGAAGTCAGCCAGCGCCTGCATGCGGGCACCCTGGCTCTTGTCGCCGTGGATTACCGCCGTTGCTATGCCCTGGTCTGTGAGGTAACTGCCGAGTTTGTCAGCGCCTTGCCGGGTTTTGGTAAAGACTAGAACCTGTTGCCACTGATTTCTTTTGATCAGGCTGCGCAACAGCATGGGTTTTTTCTTTTTGTCCACCGGACACAGCCAGTGTTTTACGGTGGCCGCCGTTGTCGCCACGGGGTTGATGGCAATTTCGACGGGATTGTTCACCAAGGTTCTCGCCAGGCGGCGCACCTGTTCCGACAGGGTGGCGCTGAAAAGTAGAGTTTGGCGTTTTGGCGGCAATGCGGCGAGAATGTTGTCGAGCTCTGCGGCAAAACCCAGGTCGAGCATGCGATCCGCTTCATCCAGTACCAGTATTTGCAGCTGTTGAAAACCCAGGGCGTTTGAGTGGTACAGATCCAGCAGGCGCCCCGGAGTGGCGACAAGGATGTCGGCGCCTTTGCGCATGGCCATCATTTGTGGGTTGATTTTGACGCCGCCATAAACCGCCGTTGTCCGCAGTGGCAAATGTTTGCTGTAAGTAGAGAAATTGTCGCAAACCTGCACCGCCAGCTCCCGTGTGGGCACCAGAACCAGGGCTCTGATTCGATTGGCGCCCGCCCTGTAGCCGGAGCTCAGCCGCTCCAATATGGGCAGTGCGAAGCTGGCGGTTTTGCCGGTGCCAGTCTGCGCCGCAGCGAGAAGGTCGCGCCCGCTCAAGATGGCGGGAATGGCTGTGCGCTGAATGTCTGTTGGCGCGCTGTAGCCCTGTTCACCGAGAACATCCGCAATGGCTGGAGACAATCCCAGGGTGGTAAAACTCATAGCAAAATCCCAGTGGCGATCATGGCGCAGCTTACAGAAAGCACTTGTGCAGGGCTAGTCCGAACATTGCGTCAGCACGCTCCCGGAGCAAGGTTTTCAACCTGCATAATGGCTTGGCAGTGTATGTTGCCTGAATGACAGTGTGCCGCGGTGCCGGTTCTTGGCCTGCCCAGATTCCCACGGAATGTAAAGGTTGCATGCTGCGGGGCATGGTTGCCCCGCAGTGCCTGGCTGTCAGAGAATGTCAAGCAATTCGATCTCAAAAATTAATGCCTGGTAGGGGCCGATACTGCCGCCAGCGCCGCGCTCGCCGTAGGCCAGCTGATAGGGTATATAAAGTTTCCACTTGGAACCCACGGGCATCAGCTGCAGGGCTTCTGTCCAGCCGGCGATAACGCCGCTGACCGGAAATTGTGCCGGTGCATTGCGGCTGTAGGAGCTGTCAAATTCGCTGCCGTCGATAAGTGTGCCGCGATAATGGGTGCTAACGGTACTGCTGGCCTTGGGTATCTCGCCGCTGCCAGCGACGATTACTTCGTACTGGAGGCCTGAGCCGGTCAGGATGACCTCAGCACGCTTGGCGTTTTCCGCTAGAAATGCTTCTCCCTGCTGAGCCATTTTTTTGGCGTTTTGCGCTTTGTCGGCTTCCAGTTGTGCCTGAATGGTTCTGAAAGCATTGTTGATATCGTCATTGCTGACTTGGGGATTGTTGCCCGAAAAGGCATCCTCCATGCCGGCCAGAGCTGCGCTCAGGGAAACTCCGGGAAAAGCGCCCCCCAATTGCTGCCCCATTTGCAAACCAATGCCGTAGGAGGCCATGGCTTCTGTACTGCTGAATTTGTTGTCACTCATTGTCGCTTCCAGTTTTCAGGTTTTCAAAGTCCGCCATTATCCCGGTTATTGGCTGTGGTGCAAAATCCAGGGCGCTCTTGCCCTGTTTTTTTTGCAAGAGCCTTTAAGTTATCCAGTGCCGGGGCAATGGAAAACGTGCTATGCGAAGGCTAACCCTTTATCATTGCCCTCCAAAAAATCTAGTGGCAATTGCGCCAAAAATTTCTATCTTTCAATTTCAATCGCAAAATTCCAGGTAAGCAGATTTGACCAAATTAAACTTTATTGTCGGGCAGCGCTGGGTCAGCAGTACTGAGCCTGAGGCCGGATTGGGTATTGTCGTCGACTGCGTTGACCGCCGCGTGGAAATCAGTTTTCCCGCCATCGGCGAGCACCGCATTTACGCCCTCGACAATGCCCCTCTCAATCGCGTCCAGTACACGGAGGGGGATGATA
Organism: Porticoccaceae bacterium; assembly: GCA_023228865.1. The sequence goes on along the minus strand of JALOAH010000015.1, from coordinate 1,085 downwards.
TTCGCTGCGATGAAGGGCGCCGCCTGATAGTCACCGCTGTCTACGACAAGGGGGGGCGATTTGTTTACCGCTGCCAGGACAGCAAGGGCAGGGAATGCCATGTGGATGAACTCAACCTCGACAGCTTTGTCCACTTCAGCAAACCCCAGGATCGCCTCTTTTCCGGGCAGATCGATTCCAGGTCCCGCTTTAAACTTCGCCGCGAAACCATAGAGCATCAGCGTCGCCTGCAGCAGTCGGGGGCTTTGGGGTTGTTGGGAGCCAGAGCTCAACTCTTGCCCCACCAGTTCTATATTGCCAGCGAAGTGGCCGGCCGCCATGCGCCGAGGGTGCTGCTGGCGGATGAGGTCGGTCTTGGCAAAACCATTGAAGCCGGTCTCATTATTCACCAGCAGTTGGTCAGTGGCCGTGCCGGGCGGGTATTGATTGTGGTGCCCGACAGCCTGGTACACCAGTGGCTGGTGGAAATGTTGCGACGTTTTAACCTGATGTTCACCATTCTCGATGAAGAGCGCTGCCAGGGCTTGGAGGAGGGTGGTGACAGCACGGACGACGACCTGGGCGATGGGGGCGAGAGTTTTGATGCTGCGGCGATAAACCCGTTTGACAGCGCCCAGTTGGTTATTTGCAGTCTCTCTTTTCTGGTGGCTGACAACAAGCGCCAGCAGCAGGCCTGCGCGGCGGGCTGGGATTTGATGGTGGTCGATGAGGCGCATCACCTGAGCTGGCGAGAAAACCAGGTCAGCCCCCAGTATCAATGTGTTGAAACCCTGGCCGCCAGAGTACAGGGATTGCTGCTGCTAACCGCTACGCCGGAGCAATTGGGGGTTGAGAGCCATTTCGCCCGCCTCAAGTTGCTGGATCCCGCGCGCTACCACAGTCTGGAACAGTTTCGCGCAGAGGAGGCCAGTTACCGCCAGGTGAGCCTGCTGGTGGAAAAACTCCTTGGCGACGACGTGGTTGATCAGCTGCGCCTCTCCTCCAATTTGCTTGACGAGCTCAAACAGTATCTGGGTGAGGATGCCAGCCACAACCTGATGACAGCTCTTGACCAGGAGCATGAGGAGAGTCGTGAAGCTATAACC
>JALOAH010000117.1 GCA_023228865.1 Porticoccaceae bacterium | reverse complement strand
CAACTAACTCCACTAGAGTTCGCCGGCCGAGCGGAACCAGATACACCAACCGAGGCCATTCTCCAAGTTTGAATGGTCCGAAGAAATCAGGCAGGTCATGTCCACAGTTTGGTAAAGAGGGCGGCAAGGCAACTCCGGCAGAGAAAAAAACGCCATCCCTGGCACACATGAAACCTGTAACGCAACGGCAAAGGCCCCTCAGCCTCGCCCTGGCGTGGCTGTAGGATCGGGTACGGAGATTCGTGGCGAGGAAATTACAGCTATAGGATGAAACGCATCAGCATACCGGGCCATGCCGGTGCGCCTTATACCTAACCCCGACTCAGTGATTCCGCTGGTCTTTCAATTCCCTGGCACGCAGTTCAAAGCGCCGCGCCTGGCTGTCCCGGCCCCACACCTTATAAAGCGCCACCAGATTTTCCAGCGCAATCAACAGACTTTCCGGACCAGCCTCAGGCGTGTCATCCAGCCATGCCAGCGCCTGTAGAAAGACCGGTTCAGCATTGTGATATTGCCGCAGTCTGTAATACAACGTACCGATATAACCCGCGACTGCCGCCGCCTCTATTCGCCGTTGATCAAGCCGTTTGTGCAACGCATAACTTTTTTCAAACAACATCAAAGCCGACTGATTATCCTCTTCCGCCAGCCTGACACCGGCAAAATTTCCCAGGATCAAAGCCTGTTCGATAGATTCTTCTTGACCCAGCTCAGAAAGCCTTGTCAACGCCTGCTGGTAATACTGTGCTGCCAGTGCATATTCCTGATCATGTTGGTGTCGCATCGCCAGCTCATTCAAATGCATCACGCTATTCATCGTGGCCGGCCTCTGTGCTTGCAACCGCAATATTCGACTGCGGACAATCGTCGCCTGTTCGGCCTGTTCAGTTCTGTCATAGCTGCTCGCCAATAATCCCAGCACATCAAGCAAAGGCTGCTGTTGATCTGTAGTAGTTAAATGCTGAAGAGCCTGTTCCAGAATCGTAACGGCCTGATCAAACCGTTGTTGCTCAAAGTAGAGGCGGCCGGCCAGAAACGCCAGATCGGCATACGCCACCTCTCCGGGTTGTTGTGAGAAATCCGCCTGGCCGGGAAACCCCGCCATGGCTTCGTTCAATCGCGCCAGAGCCTGATCAGGCGATGTAATGCCCAGTATTTGCGCCTGCACCAGTACCGCTTGCCAGAGATTCCCTTTGCCCGTGCTGTTCAACGCAAGATAGCTGTCAATCGATTCATTCAACGCAGCCTGCGCCGCATCCGTCCGACTGGCCTGCTGCGCCAGCAGACCCTGATTGAACAGCAGCGCGGCGGTTTCCTCATCGGGGCTCTTCAGCGCCGCCTTGCTCAACTTCACTGCCGTATCGATGCTGGCCAATGCCGCGTTGATATCCCCCTGAGCGGACTGGATAAAAGCCAGAATATTCAGGCTGCTGGCCTGGCGCAGCTTGCCATTCGAAGCCGTTTCGGCCACTGCTAACGCCTGTCTGGCGGCAGTTTCCGCCTGGATGTGGTTGCCATCCTGATAGGCTTTTATCGCTGCGTCCTGAAGTGACTGCCAATCGCCCGCCATTGCCTGGGGTGTCAGGAACAGGGCAAGAATAAGAAAAAGAACCTGTCCCGGAATGATCGTGAACCGTATCTTCATGGTTCAAAAGCGTTTTTCAAGTTTCAGGCTGACCCGGTGCTTGCCATAGCTATACAACCAATCCACATTGCTTTTATTATGGTTGTAGTTAAATGTCAGACTTGGCGTCAGACCATAGAATGAATAACGTGGAATTCGCACAACAAACGTATAGTTTTGCTCAAAATCACGCCGCCTTTCGCCCAGTGCGGGCGTGAATTTATCGAACTGCCGCCAACGAAAAGAACTGAACAAAGTTGTGTCAAATTCCGCGTTGAAATTTTTGGATACTCCTAAACGAAAACCCTCTTGCTGGTGAGCTCCCATATATTTTTCTTGAGTATTGCGATCAACATAATCCAGCCCCCCGAAAAGTGTCCATTGATCGGGAATCAGTTTCCATAAAGTCAAATAAGTCGAGCTTTCAACACCATCCTGATCGGTGTATTCCGCATAGTTCAAATCTTTGATTTCAGATTCCAACTTGAAGGCTTTGTCCTTCCCGACAAAACGCATCCATTCAGCCCGTACGCCATAGCCGTCATATAAGCTTTTATTGCCATAACGGCGATGCTCAAAAACCGGCGCCAGCAAAATCTGGTTACGCTCATTGAAATAGCTGTAGCCAGCATTAAGATTAATAAAAATTTCGTTAAAATCTGAATGCTGATTATACGCCTGCCCAAAACTTATCGCGTTGAATTTGGCACCATGATTTCCAGTAAAAGACCAGCGCTTGGACAAGGTTGCTTCAAAATCCAACCCTTGCGTATCGATTGGATCAGGGCTGCCCTGCGTGACTTCATAAATCGGCACAATCTCACGCGTTTCTTCATTCCAACCATAATAGGTAACCGTCTGCTGAAACTCGGCAGAGTTATTAATATTAGTGGCATAACGTGGGCCAAGCGCAACAGAACCTTGCCAGGCATCGCGCTGCGCCAGACCTGCCAAATAAATATCAACGGTGTTACGAATATTCTCCGCCGCCTGATGCCCGGAACCCGCCAGTTGCTTGTTGACAGCTTCAAACAACTGTTTCGCCTCCCGGTTTTTTTGCCTTTCGGTCAATACCCGTGCCAGCTCCAGTTTCGTGATAAGGTTTTGCGGCTGCAAGACTGAGGCTTCTCTAAAATATTGCTCAGCCTGCTTAAGGTCACCCGTTACGCGTGATAATGCTGCCTGAGCAAATAAAGCCAGAGAGGGTTCATGATCTTTCAGACTAAGATAGGTTTCCAGATAAATCTGAGCCGCCAGCCACTGCCTTTGCATCACGGCTATATATAAAGCCCGCCCGACTTCTCCCGCATTTTTCTCTACCGGAATGACTTCGCCATTAATCACCATTGAGGGCAATTGTTCCGACTCTGCTTGCTGCAAGGGCTTTTCCTTCTCCCGCTGCTGCTGTTGCAACTCCTGATTTAAGCGCAGCCTAGTATCGCTGTCGACGGCATACACAGACTGGCAAAGCAGTAATGCTGAAAAGAACAGGATTTTTTTCATAAGGAGATTAATCGGGAAGATCAAAAAGGAAGAACCTGCCGCAGCAGGTTCTTCCAAGTAACCGATTACTTGGTACCACCAAACGCGGTATCAAGATCACGATTGGATGAAAATACAGCAATACCTGCTAATGCATCTACATTGGCTCCATAAAATCGGCCTGATGAGTTACCTGATACGGTACCGTTTGCCGTTGCGGAGCCAGAAAAAGTCCCATTGCCTGTATTGATTGCTGCATCGAGAGCCAAACTTGACGTAGTGCCAGAAACCGGCGCTCGACTCAGTGTACCTTTTAACGTATTGGAGTCGGATCCATGACCGGTACCGAATTTAGCCGTTAAAGTACCAGTTAGCAGTGTGCCGGTAGTATGGTAATTGTTAATGCCTTCTACAGTATAGGTGGCACTTCCTGTAGTAGGCGTTGATGCGCTGGCATCGGCACCGACATAAAAGACAGTGTGTGTGCCAGCAACTATTTCACCACGGGGAACTGAAGTGGATAAATTTTCTTCATGCCAATCTCCAAACCAAACATCCGGAGCAGCGGTTGAATCTATATTTTTAAATGACCAGATGCCTAGTTCACGGTGGCTGACAGGTCCTGAACCTGGTGCGCCATAAACCTCAACCAGCTCCCGACCACTGAAATTATAGACGCCAGTACTAGGATTCTGTGTTGCTGGAAGAGCAAAATGATCAGCGGCTACAAGTGTGCCGCCCAGAAAACCGGCAACACCAATTCCAGCATCACCGCCGATATCGCCAACAACTACATAGTTAGCATCACTGCTTTCACCAATTCCAAAAGCTTGCGCGCCAACACTCACAAAAGCGCTGGTGGTAATTGCCAGTGAAAGCACGGTTTTCTTCGCAATATTTTCTAACCTGAACATAACTTACTCCTTTAAATTAAGACCGGATTAAAAATCACATACACTAGGTCCAGATTCATGTATGTGAGTCATATATCCGCACTGACGACATTCAGTGCGGAGTATATTCTTTGCTACCGTTTAAAACGTTACAGTCAACCCCAACTTGAATGTTCTGCCAGGTGCGGCTGTAGCGCTTCGGCTTAAAGGGTCCGCGTAATACACGTTAGTCAGGTTGGTGCCGACCAGATCGATCGTTACATTGTCGTTGACGACGTATCCGGCAAATGCATCAAAGGTCAGGATGTCATCCCAGAATAGAGGGGACGCCAAAACTCCTCCGCTTTCTGGAGTGAACGCCTCACTGAATGCCTTATCATTTTTATAGTAATAGATGGCACGGGAACCTAACTCCAGGCTTTTATTAAAAAAGCGCGCACCTATTGTTGTATTGGCCATATACTTAGGCACTGCCATGGCAGCAAGATAGCCGCCAGGGAAACCATTATCGGCACATTTCTTAAGGGCGACATCTCCGCTGTAGGCTGCATCACTTATAGTCATTGATGCGAATTTTTTGTCGCAGACTTCATTCTTGCGGTTATACACCAGGCTGAAATCGGCAAAAATTATGCCGGAGTCATAACGCGCCTGTAGCTCCAGTCCACTCAGTGTCTGCTTTTCCAGATTGGAGAATCGCAACGAGCTGTTACGATCAATTACATTTTTTGTAACGTTATGAAAATAAGCTATTTTTATGTCGGCATAGGCATCGAAAATATTTGATAGGTTATGCACATAACCAATTTCGTTAAAGTGGGCGTGCTCTGGTTTCAACCCATTCGGCTTGGCGGATGCGGAGAAGCCCAAAGTCCCTTCAAACATGCTGGGAAAACGTAATGCTTCGCTGTAATTAAGATACAGACGACCATCTTTGCTTAAGTCTGCTGCAATGCCAAGTGCTGGCACCCAGCCATTATCTCGCCAGGTTTTTAAAGGGACTTCTTTCCCGACGAATGAAGTGGTAGAAGCTCTTATATAAGAATATTCAAACTCCTTTGGATCAAACTCACCGTTGAAGAAGGGGTTATTCTCTACCGAGAAATCTCCATTTTCATCCGCCAGCCAAACTGCTTCAAAATCAAGTCGCTGGGGGGTTCCCAGTGCTGATTCTAGAAATGGACTCCGACTTAGTTGTGACTGAACATCGGACTCAATAAGGTCGGGATCGGAATACCTAGAATTAATTCCTGATTCACCTTGTGTGGTATAGAGCTGACGGTAGTACTCTTCCATACGTTTGGCAAACACATCCTGCTGCTCCTTTGTCAAGGCGTCGGTTTGAAGCCTGTAGCTGATTAACCGATAAACTGGTGTGCTAATTGTGGAAAAGGCCGTATCACCCGCCTTGACGCGATCTCGACGAAAATCATCGTTTATCCAGTAAGACATGCGTCTGGCGCCGGCTGTAACCGTAAGCCAGGACTTGGGCTGCCAGTCAAAATTAAAATTTAATTCATACTCTTGTCGGCGACCACTGCGCGGCAAAACGCGATATGTTCCATAATTTTTGGTTTCTTCGTAATCATCTTTGCCACTCAACTTCTCATATTGGAAATCGCCGGATACGGTGAGATTTAGATTTTCGGTCAGATTGATACGGTTGCTCAGATGAAAACCTTGCCGGGTATGGCTCGCTTTGGTCAGCCCTGTATCCAGCAACGGAGCAAAAGGAATATTTGGATCACGTGGGCAATTATTCTCACCGTTTCGCCAGCAGGTTCCAAATACGGAATCGCTATAATTTCTAATAAGCGCATGCGGCAGTCCGCTGCCGCTATAGGTTGCAGAGTCAGTATCTGTCATCCAGATTTTGGCATTCAGATCTATATATCGGCTGCCGCCGGGTTGATATTGGTAATCAAGGTTATAGGCTTTGACGGCAACTTCACTCAATGGCCATTGTGGCAGCATGAATCGGTCTCCATCCTGTTCGAGAATCTCCTGAAGAGGGATCATGGATGGCATGATTTCCCCATAGGTTTGAGTGCTGTCACGATAGCCAATAGAGACTCCTTGCTCATCGGATATATTCAGTTTTCCTTTGAGCATCCAGGATTCCATCTCGCTGGAGGTGTTGGTAATCTCATTCCCTGGCTTATAGGCGTGTGCCATATAATGAACAAAATCTAATGCATTAAGATACGTATGTTCTAGCTGAGGCAGATAAAAGTCATGATTTTTTTTGCCGGCGAAGTAGTTACCGCGGTCACGGTAGGCATAGACGACTAGGGCTTCATATTTTTCCTGCCTAGCTGCCAATGCCAGGCGATAGGCTTGATCTTCAATATTCAGAATTCTATTGTCTTTTTTTTCCCTTATTGGAACGTTGGATAATGGATCCGAGAATCCAATACTTTGCCAGCCATTATATGAACTACCCCTTATATTCGATTGCTCGACAACATCACGATAATCCTGACCAATATAAGAAGTTGCCATTCTTGGCTTGACCGTATTATTGCTACCTTCTATTTTGAGGTCACCGCCCCAGGATTCACCGTCTTTTAAGATGTCCAAGACTTCAAGTGTTTTGGCTGCAACAGCACCGCCAACGCCCGTTTTTACATCCCGTAGCAGATTGGGGCCTTTAATGACCTGTACACTGCCAAGCAAATTAGGATCGATATAGTTGCGGTTAGATGCCCCGGCATAACCGCGATAAACCGTCATCGCCTGCTCGGCACCATCCACAGTCAAAGGGATCCGCCCCGGCCCCTGAATGCCGCGGATATTGGGATCGACCGCGCCGCTGTTGCGCGCATCGCCGCTGTAGACGTTGGCCATGCCCTTGAACAGGTCGGCCGGCGAGGAACCCTTGTAACGCTCGATCTGCTCCTTGCCGGCATAGACGCTGGAATAGTTTTCGTCATACACCGCGTCATAGCCCGCCGTATCACGGTCGAGTTCGACATTGCCCTTCACCACCACCGGCGCCAGCTTGGCGAGGCCCGGTTCGTCGTCGCCCGGTGCGTATATCCGGATACCCAGGCTGTTCGCTCCGGTGGGCTGCAGGTAGAACCCCATGTCCGTTCCCGCCAGCAGTTGTTGCAAGCCCTGCTCCAGCGGGAACCGGCCATGCAGCGCGGTGCTGCGTTTTTCGGCGAGGGAGGCGTCGCCCATGGCCACTTCGACGCCGGCCTGGCGGGCGAAAACGAGCAGGGCGTCGTCCAGGGCCTGCGCGGGGATGTCGAAGGCATGGAGGCTGGACTGCGCGGCGGAGACCGGTGTGTCGACGATATTAGCCGGCTGTGCGCAGAGGGCGGGGCTGGCGATCGCCAGGGCCAGGATGACCATCCGGGCCGCCCCGGCCACGCTTGCGGGTCTGGCGCTGTTGGGTTGTTGCGGCATGTAATCTCCTTCTTTTTGATTGATAACAATTTTCAATTGCATTAAAAGAACGAGGCGAGCGCGAGGACTCAATAGATTTATTTGGAATAAGAATTATTTTTTAAGACGGCGCCTTTTCTGGCCCATGCGCCGGGAAGGTTTCCGCTGATGTCGCACTGGAGGCGGGAGGGGCGTGAAGCTGTTGTTCGCCGAGCTCGGCGGCACTTGCCGGCCGCGACGGCATCCATTGTGTTGGGGCTGAGCGCCAGCCTGTGGTCTCTGCCAGGCTCGAGCTGAGCCAGCTCCACCGCGAGCGCGCCCGATGCCGCACCCCGGAGCAGTCGAGTCCTTTGCTACCGGGGCTGCCGGCGCCTGCTAATAAAGCACGGTAAGCCCGGGCAGTTCGACGATGCGCGCATCCAGCTCCCGGCTCAGGATCTGGGCGGCGTTGTCGAGGTTGCGCAGCTGAAAGACGGCGCTTACCGGCTGGCTTTTCAGTTCCTGGCGGGCGACGAGGATCCGCCCACCGCGGTAGTCGGCGAGGCGCTGGATGATCCGGTCGAGGGGCGCGCGGCGGAACACCAGCATGCCCTGGCTCCAGCTGGCCTCGTGTTCCGGGTCTATGTCCGCGACGGCGATGCCCTGGCGGGTGTCGAAGACGACGGTCTCGCCGCTTCGCACCTGATGGTGGTCGCGGCCCGCCGCCGGGCGTTGGTGAAGCCTGACGTCCACGCTGTGCTCGAGCACGGCCACCAGCCCGCGATGATCATCCTCGGCCCGCACCAGGTAGCGGGTGCCGAGAGCCGTGGCGGTGGCGCCCGCGACCTCGACGACGAAGGCCCTGGGCTCGCTGCCGTCGCGGGGAGCGGGAGTGAAGATGGCTTCGCCGCTGAGCAGTTGGACGCGGCGCTCGCTGGCGGTATAGCGGATATTCAGTGCGCTGCGGCTGCCGAGCTGGATGCCGGTGCCATCCTCCAGAAGGAGGTTGCGCACTTCGCCGGTGACCGTGTGGTGGTCACTGTGCAGGGGCAGCAGCCAGCGGCTGTCGTGGAGCACGAGCCAGGAGACGAGCAGCAGGGCGGCAAGCGCCACGGCGCGCGCCGGCCGCCAGCCGGCCGGCGCGAGCCAGGCCGGCAGCGCGACCGGCCCGATGCGCGGCGCAACGCGCTCGGGGATGGCCAGCGCGGGGTCGCTGCGGAGGATCTCGGCGGCCCGCCAGGCGCGCTCAGCCCGCCTGGCGGCCTCGGCGTGGCGGGGATCGGCCTGCCGCCAGCGGGCGAAGGCCCTGGCCTGGCGGGGCGACAGGCGGCGCTGCTGGCTGTGCATCACCCAGTTGGCCGCTTGCAGTTCGATGGCGTCCGCGTTGCGGTCGGGATCATTCACGGCAGTCCCTCCCCGGCCCTGTGGAGAACGTCGACGCCCGGCAAGGAGCACTGGAATAGGCCGGTCTGGACGGCGCCGCCGGCGGTGTCGCGGCGGGCCGTCCCGCCGCCTTTGGAACGGCATGATGGGAATGGATCAGCAGTCATCGTCGTCTCTGGCGAGGTGCCGGCCGATGCGCGACAGGGCCAGGGCCATGTGCTTCTGCACCGAGCTGGTGGAAATGCGCAGGTGGCGAGCGGCCTCCTTGTGGGTTTTGCCCTCCAGGCGGCAGAGGAGGAAGACCTCCTGGCTGCGTTTGGGCAGGGTATGAAGTATGGCCTTGATGCGGTCGAGGTTGATCTCGGCGAAGGCCCGTTCGTCGGGGCCGGCGCTTTCATCCTCGAGGGTCTCGAGGATGGCGCTGTCGGCATCGGTTTTGCGGATACTGAGCTGGCGCAGGTGGTCGATCAGCAGATTGTTGGCAATGCGGAAGATATACGACGGCAGGTTCTCGATCTGGTGCAGGTTCTTCTTTCCGGAGGCGCGCAGGAAAGTTTCCTGGACCAGGTCGTCCGACAATTCCGGGTCGCCCGTCTTCCAGGTGAGGTAATTGCGCAAGGGTATGGCATGTCGTGCAAACAGCTCTTCCAACACGGGGATGGTCCAATCACCATTTGACAGAAATAATAATGAGATTTTTTATCATTTTCCATGACGGAGTTGGCGTTTCCGGCTCGGCCCGCCGCGCCGGGCAAGCTCCGCCCGGCAAACTGCTACAATGCCAGGCTCCACCTCTCCGGGATTTTCACCATGGCCGCCATCGGGCGCTTCAACACCCTGCCAGTCGTCAAGCATACCGGCTTTGGCCTCTACCTCAACGGCGGCCCCGAGGGCGAAATCCTCCTGCCCAATCGCCAGATTCCCAAGGACCAGCCCAGCGAGGTGAACGACAGGCTGAGCGTGTTCATTTACCTCGACAGCGAGGACCGGCCGATCGCCACCTCGCTGACACCCAAGGCGCAGGTTGGCGAGTTCGCAAGCCTCAAGGTGAGCGACATCAACCGCGCCGGGATATTCCTCGACTGGGGACTGCCCAAGGATCTGCTGCTGCCCCATTCCGAGATCAAGCGGCCGCTGCAGATCGGCGATTACTGCGTGGTGTATTTATACCTGGACGATCACAGCCGGCGGATCACCGCCACCACCCACCTCGATCGCCACCTCGACCAGGTACCCGCGCGCTACGCGGTGGGCGACCGGGTCGATCTGCTGGTGGCTGCCCGCACCGATATCGGCTTCAAGGCCATCATCGACCACCGCCACTGGGGCCTGATCCACAATGCCGATGCCTTCAAGTTCCTCCGCGGCGGCATGCGTGAACGCGGCTTTGTCAAGGACGTCCGCGCCGATGGCAAGATCGGCCTCAGCCTCCAACCGCTGGGCGGCGAGGGGCGCGACGCGCTGCAGCAGTTGGTGCTGCAAAAGCTGGCCGACAACGGCGGCATCCTGGCGGTGAGCGACGGCAGCCGCCCCGACGAAATCAACCGGCTGTTCGGGGTGAGCAAGGGCAGCTTCAAGAAAGCCATCGGCGCCCTCTACAAGCAGGGGCTGATCACCATCCATGCCGATCGGATCGAACGGCAATCCGGCAGATGATGCCGTTGGCGATCGCCGCGACGGGGTTGTGCAACATCGGGATTTCATTTTTGCGCGAATTGGTCTAGGTTGGCGGATTGCTCTTGGAGCCTGTTCGAAGTCTCTCGAGAAGCATCGGATAAAGCCTTGGTGTGTTGACGAAGGTAACGTACCCGGGGCTGGCATCGGTCCCGGTGCGCTTCGTGCCTCAGCACACCCTATGCGGAGGAGATCGCGCATCGCGTGAAGCCATAGGGTACGTTGACGGAGGAAACGCACCGGCGGCCAGCATCGGTCCCGGTGCGCTTCGTGCCTCAGCACACCCTATGAGGA
>JALOAH010000116.1 GCA_023228865.1 Porticoccaceae bacterium | reverse complement strand
CGGAACTTGCACCCTTAGCGCTTGCGAACCAGGGTTTTCAACTCACATAACAGCTCGGCGTATATTTTGTCCCGATGACACTTTGCCCGCAGGTGCTTATTTCAGTCGGCGTTGTTGATGGCCATTGACAGGCGCGAACATTCAGGCAGCTGGTGCCATCTCCGGATTGCATATTCTCGACAAATATTTCCGTTGCGGTTGTGATTCGCAGATTTTGCCACTAGGATACGCACCCTATTGGTGCAAATACGAGTATTTTGTGGCATTGAAGAGTTTTTATTCGGAATTCAAGTTACTGCTTGGCATTGAGAAAAAAATCACAACCCATACCGAGAAGCTGATTTCAGCCCTCGGCGCATTCATCGCTATAGCAGCGATTTACCAAGTAACCAACGGTTTATTTGAGCAGGGTTATCTAAGCCAGACTGGCCAAAACCTGGTGATTGCCTCCATGGGCGCCAGCGCAGTTTTGTTGTTTGCCGTGCCCCACGGTCTTCTATCTCAACCCTGGGCGGTGATTGGCGGACACCTGATTTCAGCCTGCATCGGCGTTTTCTGCCAGCGCCATGTTCCCCATGTTGTTTATGGCGCAGCCCTGGCCGTGAGCCTTTCTATACTGTTGATGTACTACCTGCACTGCATACATCCGCCGGGTGGTGCAACCGCATTGACCGCCGTAATAGGCGGCCCGGAAATTTTTGACCTGGCTTACGGTTATGTGATTGCGCCCATACTGCTCAATGTTGCCCTGATTCTTGCGGTTGCCGTAACCTTCAACTGCCTGTTTCGCTGGCGACGCTATCCGGTACATTTACTCCACCGCCACAAAACCGTTGCCGGAAAACAACTGCAGCGGCAATACGAACTGACCCATGAAGATTTTGCCGCGGCCATGCAGTCTTTTGACTCCTATGTGGATATTACCGCTGAAGATCTTGCCCAACTGCTGGAGCTGGCAAAACTTCACGCCGAGAAAAATATCACCCATCCCGACAAAATCAGTGAAGGTCGTTTTTATAGTAACGGCAAAATTGGCAGCCACTGGAGCATTCGCCAGATTATCGACGCTGCCAACCACAGCGACCCCCACAAAGACCAGGTGATTTACAAGGTTATTGCCGGTGATGGCAGCTATGAAACCGGCATTTGCAGCCGCGAAGAGTTCCGGCTCTGGACGCGATTCGAGGTCACCAGACAGAACGCCCAATGGGTAAAAGTGGATGACTATTAAACCCTGCCTCTTGGAAAGACACCCCACTGGACAGCAAAACTGCCCCGCAAACGGTTGCCAACACGGGTAATAATGATTGAATTCTGGCGCCAAAACATTGAAACTGAACCCCTCCAAAAAACCACTACCGCTTCCTGAAACTGCGGGGAAAACTGCCATGACCGATGATTATGATGTAAAAATGTCCCCCTTAAGCCAACATTTCGAGCAGGACAGCGAATTCGTTAGCATAGAAATTTACGAAGACGGCGAAGGCGGTTGGTTGCTGGAAATCGTTGACGAAGGCAATAACTCCACCATGTGGGAAGATGCCTTTGACAGCGATGACGAAGCTTTGGCAGAAGCCCTGGCCGCCATCGAGGAACAGGGGATTGCTGCGTTTATTGGTTCCGCAGGCTAGCCTGAAAATTGCGTCCGCACCGGCTTAAATCCAGAGTCGCTGCCGCCAGTCAACCTGGTCAGCGGCTCACCATACCCCGGCAATCACTGCCTCCGCATGGCAATTTCATCTATCGCCGCTTGCAGACAAACGCCAGGCAAAAAGACACCGCAATAACGGTATAAAAATCTAATGGCACGACTGACAACCATAGAAATCAAAAAGCAGGACATGCATTTTTCCGCAGCCCACTTTACGATTTTTTCCGCCAGCGAAAGAGAAAGGCTGCACGGCCACAATTTTTATGTAGCAGCAGAAATTACCGGCACCGTCAAAGAAGACGGCCTCTGTTTTGATTATGTCGGCGTCAAGCAGAGACTGCGCGCCCTCTGCAGGCAATACGATGAATACACCTTAATCGCCGCGCGTTCCCCCTACTTATCCGTGACCAGCGAAGGTGACGCCTATATTGTTGTTTTTGATGGCGACAGACTGACGTTCAAAAAGGCGGAAACACTGCTGTTACCGGTTTCAAATGTCACTATTGAAGAACTTGCCCACATGCTTTTATCTGAACTGCTTGAGGACACCAGCTATTTTGACGCCAGCGATATTGTCAAACTGGTAATCAAGGTGTCTTCCGGGCCAGGGCAGTGGGGATCGAGCAGCTGGACAAACAACACCAACGTGGACAAATCGTGAAAAAACTGATTATTACCGGAGCCAGCCGCGGCATTGGCCTGGCCGTGGCCCGCAACTTTCTCAACCAGGGTTACCAGGTTGTCAATTTGTCCCGCAGCCCCTGCCCCTTGGAATCTGTGCGCCAGATTCATGTGGATTTGAGCGATCCAGTGTCCATCGCCAGCATTGGTGATGAGCTCAGCGATGAAGCCCAAAATTGCCAACAGCTGCTGCTTGTTCACAATGCTGGCCTGCTGCAAAAAGACTCGCTGACCACGGTTTCAGGTGCTGCCTTACGGCGCTCCCTGGAAGTTAACCTGGTGGCACCGGTGGCGCTCAACCAGCTTCTGCTTCCCCTGATGCCGCCTTCATCTTCTATTATCTATGTGGGTTCTACCCTCAGCGAAAAGGCCGTCGCCAACAGCCTCTCCTATGTGGTCGCAAAACATGGGCTGATCGGCTTGATGCGCAGTACCTGCCAGGATCTCGCTGGCACAGGCATTCACACCGCTTGTGTCTGTCCCGGCTTTACTGATACCGAAATGCTTCGCACCCATATCGGCAATGACCAGAATGTCATAAGTGCCATCGCCGCAGGCGTTACCTTTGGCCGCCTGATAACGCCGGAGGAAATCGCCGATACCATTGGTTTTTGCGCCACCAGCCCCGTACTCAACGGCGCCGTGATACACGCCAACCTGGGGCAGATAGAACGTTAAGCCAAAAATAATTACAACTGCTGGCTAAAGATCACCTGGTATTGCTTTACCTTGCGAACATAGTTCTGGGTTTCTGTATAGGGGGGAATACTGTTGCCGTACTTCATCACCGCGCCTTCACCAGCGTTGTATGCGGCGAGAACAAGATTGAGATCGCCTTTAAACAATCCCATCAGATGTTGCAGGTAGCGGGAACCACCGCGAATATTTTCGTCAGGACTAAAAGAATTTTTGACGCCAAAGCGCTCTGCCGTATCCGGCATCAGCTGCATCAAACCCATGGCGCCAGCCCTGGAAACCGCTTGGGGGTTGTATGCGGACTCGACGGTAATCACGGCATGAAGCAAGGGCAAAGGCAGGTTGTACTGCTCGGCGGCACTTTCAACGTAAAGCTTGTATTTTTCCATATTCACCCGCACATGGGCGGGATTCATCGACCTGGTGGGATCGCTCCAACCTTTCAGTTGAACCTTGACGTACTCGCTGGTTTTAGGCACATCGGTAAAAATAATGCGGCCAAACTTGTCTTTGAATTTGTAGATTTCAGCCTGGGCAAGGTTGCAAAAAAGACACAGTGAAAGAGCGCCCATCACCAGGCTGGCATTGACTCTGCAGGAATACAGGGGCATCAGGCCTGTTTGTTGTTGTCGTTGTTCTTCCATGGGCTGAGCTGATCGGAGTCAGATTAGTTGCACAAACGAAACTTTAGCCCCCTATTGGGGGCTAGTCAATCCAGTGGAAGAATGAAAAGGCAGACGCTTATATTGCAGAAATCTTACATAAAGGCGTTGGTTGTATCTGAGTGGTCAGTCACATCACGGACGCCGCGAAGTTCGGGAACCTTTTCCAGCAGCGTGGCTTCCACCCCTTGTTTGAGGGTCACATCCACCATGCCACAACCCTGGCAACCACCGCCAAAACGCAGAATGGCAACGCCATCGACAATATCTTCCAGCGACACCATGCCGCCGTGTGAGGCCAGGCTGGGGTTGACGTCACTTTGAAGCACATAGTTAATTTTGTCCTCGATGGGGCTGTCATCGCTGACTTTGGGAGCGCGGGAATTGGGGGCGCGGATGGTGAGCTGGCCGCCCATTCGGTCTGAAGAATATTCCACCTTGGCATCTTCCAGAAATGGCAGGCTGCGTTTTTCGAGATAGACTCGGAATTTGCTCAACTCCCTGATTTCGTCCCCTTCCTTTTCTTCGCCGGGACGGCAATAGGCAATGCAGGTTTCAGCTTTCGGGGTACCGGGATCGCTGACAAACATGCGGATGCCAATGCCGTCACAATTTTGTTTGGCGAGCAGATCAGCGAGATAGTTTTCCGCACTTTCAGTAATGTTAATGCTATCGACCAATGGGTTCGAGGACATATTTCTATACCTGACTAATTTAGTCATGTATTTTATCAGGGCTTCACAGCACCTACAAGCTGTGGATTTTGTTTTCTCCTAGCAACCATTGCGTTGACCACCTTTTGCTGATGGCGAAATGTCCCAACGCCAACTATATATCAAAATATTTTGATATATAGTTCAGGCATGCTAGAATTGCCGCCCTCTTCAACCGGACAACAAGACAGTAAATCATGGCAAATACTCCCAGAGATCAGCGACTCAATGCACTCCACCAAGCAACCAGGGAGAGAATCCTGGTGATGGATGGCGCCATGGGCACCATGATTCAGGGGTATAGGCTCAGCGAAAGCGATTTTCGCGGTCAGCGTTTTCACGAATGGCCGTCAGACCTCAAAGGCAATAACGATTTGCTGATTCTCACCCAGCCCGACATTATCAGCGATATCCACCGCGCCTATCTGGATGCCGGCGCCGATATTATTGAAACCAATACCTTTAACTCAACAGCGGTTTCCCAGCTCGACTACGGCATGCAGGATCTGGTGGCGGAGCTTAATTTTCAAGGCGCAGCCATCGCTCGCCAGGTTGCTGACCAGGTGACCGAGAACACTGGCAGACCCCGCTGGGTCGCCGGTGTTCTCGGCCCCACCAGCCGAACCTGTTCCCTGTCGCCGGATGTCAATGATCCAGGCGCCCGCAATATCACTTTTGATGAACTGCGCGAAGGCTATGAAGTTGCCACTACCGCACTCATTGAAGGCGGTTCCGACCTGATCCTCATCGAAACGGTTTTTGACACCCTCAATGCCAAGGCGGCGCTGTTTGCTGTGGAAAATGTCTTTGACCGCCTAGGTGTTCGCCTGCCCATTATGGTGTCCGGCACTATTACCGACGCCAGCGGCCGCACCCTTTCCGGCCAGACACCAGAAGCTTTCTGGAACTCACTGGCTCACGGCAGCCTCTTTTCCATTGGCCTCAACTGCGCCCTGGGCGGCAAACAGCTACGCCCCCATATTGAAGAAATTGCCCGTGTCGCCAGCACCCTTGTCAGCGTCCACCCCAATGCCGGTCTGCCCAATGAATTTGGCGAATACGACGAATCTGCAGCCCAGACCGCCGCCACCATCAAAGAATTTGCCGAAAGTGGCTTTGTCAATATCGTCGGCGGTTGCTGCGGCACCCGCCCAGAGCATATCCGCGCCATTGCCGGCGCGGTGGCCGGCATTAAGCCGCGAAAGACACCGAACATAGCCGCCGCGTGCCGCTTGTCGGGGCTGGAGCCATTCAATATTACGGCAGACTCCCTGTTCGTCAATGTGGGCGAGCGCTGCAATGTCACCGGTTCGGCGCAATTCAAGCGCCTTGTTCTCAACGGCGACTACGCCACCGCCCTGGATGTGGCCCGTGACCAGGTGGAAAACGGCGCCCAGATCATCGATGTCAACATGGATGAAGGCATGCTCGACGCCGTCCATGCCATGACCACATTTCTCAAGTTAATCGCTTCAGAGCCAGATATTTCCCGCATTCCCATTATGGTGGATTCCTCCAAATGGCATGTCATCGAAGCGGGACTGAAATGCATTCAGGGCAAAGCGGTGGTCAATTCCATCAGCCTGAAAGAAGGGGAAGCGCCTTTTATTGAGCAAGCCAGATTGTGCAAACGCTATGGCGCTGCCGTGGTTGTGATGGCATTCGATGAGCGGGGGCAGGCGGACAACCTTGAGCGCCGCAAGGAAATTTGCCAACGCTGCTACGACATCCTCACCAAAAAAGTCGGCTTTAACCCCAGCGATATTATTTTCGACCCCAACGTTTTCGCTGTGGCCACCGGCATTGAGGAGCACAACAACTACGCCCTGGATTTTATTCAGGCCTGTGAATGGATCACCAAGAATCTTCCCGGCACACGCATTTCCGGCGGCATTAGCAATGTATCCTTCTCGTTTCGCGGCAACAATACGGTTCGCGAAGCCATTCACTCGGTATTTCTCTACCACGCCATCAAGGCAGGCTTGTCCATGGGCATTGTCAATGCCGGGCAGCTGGCTGTTTACGACGATCTTCCCGAAGAGCTGCGGGTTGCGGTCGAGGATGTCATTCTCAACCGCAAACCCGCCCAGGGAATCGACGCCACTGAAAACCTCCTCGCCATTGCCGAGAAATACCGCAGCGACGGCAAAAAAGAAAGCAAGCAGGATCTGGAATGGCGCAACTGGCCGGTGATAAAGCGCCTCGAGTACTCTTTGGTAAAAGGTATCAATGCCTTTATTGAAGAGGACACCGAAGATGCTCGCAAACTTTCTGCCCGTCCTCTGGATGTTATCGAAGGCCCCTTGATGGATGGCATGAATGTGGTTGGCGATCTTTTTGGCGAAGGCAAAATGTTTCTGCCCCAGGTGGTGAAGTCCGCCAGGGTTATGAAACAAGCGGTTGCCTATTTACAGCCTTTTATTGAGGCTGAAAAGGAGGAAGGCGCCGAAGCCAATGGCCGCATTCTCATGGCCACTGTAAAGGGCGATGTTCACGACATCGGTAAAAATATTGTCGGCGTTGTTCTCCAGTGCAACAACTACGAGGTCATTGATCTGGGCGTGATGGTGGCGGCGGAAAAAATTCTCCAAACTGCCATCGACGAAAAGGTGGATATTATTGGCCTGTCCGGCCTGATTACGCCCTCTCTGGATGAAATGGTGCATGTGGCTGCAGAAATGGAGCGTCTGGGCATGAATCTGCCGTTGATGATCGGCGGCGCCACCACTTCAAAAGCCCACACTGCCGTCAAGATTGACCCCAAATACAATCGAGGTCAGGCTATCTATGTGCCAGACGCCTCCCGCGCCGTGGGTATCGCCAGCCGTCTTATCAGCCACGAACACCGCGCCCAGCTGGCAGCGGAAGTTCGCGCCGAGTATGAAGTGGTTCGCGAACGCAACGCCAAACGCCAACCCAGGGGTACCACCCTGCCCTATGCGGATGCCGTTGCCGCAGGTTTTCAGTGGGATTGGCGCAATTACCAGCCACCGGCGCCAACAGCAACAGGGGTGACTGTGTTTGAGGATTACCCCCTTGAAGAATTGGTGGACAGTATCGACTGGACACCCTTTTTTATCACCTGGGATCTGATGGGCAAATACCCTGCCATCCTCACTGACAATGTGGTGGGGGAAACCGCCAGGCAGCTTTTCAGCGATGCCCAGGAAATGCTGAAAAAACTCATCGCCGAAAAACGCCTGCAAGCAAAAGCCGTCTTTGGTTTGTGGCCTGCCAATCGCATCAACAGCGACGACATCGCCGTCTACGCCGACGAAACCAGAGAAAAACCCCTGGCCGTATTTCACCAGTTGCGCCAACAAACTCAGAAACCAGGTGCCAGTAACACCATGTACTCCCTCGCCGACTTTATTGCCCCCAAAGAATCCGGGGTTGCCGATTACGTGGGCGCCTTTGCCGTCACTGCGGGGATCGGCGCCGCCGAGCTGGCCAAAGAATACGAAGCCAACCACGACGACTACAACTCGATCATGGTCAAAGCCCTGGCGGATCGTCTCGCCGAGTCTCTGGCGGAAAAACTGCATCAGCGGGTAAGAAAGGAGTTCTGGGGATACGCTGCGAACGAAAACCTCGACAACGCTGAACTTATCCGCGAGAAATACCAGGGCATTCGCCCGGCACCCGGCTATCCGGCCTGTCCAGATCACACCGAAAAAACCACCATTTTTTCCCTTCTCGACGCGGAATCCAAAGCGAAAATCACATTGACAGACAGTTTTGCCATGCTCCCTGCAGCCTCTGTTAGCGGCCTTTATTTTTCCCACCCGGAATCCCGCTACTTCAATGTGGGTAAGATTCAGCGGGATCAGGTAGAATCCCTAGCAGAGCGCAAAGGTGTAGAGGTTGGCGAGCTGGAGAGATGGCTCAGCCCGAATCTCGGTTACTGATACCAGAATGAGAGCGAGCCATGACGGATAAAAACCAGGAATCAAAACCCGGCTTTGCCGCCATTGTCAAAAGTACAATGGCGGCAGCACTGGGAGTGCAAAGCAGTAAAAATCGCGAGCGGGATTTCAAACACGGCAACATTAAAACCTTTATCGTTGCCGGCATCATTTTTACCATTATTTTTATTGCCACCATAATAACTGTGGTCAAACTGGTGCTTAAAAATGCCGGCGTTTAACCCTGCAGTGACGAAACCACATCATATGCACGTTGAAATCCACCGGGGTTGACCCCAGAACTGCAGCGCAACATTCAACAGCAAGTTTCAGAGTGTTATTCGGTTTGGCAGCAACTACACTTCGAGCATCGAACTCTGTGGAGATCAGCATGTCGAGGAAAGTAGCCGCCAAGCCCACTGATGCCCTGTTGACCGCGCAGCTCAAAAATGCTTTTTGGCGCGCAGTAATTAACCGCGACAACACGGCCGATGGCCGCTTCTTTTATGCCGTTAAAACCACCGGGGTTTACTGCCGACCCGCCTGCGGCGCACGCACACCGAAACGTGAAAACATCCTTTTTTATCTCACTGGGGCAGACGCCGAGGAGGCGGGATTTCGCCCCTGCAAACGTTGCAAGCCCAATCAGCTGCCAATATCAAAGGGGCACCTGGCGCTAATAACCAGGCTCTGCCGCGACATCGACAATGCCGAATCCCCGCCTACCCTGTCGGCATTGGCCGAGCGTGCCAATCTCAGCCCCTACCATCTCCATCGCCTATTCAAGCAGGTTACGGGTTTAACCCCAAAAGCCTACGCAACAGCCCGGCGCGCCAACAGAATTCGCGAGGGACTCAACCGCAACGTCAACATTACCCAGGCTATTTTTGATGCGGGCTTTAATGCCAATAGCGCCTTCTACACCAAAACCCACCAGCTTTTGGGCATGACGCCAAACCGCTACCGCCGTGGTGGCGCAGGCCTTGCCATCCACTTTGCCGTCGGCCAATGCTCCCTTGGCAGTATTCTGGTTGCCGCCACCAGCAGGGGAGTTTGCGCCATTTTTATGGGCGACTCCCCCGAAGAACTCGTCAACGGCCTCGAACAGCGCTTTCCAAACGCCGAACTCATCGGCGGTGACAGGGATTTTGAGCAGTGTGTCGCCCTGGTAGTTGGATTCGTGGAAGCACCGGAAACCGGACTGGATTTACCTCTGGATATTCGTGGAACCGCATTTCAACAGCGTGTCTGGCAGGCATTGCAGGCCATTCCTCCAGGCTCGACACTGAGCTATTCTCAGGTGGCAGAGCGTATCGGCTCCCCCCAAGCTACCCGCGCAGTTGCCACCGCCTGTGCCGCAAACCCTTTGGCTGTTGCCATTCCCTGCCATAGAGTGGTGCGCAGCGACGGCAGTATTTCCGGTTACCGCTGGGGCATCGAACGCAAGCGCGCTCTGCTCGCCCGCGAAGTCAATGGGCAATCCACGGGCTGCGAAAAGGCGCCTGTGGTAAAGAAATAATGAAACGCCACCCCGTTTCCTCGTTTCGCTCCGACCAACGTCATACCCCGGCATTATTTTTCACCCTGGGCATGAGACAGTGGCAATGACATCCACCCTGTCCTGCTCCCTGGGGTTGCCAAAAGCGTTCAGGGTGGCCGATATTCTCAATTTTCATCGCCGCGACCGCCAGCAAATTGCCGAAGTGGTGGCCCCCGAATCACTACAAAAAGGCCTGGTGTGGCGAGGTCTGCCCGCGCGCTTAACTGTTTATTTTGACAATAACCGTGCTCAGGCCGAACTCTGCGTCGATGGCCAGGCCGTCCCCAATGATGAGCAACCGTTGATTGCCATGGTGCAACGGATGCTGGGATTATCCCAGGATATTGACGCTTTTGAAGAAAAATACCGCCATCATTACTGCCTTCGGCATCTCCTTCGTCGTCAGCGTGGGTTGCGGGTGCCCATGACAAACAGTCCCTTTGAAGCCTTGACATGGGCGATAACCGGTCAGCAGATAAGCATCCATGCTGCGGTTTCTGTTCGCCGCAAACTCATACAAACCGCTGGTGTTCGCCATTCATCGGGGCTTTGGTGTTACCCGGAAGCACCTCAGATTGCCGCCATCAAACCACAGGCACTGCGCACCGCCGGTTTTTCCGAAACCAAAGCCCGCACCCTGCTCACCCTGTCGGAGTTGGTGTGCAACGGGCAATTGCCATTGCACCAGTGGCTGCAAACCATGCCCATAAAAACCATTGAAAATAAACTTTTGGCGGTGCCTGGCATCGGCCCCTGGACGGTAAATTACAGCCTGCTGCGCGGTTTCGGCTGGCTGGATGGTTCCTTGCACGGCGATGTCGCTGTTCGCCGCGGAATTCAGAAGCTGCTTGGGGAGTCGGAGAAAGTTGATATGGAGACGGCAAAAGCCTGGCTGGCGCAATTTTCACCCTGGCGCGCCCTGGTTGCCGCCCATCTGTGGATTTATGATCCGTCAATAGTTGAAA
>JALOAH010000115.1 GCA_023228865.1 Porticoccaceae bacterium | reverse complement strand
TGGTGGCGGAAGTTCGACGCTAGAATGCCGGGTTCGACAGCTTCGGAGGGAACGGCAAGGGAAAGCATCGACGGCCCCAGCACCAACGCCAGAGCAGCGGCTCTGGGCTGACCCTGGCCGCCCCCCGCCAATGTGATCCGTTACGATCTGTGAAAGAATCCCGCCGTCGAGGTCCAGGCCACCGACCGCATCGGCCGGCACTCAAACCGTGCGGATGCACCAATTTATGACCCTCGACACGTTGGAGGAACGTATCAACGACCAGATCCACGCCAAACGTACATTGGCCGACCCGATGGTAGGCACCGAAGGAAAGTAGATCAGTACTCTGAGTGAAGAGGAATTGAAGACATTCAATTGACTATTCCTTGTCGCAGAGCAACCACCCCGTAGTTTCAGGCCGAGCAATTTTGTTATACTCCGTGGCTTGTTTATACTCGCCGCAGAGCTGAGTTTAAGGATACACTGGCGACTAAAATACTTGAGGATTACCTAATGTTCACGAGCAACCCCTTTTCTGAGCTTTCGGCCATTATATCACCGGCCATTATGCAGGCATACATTATTTTGATGGTCCTGCTGGTGATCGGTGGGACGATACTTGACATGGTTCATAAGAAAAGCGCTCAGTACTTTTTTGAAAATGCAAAAAAGGCACAGAAAAGCGCGAAACGTACAGTGAGTAGCGGCGAGAAAGCATCGATTGCCATTAAAGTGCTGGCGAACGAAGTGCTGACATCTGGCGAGTTCTGCAATCCAAGACGCAGACTTTCTCATCTGCTGACCATGTATGGCTTCATTATATTCGTCGTCACTACCGCCATTATGATTTTTGGCTACTCGACGCCCGCGACGTCTACACCCACCACCCTGCCACTGCTCTGGCATCTCGGCGCGCTGATGCTTGCTGCCGGTGGATACTGGTTCTGGTTCTCTATCCGGGTCGATGTTTCTGCGGAGGGCCTGACGTGGTATCGCATCGAACGTGCGGACCTCTTTATCCTGTCGCTATTGGCAACTTCAACGTTTGCATTGCTCTGGTCCTTTGCGCAGTCGATCGGTATTGCCGGGTGGTCAACCCTGTTCCTCGTTTTGTTCATCGTTTCAAGCACAACGCTTTTTGGCACCGTATTCTGGTCGAAGTTCGCCCATATGTTCTTCAAGCCCGCCGCTGCTTTTCAGAAGCGTGTTACCAGGGCCGATGGTTCGAGAGAAAATCTACCTGCTGAGTACGATCTGACGGATCCTGCAGTACAGGCGAAATTCCCGGATATCCCCGAATATATGGGTAAGAACCCAGCCTACATGGGACCTGGTATCAGGCGCGAGTCTGCAAACAACTACTAGCATTCATTCAACAACTTTCGAAGTTAAAGAGAGAACATTATGCCAACTTTCGTATATATGACTCGTTGTGATGGCTGCGGACAGTGCGTTGATATCTGCCCGTCAGACATTATGCACATTGATAAAACCCTTCGACGCGCTTACAACATCGAACCCAGCATGTGCTGGGAGTGTTACTCCTGCGTGAAAGCCTGCCCCCACCAAGCCATTGATGTGCGTGGTTATGCCGATTTTGCACCCCTGGGCCACTCGGTACGTGTGCTTCGTAATGAGGAACAAGGAACGATTGCCTGGCGTATCAAATTCCGCAATGGCAAAAAGGACATGGAGTTGTTGGCGCCTATCACGACAAAACCGTGGGGCACGGCCATTCCTGAACTTTCCAAAGAAGCCGCACCGAGTAATGAAATGCGTGCCAGTGAGCTTTTGTTCAACGAGCCCAAGTATATTCGACTGGATGAGGGTGGCTTGCACACGCTCAAGTCGAATGGCCTGAAAATGCAAGAAGGGGTGTACTACTAATGGCCTACAAAACTATTATCGAAGATGATATCGACATCCTGGTCGCAGGTGCCGGCCTCGGTGGTACCGGTGCTGCATTTGAAGCAAGGTACTGGGGCAAGAACAAGAAGATCGTCATTGCGGAAAAAGCAAACATTGATCGCTCTGGTGCGGTCGCCCAGGGCTTGTACGCGATCAACTGTTACATGGGCACGCGCTTTGGCGAAAACAATCCAGAAGATCACGTCCGCTATGCGCGCATGGACCTGATGGGTATGGTGCGTGAAGACCTGGCTTTTGATATGGCGCGCCACGTCGACTCCACGGTGCACCAGTTTGAAGAGTGGGGCCTGCCACTGATGAGAGACCCTAAGAAGGGCTCCTATCTGCGTGAAGGGCGTTGGCAGATTATGATTCACGGTGAATCCTACAAGCCGATTGTTGCCGAAGCTGCGAAGAAATCAGCTGACAAGGTATTCAACCGTATCTGCATAACCCATCTGCTGATGGATGATTCCAAAGAGAACCGCGTCGCCGGTGCTGTTGGTTTCAACGTTCGCACCGGTAACTACCACGTATTCAAGTCCAAGACCGTAATCTGTGGTGCCGGTGGTGCTTCCAACATCTTTAAGCCGCGCTCCGTCGGTGAAGGCGCGGGTCGCGTCTGGTACGCACCGTGGTCATCGGGATCCGCGTACGGTCTGATGATCGAAGCCGGCGCGAAGATGACGCAAATGGAAAACCGTATCGTGCTGGCTCGATTCAAGGATGGTTACGGCCCAGTCGGTGCATACTTCCTGCATCTCAAGACCTATACCCAAAACGGTCTGGGTGAAGAGTATGAATCCAAGTGGTTCCCGGCGCTGACGGAAATGGTCGGCAAGGAATACCTGGATACGGAAGGACAGCACCTGTCCCACAAGCCCATTCCGACCTGTTTGCGTAACCATGCCTTTATCTCCGAGGTGAATGCCGGTCGCGGTCCCATACACATGGTGACCATGGAAGCGTTCCAGGATCCGCACCTTGAAGAGATCGGTTGGCACAACTTCCTGGGTATGACTGTAGGCCAAGCGGTACTTTGGGCTGCCACGGACGTCGATCCGAAATACGAGAACCCTGAATTGACGACCTCTGAGCCCTACGTCATGGGTTCACATGCAACGGGTTGCGGTGCATGGTGCTCGGGTCCTGAAGATGTTTCCCCTCCGGAGTACTACTGGGGTTACAACCGTATGACCACTGTCGAAGGCCTGTTTGGCGCGGGTGATGCGGTAGGTGGCACACCACACGCATTCTCATCGGGCTCCTTCACTGAAGGTCGTCTGGCCGCCAAGGCCGCCTGCAAGTACATCGACGACGGCAAGGCCGAAGGCATTGTAGTCTCTGACAAGCAGATCAATGATCTGAAAGAGAAGATCTACAAGCCGCTGGAGACCCACAGGGTTTACAGCAATGAAGTTGTTGCCGGGTCGGTGAACCCAAACTTCATCAATCCACGACAGGGTCTGGATCGCTTGCAGAAACTGATGGATGAGTATTGCGGTGGTTTTGGCGTCAACTACATGACCAACGAGAAACTTCTTCACATCGGCCTCAAGAAGCTTAAAACGCTTGAGGAAGACATGGAGATGGTTGCGGCATCCGATATACACGAGCTGTTGCGTGCATGGGAATTACATCACCGTGTCCGTACTTCCGAAAGTGTGTTCCACCATACGTTGTTCCGCAAGGAAACGCGTTGGCCTGGCTACTACTACCGTGGTGATGCGATGAAACTGGATGACAAGAACTGGCACGTGCTGACCGTTTCTCATCGTGATCGCAAAACAGGTGCATACACGATGGAAAAAGCCCCTCTGTACCATCTGGTAGCTGATGAATAGAGGTAATAGCTGAGCAGTAGAAAAATAACTTCAGGAACCCCTGGTGAATTCGTCGTACCGTCATTGCGAGCGAAGCGAAGCAATCTTCTTGTCGCTACGCTCCTCGCAATGACAAATAAGCCAGAGGTTCCTTTACTTAATCTTTAAAAGTAAGACCAGCATATTGTTTGTTGGTCTTTTTTTTCTATGGTTTACAGCATGCGACTTTTTTACGATGGCAGCCCTGTAAAACCAGATGCATGCTCTAAATGAAGAACGAAATGATGAATATTATTGAAAAATCAGATGAAGAGATTCTAGCGCTGGCAAATCCAATGTGGGCTGATCTCGTCAAGTACTCGAACGAACAAAACTACGGCGCTTTCACCCGTAATTTTGCAGCCGCCATGCTGTTGGGTGCGAATGAAATCGAGATGGGTAAACAGTTCGCGAGAAGTGAATTGACAAAAAACCTGTCAGAAGATTACGAATATCTTGGCATGATACGCCGCGGTGAATATGTAACGGTGTTATATAAGCAGAGGCACACCAAGAAAGAGGGTGAATGGCTGGGCCGACTGGTACTGGGTTACGAGAAGGATAAGGTAAAAATATTTGGTGCTACGCTGTTCTAAGACAGCATTACCTACATCAGGCTTTGTCAGTTATGTCAGATATTATTCGAAACGAAAAATTCGTTGAGCTGAATTATAAGGTCATCGACCAAAAAACCGGTGACGTGCTTGTTACCGTTGATTATCCCCTGGGCTATGTACATGGCGTGAATGATGTCATGTCTGAACAGGTGACAAAGCAACTGGACGGCAAAAAAGTCGGGGACATCATCGAAGTTCCGATCGATACCAAACTGTTATATGGTGAGAGAGACGAATCACTCGTGTTTACTGATCACATCGATAATGTTCCTGAAGAGTATCGAGAGATCGGCATGACCATCACCATGGAAAATGAAAAAGGTGAACTTAAAAACTTCATCGTTACCCGATTCGATGACAAGACATTGACCGTGGACGGCAACAACCCACTTTGTGGCAGAGACGTAATTTTTACATTGGAAGTTCTGAGCATACGTGAAGCGACCGATGAAGAAATTGACCTCGGCGGAGCTGTTGGCGCCGATCCGGACATCAATGAAATTCTCGGTCGGGCATAAATGAAATTCTCAAATACCTACCTGTTTTACCCGGTCAATAAAGCCCTGGAACGTGCAATAGCCAATGCTATCGGCATGCTTGGCGAAGAGTTGGCCGTTGCTGCCACTCCGGATACCAAGGTAACAGTAGCTGATAATTTCCTCTATACACGGGGGAATTATGAACAACGCCGCTTCAGTTCCAATGTTCTTGGCAGTGCGCGTGAGGCTCATGAGGCAACACTGACAGCCAAATATCGTGATCAGGAACCATTAGCCTGGGCTGAGACCCAGAATGATCTTGGCAATATCCTTGCGGCGCTGGGGCAGCAGCAAAGAGATGTTGCATTGTTTGAAAAATCCATTCAGTGCTTTACTAGTGCGCTGGAAGAGTTCGACCAGGAAAAGTCACCCCTTGACTGGGCGGCAACACAATATAACCTGGGAACCGCAAAACAAGCATTGGGCCGGCAACTGGATAACTCGAAATTATTGAAAGAATCCATCGATGCTTACACTAATGCATTATTGGTATGGTCCCGAAAAGAGACGCCTGAAGAATGGGCAGCAACCATGTATCAACTTGGCGCCACGTTCCATACGCATGGCAAACTTCTGAAGGGTAGTCGTACTTTTCAAAAGTCCGTTGTCGCCTATAAAAATGCAATTACCGAGTTCGATGCTGATAACAACGCTTTCGAGTTAGCCGCCACACACAATAATTCTGGCGCGGTACTGCATAATCTGGGTGAATCAGAAGAAAGCCCAGATCACCTGGAAGAGGCAATCAGGTCGTATGAAACGGCATTGACAGTATGCATGGAGCAACAACTTCCCATTCATCTGGCAGTGCTATGCAGGGTGAACAGGTCTACTGCACGGGGCGTGCTGGCTGAGTTGACGAAGGACGCCACACTTGCCGACGAAGTGGCCGATGAATTTGAATTGATTATCGAATGTTTCCCGCATGCGCTTCAACCACTTTGTTTAAAGCATTGCGAGGCGCAGATTAGTTCAGTTGCAGGGGCTGCAAAATAGTTTACATTTATCCCGTTCAAACCAGCAAGGAGTTAGTACTATGAGCGAAGCACCAAAAACCAGGCCCAAAGTTCCCGAGGGCAAGAGCCGTTTTCTAACGACCCGTCAAATGCCGGCAAATGAAAAGGGCTATGTTGGTTATGAAACCATCTGGGAGTCTTTCCAGAAAGAGGTTCCCTACACCACCCCCAAGAAGCCCTAAGGCAACCAGCCACGCGCAGCCGGTGCTCGCGTGGCTACTTACTTCAGTTCTTGGTTGTGAAATGCACGCTTTTTGTAGCGTGCATTTTTTTTGGCTCTGAAAAATGGCAGAGATTACTTAGATACGCTCAGAAAGCCGGTAATCCACATTTATGAAAGCCCCGATATCCGCCAGAAAGCGGATTGTTCTGGCACCAAAACCAACGTCGGGTACTGATTCATCTTTATCAGTCGACAAAACCAGGACCACCCCGATTCTGGGGGACAAGTTGTGGCTTTTAATCACCTGCAGGATCTTTTCCTTGGCCGGCTCCACTTGCTTGATGAGTTTTCCAGTCAAGTCATAAACGTCCACATCATCAGTGATCGTATCCGTCGATAACTCCCATGAACTGATCACAGGCTTGTCCAACCCACTGGCCGCACCAGCGGCATTGATTGAGGTGGGTTGTATGCCCAGCAGGCGAGTGATGTCGTCTGGATTGAAATGATAACCACTCAGCGCGAAGTAGGCCCGTGCTTGATTAGATGCCATTATACTGTCCTCATTGTCATGGTAGCAGTTCGTGTGCCTGCCATATTGGCTGCTGCACACGCCATCCGATCTCAGCAGGCTGCCGTCGGCAGCTGGGCAAGCAGCTCCTGGACGGCGACCTCTGCCGCTTCCAGCGCTCCTTCGAGATAGCCACCGTGCTCGCGGGCCGACTCCGTGCCGGCCAACCACAGGCGGTCCTTCCAGCGCCCGGGCAGGGCCGTGTGGGCGCCATAGGCGGGATGGGACAGGGGCGCCGTCTCGTCGTCGCGCGTAGCGATGAACGCGTCGTCCACCCAGTCCTTGTAGAAGGTGTGCAATGGCTTCGCCGCGGCGGGTCCGAACAAGCGCTGCAGTTGCGCGAGCGCAGCCTCATGGAGCTGCGTACCAGCCGTACGGCGGGCTTCAACGGGCACGCCGAAGAACCCAAACAGCGCTGGCTGCCCGCCTGGTTCTGTCGCGTCGTGGATCTCCACCAGTGGCCCGACCCGGCTCTGTGCCTGACCGGACAGGCCGGCATCGCACCAGAACGCACGTTCGAAGACCGCTACGAACTTGGCATGCGCGGCCATCCACGTCGGGACCGCCAACCAGTTATCAATGATGGCATCCGGCAACGGTGGAGCGAAGGACACCGACCGGGCCAGCAGACGTGGCGGCAGTGTGCAGACGACCCTCGTCGCACGCAGCTGCACGCTTGGTCCCTCGTCGCCAGTGGCGACGTCCAGCTCAAGGACATCATCGACCAGGTGCAGGCCGACCACCCGATGGCCAAGCCGAATGCGGCTGGGGTCGATGTGTGACGCAAGCGCAGTGATGAGGCGCGCCATGCCGCCGTGCAGGCGCATCGAACCGGCCATTGCCGGGCTATAGGCCACACGCTCAGTCTGGTCGGGCGAGGACTCGAACAGCACAGCGCCGTCGGCCGGCTGCTCGAACACATGCAGACCCAGCTGATGAATCAGTTGTGGGAGGCGGGTCTGCAGCGCGGGCCAGTACCAGGTGGGCCCGAGGTCATAGGCGGTACTGACGGGAGGGGCCAGCCCAGGCAGAGGCTCCGACAAGATCCGGCCACCGAGCCGCTGCTGTGCCTCCACCAGCACAACGTTGACCCCGACCTGCGTCAGCCGCCAGGCGGCGTACAGTCCGGCAAGCCCGCCACCAATCACGACCACCGGGTCGCCGGCGCCGGTATCAATCTGCGTGGACGTCGACATGAGGCTTACGCTGTAGGCAGGCCGGCGGATCGGTCGATGGATGCACGTTCACAATGAATTGGTCTACTGATAGGTGGGAATGCCAGCATCAATCCATCATCATGCTGCCCTCCGCAACCCACGATGTGGATCCCTGAGTACGGGGAGCATAAACGTCCTGTTTGCTCAGGTCCAGCAGCAGTTTACCGTCAACGGCCCGTTACTCCGGCCCGCCACTTCACCGCCCGATACGTTGAAGTTCGGCGCCACCGAAACGTTGCATCCATGTCACCGTACCCGTATGGGTCATCTTTTTCCCAACGCCCGCTTTTTCGTTGAGATCCCAGGCAATGAGGCGATAGCCGATGCCCAGCACCTGAATCATGGTCCGTTGGTGGGTGCAAGAGCTCGCTGGGCGGCTGCCTGAAAATAACCGGGAAGCAATCAACCACAGTATCGTCACCTTTCTGGATTGCCTCGTCGGCTGAAGCGCGACGCATGGTTTGAACACTTTGCGTCAATTCTGGTCTATAAGTAATACTACGTACGCCAGATATGCCAATCATCAACGGACGGAGGGTGGGACGATGACATTGCTGGTCAGTAAAACGGGAATAGAAGTTGAAATTCCGAAAATTCAGCGGGTAGCGGGCGATGCGCCGTATCGCTGGTTGCGACAGGGGTGGGCGGACGTCAAGATAAACCGCCTGCTCAGCATAGGCATCGGCGTGCTTTACGTTGCCGTGGGTTACCTGGTGAGCTACGTGGGCTGGCAGGCACCCTGGGCCCTGATGACAATTGGTACCGGCTTCGTACTGGTTGCGCCGGTACTGGCGATCGGGTTTTACGGCATCAGTCGCGCCCACGAACAGAATAAGGTACCCACGTTCGCGCAAGCATGGCGTTATTGGCGCGGCAACGGCCTATCGGTGTTCTTATACGGCATGATGCTGTTGCTGGTGCTGTTCTTCTGGTCCTGGTTCAACTGGCTGACGACAGTACTGGTCATAGGCGTGGCGGATGGTATGTTCGTGCCAAGCCTTGAAGTATTGTTGTTCTCGTCAGAAGGCTGGGCACTCATCGCAATGTATGCTGGAATGGGCCTGCTGGTCGCTATAGCGGTATTCTCCGGTAGTGTTGTCACCCTGCAGATGATGATGGATCGTAACATTGATCCGGTTACCGCAGTGGTGGCAAGTGTGAGTGTAGTCAGGCAGAACAAACGCGTCATGGCGAAATGGGCCGTCATCATTTTCGGGTTGACTGCATTCGGCATCGCGACCGCTTACCTGGGGCTGATATTGATTTTCCCCTTGCTGGGGCATGCGAGCTGGCACGCCTACCGCGAGTTGGTTACCTAGCGGGAGCCCCGCCTACGAAACCTCATGGCATTTGCGGCACTTCCTGCGGACGCAGGTCGAACACCAGTACCTCGGCATCCTTGCCGGCGGTCAGCTGCAGCGTCTGCGGGTTGCGCAGGCGCACACCGTCACCGGCCTCCAGCTTCACGCCGTCGAGTTCGATGCTGCCACGGGCGACATGCACATAGGCGTGGCGGTTCCTGTCCAGCGTCAGTGTGGCACTTTCATCGCCATCAAACAGACCAGCGTAGACGTTGGTATCCTGCTGGATACGCAGCGAGCCGTCGCGACCATCGGGCGAGATGATCAGGTGCAGACGCCCACGCTTGTCCACGTCGCTGAAGTGCTGTTGCTGATAGACCGGCGCGCCACCGGTGTGCTCCGGCACGATCCAGATCTGCAGAAAATGTACCGGCTCATCCTCGGAGCCGTTGAACTCGCTGTGGGTGACGCCGCTGCCGGCGCTCATCAGCTGCACGTCGCCGGGCTTGATCTGCGAGCCGGTACCCATACTGTCGCTGTGCGCCAGGGTACCTTCCAGCACGTACGAAAAGATCTCCATGTCGCGGTGCGGATGTGTGCCAAAGCCCTGACCCGGTGCCACGCGATCTTCGTTGATCACGCGCAGATCGGAGAAGCCGATCTGATCGGGGTCCCGGTAGTCGGCGAACGAAAAGGTGTGGCGCGAGCTCAGCCAGCCGTGCTCGGCCACGCCGCGGTCAGCAGCCTTGCGTACTTGCATCATGGTGTTTCTCCTCGTTGCTGAGTTGTCGGGGAGCCATGCTCCCCGTGGGGTTTCAAACGTGAGGCAGAACGAAGCTGTGGGAAACGTGCGATGATTCAGTTTTCTACCGCCGGAGACAGCCGACAACGTTACAGAGGAGCATTGCCATGACCGACATCGTGAGCTCAAACCTCTGGCCTGAACTGCCCGTTCTGGCCGCTTGGCAGGAGACCGCCGATACCGTGCATATGTGGGCGCAGGTCGTGGGTAAGATACGTCTGGAACTCGGCCCCTGGATCAATCATTCCTGGGGTAATGCCCTGTATGTGACGCCCCGCGGGCTGACGACGTCATCCATTCCTTACCAGCGTCGAAGCTTCGCAATCGACTTTGACTTCGTGAATCACGCACTCGCAGTGTACACCTCGGATGGCGGCGAACGCACGTTCGCGCTACGCCCTATGACGGTGGCCGCGTTTTATCATCAGCTTATGGACGCCTTGGGTGAACTGAGCATCCACGTCAATATTTTTACGCGCCCGGTCGAGGTCGAAGTCGCCACGCCGTTTGAAAGCAATACGTCGGATGCGAGCTACGATGCCGACGCCATGCACCGCTTCTGGCAGGCACTGGTGCAGGCCGATCGCGTATTGAACGCGTTTCGTGCCGGCTATCTCGGCAAGGTCAGTCCGGTTCATTTTTTCTGGGGGGCGTTCGATCTGGCCGTGACGCGTTTTTCCGGCCGTCCCGCGCCAACCCATCCCGGCGGTGTGCCCAACTGCGCCGACTGGGTTATGCAGGAAGCCTATTCGCACGAGCTCTCCAGCGCCGGATTCTGGCCGGGGGCCGGCCTCGGCGAGGCGGCCTTTTACGCGTATGCCTACCCGACGCCTGATGGCTTCGC
>JALOAH010000114.1 GCA_023228865.1 Porticoccaceae bacterium | reverse complement strand
GGTATCCGAAAGGTGCCGGAGTTTTTTTATGGCGGGAATACCCGCTTCCCCGCCAGCGGGTTTGCACAAAAACCTCGGCAAACGCACCTCGAAACGCAGGCACCAGCTGTCAAAACCGACTTCCCACCCCATGCACCGCAAGCGCGGTGGGTTAGACGAGGAGCCCAGCACGAACTTCGAAGGGGCAGAAGCATCGCTTCTGATGTAAAGGAAGTCATACCCAAAACCGCCCTACGCTCCTGCGCCTACCGGCACCAGCACCATGCCAGGCTTACAGCTCGAACAATCTGCACTTCTGCGGCTTCACTTGCCAGTTTTGACTAATCCTGCACCTCTGGCCGTTCCAATACCCTTGAGTCTTCGGCCTGTTATAGCGCTGTGGCTCCGAACACAGCCTGCGCACAGATTGCTCGCCCAAAATTCCGACAACAGGTATTCGGGCTCGAGCCTGGTCTGCAAGGGATAACAACATGGGTGCGCGCCACAAAATAGACGTATCGCCCAGAACAGGCGATAATACGCCTCTTTTTTTCAGGGAAACAGTCGCTTTTCTTTGTGCAGATCGGTGGCTGTGCCAGCAACCCGGTAAACAGTGTGAGCCAATGAGCCAGCAAAAACGAATTCAGTTAATGGATACCACCCTTCGCGATGGTGAGCAAACACAGGGTGTTTCTTTTTCCGCAGAGGAAAAAGCCGCCATTGCCAAAGGACTGCTCAAATCCCTCAATGTGGATCGCATTGAAGTGGCTTCCGCCTGCGTCTCTGACGGTGAAAAACAGGCGGTTACCCATATTAATAGCTGGGCTCGGGCTGAAGGCCTTGATGACCGCATTGAAGTGCTCGGTTTTGTTGATCACAAGCGCAGCGTCGACTGGATACTCGATACCGGCGGTCGGGTTATCAATCTGCTTACCAAGGGCAGTGAAAAACACTGTCGCGAACAGCTCGGCAATACATTGGACGGCCACGCCGAGGATATCAAAATCACTGTGGCCTATGCCCTGTCGCAAGGGTTGAAGGTCAATGTCTATCTGGAAGACTGGTCCAATGGCTATAAGGATAGCCCGGATTATGTCTACGGCCTGATGGATCATATTCGCGACATTGGCATCAGCCATTTTATGCTTCCCGACACCCTCGGTGTGATGTCGCCAAAGGAGGTGTTCGCCAGCCTCAGCGACATGATCAGTCGCTATCCCGATGTGCAGTTCGATTTTCATCCCCATAACGACTACGGCCTCGCCATTGCCAATGTCATGGCGGCGGTGGAAGCCGGTGTTGCCAGTATTCACTGCACGGTTAACTGCCTTGGCGAGCGTGCTGGCAATGTCTCTCTGGCGGAAGTGGCGGTGGTGCTCAAGGACAAAATGGGGCTGGAACTGTCCATCGACGAGAGCAGCATCATGAAAGTCAGCAAAATGGTGGAGAATTTTTCCGGCAAGTGGATTCCCGATAACGCCCCTATTATCGGTGCCGATGTGTTTACCCAGACGGCGGGAATTCACGCCGATGGCGACCGCAAGGGCGGGCTTTATGTCAGCAAGCTCACGCCGGAGCGGTTTGGCCGCAGCCGCAGTTACGCCCTCGGCAAAATGAGTGGCAAGGCGTCATTGATCAAAAACTTGGAGGCCTTGGGTATTACCCTGTCCCCGGAAAATCAGGCCAAGGTGCTCGCCCGTGTGGTAAAAATGGGTGACTCAAAACACCAGATTACTCTAGATGATTTGCCTTTTATTATTGCCGATGTCATGGAGAGCCGGGAGTACAAGCATATTAAATTGCTCGATTGCGCCATTACCAGCAGGCTTGACGAGGCGTCCCATGTCGCTATCAAAGTGGAGTTGGAAGGTGAAATTCATGAGGCCGTCGGCCAGGGCAACGGCGGCTTTGACGCTTTTATTCAGGCGATTCAGAAAGTACTGGCGCTGAAAAATCTCAAACTGCCGGATCTCGTCGATTATGAAGTCAAAATTCCCAAGGGTGGCAATACCAATGCCCTCACCGAATGTATCGTCACCTGGCGCGAAGCGGGCAAAAAGAAAATCAAAACGCGAGGGGTTCACGCCAACCAGGTTTTTGCCGGTGTTTTGGCAACCTTGCGCGTGGTGAATATGCAGCTTCACCAGCGCCGTTAATTTTATTATTTTGTTTAATCGCCTGCATGGCAGGCTCCTACAAACTATGCTGTAGGAGCCTGCCATGCAGGCGAATGTCTTACAGACTAAGCCACTTTAGGCATTGCCCGCAACTTTGCCACCACCTTGTCACCAAACTCCAGAGTGCTGATCATATTGACGCCAGCGCCGGGTTTGGACAGATCCGCCGTTGAGAAGCCATCGGCAAAAACACCCTGCATGGCATTCCACACATTCTGGGCCTCTTTTTCCATACCAAAACTCATTTCCAGCATCATTGCCACAGAGCCGATCATGGAGTAGGGGTTGGCAATGCCTTTGCCCGCGATATCCGGCGCGGAACCGTGGGAGGGTTCATAGTAGGATTTTTCAGGCCCCTGGCAGGCGGAAGGCATCAAGCCCAGGGAGCCGAGAATGCCACCGGCCTGGTCGCTGAGAATATCGCCGAACATGTTTTCCATCACCATCACATCAAACTGGCCGGGGTTGAGGCAAAGGTGGGTGGCGGCGGCATCCACCAGCATGTGAATGACTTTTACATCCGGAAAATCGGCGTGAACCTCGTCGAGAATTTCATTCCACAGGACGCTGGATTTGAGCACGTTGCTTTTGTGAATATTGTGCAGCACTTTCTTGCGGCGACTGGCCAGCTTGAAGGCTTCGCGCAAAATGCGGCTGATCTGGCCTTCATTGTACTCCAGCGTTTCCTTGACATAACGCAGGCCGTCGGCGTTGACGCCCACTTCTTTGTTGCCAAAATAGAGGCCGCCCACCAGTTCGCGCACCATAATCATATCGATGCCTTCGCCGACAATTTCCGCTTTCAGGGGCGAAAAATGGGCAATGGCTTTGGGCAGGGAAACCGGGCGGTAGTTGGCAAAGGTGTTGTAGCGGCGGCGCATGGGCAGCAGGGCGCCGCGTTCGGGCTGCATATCCACGGGGATTTTTTTCGATTCTTCATGGCTGAGGCCAATGGGGCCTTTGATGATGGCGTCGGCCTCGTCGCAGATTTTTTTGGTGGCTTCGGGAAAGGCGTCGCCGTGGTCGAAATAAGCCTGACCGCCAAAAGCTGCCTCCATCAAGTCGAATTTAACGTCGTTGCGCTCTTCCACCAGCTTCAAAACCTTGATGGCTTCGCGCATGATTTCAGGGCCGATGCCATCACCGGGGAGAATAGCGATTTTGTAGGTTTTCATGATTAGCTGGTTATTCCTTGTGGAGAGTGTATGAAGTGGTCTGGCGGGGAGTTAGCACCGCTGTTGGCGAAAGGCGGCAATTCTACCAAAACTGCCCCTGGCCAACAATTAAGGGTTCTGTTTTTGGATATTATGTAGAGCCAGTGCTGCTGGCGAAATGGTGGTGTGGCAGAGCCTGATCCATCGCTTGCAGGCCGGCTCCGATGCGACAAGGCTCCCGCAGAGCAAGCCTTGCTTGGCATATTTTGTAGAACCAACCCCGTGGGTGATGACATTAAAAATTGGCGGCAGACTCGCCGCAAACTGCCGCGCCTGTTACCGGGTGGGCAAATGCCAGTTTACTGGCGTGAAGCATCAGCCGTGCTGCCATGGCCTTAGATGTCGGGCAACCGTAAAAATTGTCCCCCAAAATAGGGTGCCCCAGCTCCTGCATATGCACGCGCAATTGGTGGGAGCGCCCGGTCTGTGGCTCCAGCAACAGATGCGAGGTGTTGCGCTGTGCGTTTCGCTGCAATACTCGATAGCGGGTAAGTGCGGCCTTGCCCTGCTCGTAGCAGATTTTTTGCAGTGGCCGGTTAGGCCAGTCGGTGATCAGTGGCGCATCCACCGCGCCGCTGTCTTGCGCCACCAGGCCAAAAACCAGTGCGTCATACTGCTTGGTAACCTGGCGTTGCTGAAACTGACGGCTGAGGTTGGCGTGAACCTCTTTGTTGAGGGCAATCACCATAATTCCGGAGGTATCCATATCTAGGCGATGCACAATCAACGCCTCCGGCCATTGCGCCTGCAACCGGGAAATCAGGCAATCCCGATTGCGGGGATGGCGGCCGGGCACGCTCAGCAGCCCCGAGGGTTTATTGACCAGTAACAGGGAGTCATCGCGGTAAAGAACGGTGGGTTCTTCGCGACAAAAGGGGACGATAAAGTCAGCCCTGGCATTTGCGCCGATGTGGAATTCAGAATTGTCGCTGCTGGATAAGGTCATGGCGCCATTCTACCGCAAAGGCCTGCCCCTCTGTCGCTGAATTGCCGTGCCAATTGCCGAGCCGGATTGAGCCAGAAGAGGCCAAAGCCGTGGTAATATTGCGGTTTTTTACGGGTAAGCGTGCAGGGGGATCAAATCCCTGACTAAAGCCATGACCAGAGCCGACCAGTATGTCAACTGATTCGAAAACCGCCACCGCCAGAGACACCTATATTCTGCGGGCAAACTGCCGCGCCGCCACTGGCGTTGTCGCCGCAGTCACCTCCTACCTCGCCGCGCGGGATTGCTATATTTGCGCGCTGGAGCAGTTCGATGACGAGAATACCGAGAAATTCTTTATGCGCGCGGTTTTCCGCCCGGAAGGCAATCAGCACAGTATCGACAGTATTCGTCGCGATTTCGAACCCGTCGCCGAAAGTCTCGGTATGCAATGGGCTATGCGCAACAGTCGCCAGCCCACCAAAGTCATTATTATGGTCTCCAAGTTTGACCATTGCCTCACGGATCTCCTCTACCGCTACAGCAAGGGCGATCTCAATATGGACATTGTCGCTGTGGTTTCCAATCATCTCGATTTGCGTCCAATGGCGGAGCGCGACGGCATTCGTTTCGTGTATTTGCCGGTCAACAAAGACAACAAGGCCGAGCAGGAAGCGCGGTTGATGGAAATCATCGAGGAAACTGGCACCGAGCTGGTGATCCTCGCCCGCTATATGCAGATCCTCTCAAATGACTTATCAGAACAACTCCGCGGCCGCTGCATCAATATCCACCATTCCTTTTTACCGGGCTTTAAGGGCGCCAAACCCTACCATCAGGCCTTTGATCGCGGCGTTAAACTGATTGGCGCCACTGCCCATTACGTCACTTCCGATCTTGACGAAGGCCCCATTATCGAACAGGTGGTGACGCGGGTGGATCACAACTACAAGCCGGAGGATCTGGTCAAGGTGGGGCGCGACAACGAATCCATCGCTCTGGCTAGAGCCGTTAAATATCACACCGAACATCGGGTTTTTCTCGATGGCAATAAAACCGTCGTATTTCTTGGGAGTTAAAACATGGCAATTCGCATCGATGGCAAAGCTTTTGCCGATAAACTCTGTGAACAACTCAAAACCGAAGTGGCGCAACTCAAAGCAGATCGGGGTTTGCAACCCTGCATTGCCGTGGTGCTGGTGGGGGATGATCCCGCCAGCCATGTTTACGTGACCAACAAGGTCAAGCGCTGCGAGCAGCTAGGCATAGAGTCCCGCGAACACCGGCTGCCAGCCACCACTGGCCAGCAGGAACTCATGGCGCTAATCCACCAGCTCAATAATGACGGCGGTGTTCACGGTATTCTCGTGCAGTTGCCCCTGCCGCAACAGCTGGATGCCGAAGCCGTCATCAACGCCATTCGCGCCGACAAGGATGTCGACGGCTTCAGCATTGAAAATGCCGGTCTGCTCGCCGTTGGCCAGAACCGCATGGTGCCCTGCACGCCGCTGGGTTCGATGATGCTGCTCAAGGATCATCTCGGCGATCTCGATGGTCTTCATGCCGTGGTGGTGGGTCGTTCCAACATCGTCGGCAAGCCCATGGCGCAACTGCTGCTGCAGGAAAACTGTACTGTGACCATCGCCCACTCGCGCACCAGAAATTTGGCGGATATTTGCCGTCAGGCGGATATTCTTGTCGCAGCGGTTGGCCGCCCCCGTTTTATTAAAGGCGACTGGATCAAAGCTGGCGCCACAGTCATTGATGTTGGTATTAACCGCATCGAAGAGGGCGGTAAAAACCGCCTGGTGGGCGACGTCGACTACGAAGCCGCATCCTTTGTTGCCGGCGCCATTACGCCAGTGCCCGGCGGTGTGGGGCCAATGACCATCGCCTGTCTGATGTACAACACCGTGGCCGCCGCTAAGGCGACGCTGAAAGGGGGAAGCTGAAAGCGTCGAGCGCCGAGCTTTTGCAGGAGCCAGCCCTGCAGGCGATAGAGAAGCCAGCAATCGCTTGCAGACAAGCTCCACATCGGTGCTCGGCGCTTGCAGCTCTCTTCTCAACTAACTCCCGAAAAACCCTTATATTGGCCAAGAAAGCGCTTAATGCCGGTTTGCGCAAACTGCGCTTCATTCCAGGGCTGGCTCGATGCAATACTGTAAAACCGGGGGCGCAGCACATAGGCCTGCGCCGCAATCACCCGGTTTGCGCCTCTCACTTCAATGGGGGTGCGCCGGTAATACTCCCCTTCAAACGCATCGAGACGGGCAATATCATGGCCAGCCACACCCAAATAGACTACGCCAGAAACCGATCCGGTTTTATCCCCAGGTTTAATCACCGGATACTCCTCGCCGCGAACCGCATAACGCGCAAAGCCGTCCAGCTGACAGGATTCAGATTGATAACGACCAGACACCAGCGTTTGCCACACCGGCGCAAACATCAGCGAACCGTAGGTAAACAAATTAATCACCAAACTATCCTCGTTTTTAGCTGTCGTGATACCAGCAATAATCTTGCCATCAGCATTTACGTAAGAGTATCGCTGCACGGGGAAAAAACGCTATAACCATAGTCCATCTATAGCCATTGCCAGTCGATAAGGTTATAGTCAAACCAAAACAGGCAGCAGGACGCGCAGGCCATGGATAAATTTGACCGCATTCAACAACTCCACCGCATATTCACCAGCCGTCGCCTGCCGGTTCGCCTGCGTACCCTGGCCGACGAGCTGGAATGCAGCGAACGCAATGTTCACCGCATCATTGAAACCATGCAGAACATTCTCGAAGCCCCTATCGAATACGATCCATCCCGGCGCGGCTGGCATTATGTACATGACCCCGACAACCGTTTTGAACTCCCGGGATTGTGGCTAACGGGGGAAGAACTACAATCCCTAAGCCTACTCCTCAACCTGCTGGAAAGCCTCGGCAATGGTTTGCTCAACGATGAACTCTCCATTATTGAAAAAGAAGTCGCCAAGCTGCTCAAAGCCCGCAACATTTCTCCCAGCGCCTTTGCCAGCCATATCCGCGTTCTGCCCATTGCCCACCGCCAATTGCCGGGAAAAATCTTCAACCGCATCAGTGAAGGTCTGCTGAAAAAGCGCCAGCTGCATATTCACTACCTGGATTATAAAGGCGCCAAAACCCGGCGCGACATCAGCCCGCAAACCCTGGTTCACTACAGGGAAAACTGGTATCTGGATGCCTGGTGCCATTTGCGTCAAGAATTGCGCACCTTTTCCATCGCGCGAATCCAGCATGCCGAAATTGGCAAACAAAAAGCGCAAAACATCGATAAAGAAACATTAAAAGCCTATTTTTCCAAAAACTACGGCATTTTTTCCGGTGCGCCAAAACACAGTGCCAGGCTGCGGTTTGCGCCAGCCATTGCTCGCGAAATTGCCCTTCAACAATGGCACCCCCAACAACAGGGCGAGTGGGACGGCCAGGATTATCTACTCACCATTCCCTACGCCGATGACCGCGAACTTATACAGGATATTCTGCGCCACACCCCCCACGTTTACGTCGAATCGCCAATAAAACTGCGCAAACAACTGCAAAACAAGCTCCAGCAGGGCTTGGAGCATAACCTCGGCAGAGGGGTGGGATGGTTGTAAAACCACTGGATAAATGTCCATGACGGGTTTTGTCTGCATGGGCTGGTAATGTTGGCGCTGGCAACCAGCCAGGCAGGGACGTTCGAGAAAGGGATGGTTCGCGCCAGGAAGGGTGGGCTGGTTGCCATATGATTGCTTGCTGATAAAAAGGGACAAGGTAAATGAGCCAGCTTGATTTGAAAGAAATGCGTTTGAGAGAAACTCTTGCCGCCCTCGAATCGGTTAAGGCGGGTCGAACTGTGACTGCTGACCAAGTATTCGCTTGGCTGAGAAGCTGGGGTGATGGAAATCCCCGGCCAAGACCGAGACCCAATATGAGCCTACCCAATGCTCAATACAGCCTTGACGTGAGGGAAGTCCGCAAATGGAACAACTAACTGACCTCAAGGCCATCCTTCACTCCAAGCGCGCCAACATTTATTACCTGGAAAAATGCCGGGTAATGCAAAAAGATGGCCGGGTGCTCTACCTCACCGAAGCCAACTCTCAACAAAAAAACGGGGAAAATCAATACTGGAATATTCCCATCGCCAACACCACCTGCCTGTTGCTGGGTACTGGCACCTCTGTTACCCAGGCCGCCATGCGCATGCTTGCGTCGGCCGGTGTGATGGTCGGCTTTTGCGGCGGTGGCGGCACGCCGCTGTTGATGGCCACAGAAATCGAATGGCTAAGCCCCCAAAGCGAATACCGCCCGACAGAGTACCTTCAGGGCTGGATGCAATTCTGGTTTGACGACGACAAACGCCTGCAAGCCGCCAAAGAATTTCAAACCGCGAGAATTGCCTATCTTCAATCCACCTGGAGCAAGGATAGAGATCTTAAGGCAGAAGGTTTCACCGCCAACAGCCCGGCCATTGAGAGCGCCATAACTAACTGCCAGGCCAAAATCAGTGTCGCCAACCGAACAGGGCTATTGTTAAACGCCGAGGCGGAACTCACCAAGCAACTTTACAAATACGCCGCCAACTGCACCCAATACGGCGACTTCACCCGCGACAGGGACAACACAGATACCGCCAATGCCTTTCTTAATCACGGCAACTACCTCGCGTATGGGCTGGCTGCCACCACCTTATGGGTGCTGGGTATTCCCCACGGTTTTGCTGTCATGCACGGCAAAACCCGCCGGGGCGCATTGGTGTTCGACGTGGCAGACCTGATTAAGGATGCCATTATCCTGCCCTGGGCATTCATATCAGCCCGCGAAAACGCCAGCGAGCAGGAATTCCGCCAGCAGTGCCTGCAATCTTTTACCGACCATAAAGCCCTGGATTATATGTTTGATCAAGTAAAGTGAGTGGCATTGAGTACAGCAACCAACACCGAGGTAGGCGTGATTGACAATCCTGGGGGTGACAGCGCTGTAACATGACTGTGTCTTTACATCATTATTTTTAGAGAAGGATCTAATCAATGGCAGGGGATCAGCGAAGCCGCAAAATTCAAGTACTTGAAAACGCTATCACTATTGTTGCGATCGAGGATGAGGACTATATCTCCCTCACCGATATGTTAAAAGCGAAAGACGGTGATTTCTTCATTGCGGACTGGTTGCGCAATCGTAATACCATCGAATTTCTAGGGATATGGGAGTCGGTACATAATCCTGCATTTAATTATGGCGAATTCGCCACAATTAGAAGTAAGGCAGGGTTAAACAGTTACAAGTTGAGTGTAAAGGAGTGGGTTGCCCAAACCGGGGCCATAGGCCTGGTGGCCAAAGCAGGGCGATATGGCGGCACCTACGCCCACAGAGACCTGGCCTTTGAATTTGGTATGTGGATCAGTCCAGAGTTCAAAATTTACCTCATCAAGGAGTTTCAACGGCTTAAACAAGAGGAGCAGGCACAAGCTGGTTGGGATATCCGTCGCAACCTGGCACGGATCAATTATCGAATCCATACCGATGCGATCAGGGAAAACCTGATCCCTGCCAAATTAACACCGCAACAAGTCAGGAAAGT
This sequence comes from Porticoccaceae bacterium, assembly GCA_023228865.1. The sequence goes on along the minus strand of JALOAH010000114.1, from coordinate 984 downwards.
CTATGCAACAGAAGCCGATGTCCTAAATATGGCGTTGTTTGGCATGACAGCCAGGCAATGGCGTGAAAGCAACCCGAAGGCAAAAGGCAACATACGTGACTATGCCAACGGTGCCCAACTGGTTTGCCTCGCCAATATGGAAAACCTGAACGCAGTTCTTATCAACGAAGGGTTACCTCAGCAGGAGCGCCTTGCCCGCTTAAACCAAATCGCCATATCCCAAATGACAATTCTTACGAGAGATAAAACGCTTAAAAGTTTGGAAAGGGGCAGTCCTTCATGATGGTCACGTTTGTCTCCCAATGCGAAAAGAAAGCCCTCAATCGTACAAGACGTGTACTGGATGCCTTCGCCGACCGCATTGGTGATAACACCTGGCAGACGGTGATTACCCAGGAAGGCTTGCTGGCGGTTAAAAAACTGCTGCGTAAAACGGCGACTAAAAATACCGCGGTGAGTTGCCATTGGATACGCAGCAGGGCGAGAACGGAATTGGTTTGGGTGGTGGGCAATCGAAGCAGGTTTGATCTTGAGGGCAGGGTGCCGGTGAATATGACCGGGAGAGCGATGCCCTTATCTGATGAAGGCAGCGACTGGCATACCAAAGAGCAAATCAAACTGTTCGCGCAGATGGCCGCACTTTTACACGATCTGGGTAAAGCCAGTGTGGCCTTTCAGCAGCGCTTGCGAGGTAAGCGCAGGGAAAAAAACCTTTACCGTCACGAGTGGGTTTCATTGCGTTTGTTTCTGGCCTTCGTCGGTAAAGATACCGATCAGGGTTGGTTGCGTCGGATGATCAAACCGTCCGCCACCGATGACGCTAGTTGACCTGGTCAAGATTTTCTGAACACCTCAGTTGTAGTAGTTCAGACCTGATCTGACAGTTACCGACTTTTCAGAAGGTGTCTGTCAGGTCAGATTCAGTTTATGAATTTTTCCTGCCAGATCTTTTTGCCATCAAGTAATGTTGCCATCGGCGTCCTG
>JALOAH010000113.1 GCA_023228865.1 Porticoccaceae bacterium | reverse complement strand
GATCTGGGGATATGTAGTGCAGCAAGTCGAGAATGTCCGACTCCGACACGTCAACCGCCGCCCCGTCAAGGTCAACGCGGTGCCTGTCTGGCTTCCGCAGCAAATCCACCAGCGCAGCAGGCGCCACCGAGATGTCCTGTGGATACCCCCGCGCCCGCTCATAGTCCGCGCCGCTGGCGTGCAATGATCCGGCGCCTATGACATACCCTGACGTTTTTAAATCGATGCCGGGATATTGTGGCAGGTGCTGCACTAGCGCCATGGGCTCCGGCAACGAAAAGTAATGGTGTTGGCTGCCACCGCCTGACCCGGTGTTGACCACAAACACAGCGCCGGCCGCCTCTGGCACGTCCTTGCATAGCCTGGCGAACGACTCCACGCCGCCGTTGCGGGCGTCCACGTCAATGATCAAATGCCCGGCGCACAAGACGCCGAACCCGGTTTTAAAATGGCCCAACTGCTCGAAGGTTTCGAGCTGATCTTCTGACCAGTGCGGGACTGATTGCCAGTTGCTGATCCTTGGGTGCTTGTACAGCGCCTTGCAGTCTGGATTCCCGCATTCACACCGTCCGTTTTTATCTACACCGTGGATTCCAAAAACGCGGAACCCTGCTTCTACATAGTCTACCCATGCGCTCATTTTTTAGCCCTCTAAAGGCAATCAGGTGACTATTTATTGCTTTCTGACTTGAGAGCGCCTTTTGTTTTTATCTCAATTTCGTACTGCCTCGCCATGGGCGGAAATTTGCCCCACCGGCTAATATTGTGAGGCCATATCCCAAGAGCTTCAGCAAGCTCCTTTATGCCGCCAAAAAAATCTTTTGCTTCTTGCGTTGTCATTTTATGCCTCATGATGTTGATGTTGGGTGTTGACAAGCATAACCTTTACGGTCTAATCTTGCAACGGTCACAAACGACAACAACCCAATGCGGAGCACCAAAACATGTCATACCTTGATCAGGCCAAAAAGGCCCACCCACAAGCGCCGGTAATCACAATCGTAGGTTTTCCGGGAGTTGGGAAATCAACGCTGGCGGCGACGTTCCCAAACCCTATTTTTGTTCAGGCCGAGAACGCTACCAGCGTGTTCGAGACGTGGCCGGAGGATAAGCAGCCAGCCTTCTTCCCGGAACTGCCCAGCGCAAACCAGAAACGCAACGCCAAGCCGAGCGAAATACTGCTTGAACAGTTGCGCGAACTGGCAACGCAGGACCACCCCTATAAGACTGTAGTCATTGACGCGGTAACCACGCTGAATATGTTGTTTGAGTCTGAGGTGATCGAGTTTGACGGGAACCCGGAAGCCACCAACATTGGCGAGGCCGCTGGCGGCTACGGTAAGGGCTATCTTGCTGTTGCAAACCTCCACGCCAAGGTGCGCAGTGCGTGTGAGCATTTGCGGCGGCGAGGGATTGCGGTCGTGTTCCTGGCCCACAGCGGCATTGCCAAGGTCAAGAACCGCCCGGACGTGGAAGCCTACGCGACGTGGACGATGGACATGCACGAAGCCAGTCGCCGGGTGTACATCGCCACCAGCGATGCCGTGCTGTATCTTAAGTCACGCGAATTCGTGATGGGAAGCGACAAGGACAAGAAGGGCAACGTCAAGGCCTATGGAAAAATGACCAGTACCGGCGAGCGCCTCCTGGTGACCGCCAGCGAAGGCACTATCGGTTTTGTTGACGCTAAAAACCGTTATCGCATTCCGCAGGAGCTTGACGTTGCCGAGGGCGAAAATCCAATCCTGCCGTACATTCCGTTTTTCAACGCAACACAACCACCACCCGTATCATCCGATACATCCGAAGCCACCGAAGAGGAATAAACCATGTCATTCTGGACAATGAACGACGGCCAACAGGCCGAAGCAAAAACCACCTACGAAGCCGAGGGCGGAAATCTTGAGCCAATCCCAGCCAACACAGGCTGCATTGCAGCGATTGAGGAAGCCAAGTGGGACGAATACGAGAGCGACAGTTACATCTCTCTCAAGTGGCGAATCATGCGGCCCGAAGCCTATGGCAACCGTGTGATTTTCCAAAAAGTCAAAGTCCACGGCACCAGTCGCGACAAAGACCCCGCCGCCACGGCGGACAAGGCCAAGCGGATGCTGGCAGCGATTGACGCCAACGCAGGGGGGCGACTGATCAAGCTGCAAGCGGAGCCTGACGACACCGACCTGATGACCGCGTTGGTCGGCAAGCCCATGGCAATCAAGTTGCAGGTGTGGAAGATGACCAAGGAGGATGGCGAGAAGATCCAGGGCAACTGGGTCAGCGCGGTGGCCCCGGCGAAGAATGCGCCGCCTGTACCGCCCAAGCCTGTTCCGCAGACTGCTCCGGTTGATGATTTCGAGGAAGACATCCCGTTCTGACCAAAAACCGGCGCAAGGACGCGCCACATCAACGGAGTAAAAAAATGACCAACCTATCCCCAAAAAGACGCGGACGACTCACCGGCTCGAACGTGGGCGCCGCCCTTGGCCTGAACCCATGGAAAACCCCCGAAGACCTGATCCGCCAAATGGTGCGCGACTATCATGGCGCTGAATCCGAGTTCACCGGCAACATTGCCACCGAATACGGCCACCTGCACGAGCCCCTTGCAATTATGGACTATATGGGCAAGACCGGACATTACGTTGAGGAGTGCGGGTTTTTCGTCCATCCGGAGCACGATTGGCTTGGCGCTACGCCGGATGGCCTTATCGAGTACTTTGGGCTTGTTGAAGTAAAATGCCCGTTTGGTCTGCGGAACAAACCACAGCCGGAGTTCAAGGCCGCCGCTGACCAGCCGCATTACTACGCACAGATGCAAGTCGAGATGGCCAGCAGTGGCAGACACTATGCCCATTTCTATCAGTGGAGCAAGCACGGTGATGACCTGCAAACCGTAGATTTTGACCCCGAATGGTGGGGTCAGTATTTCCCGGAAATGGAAGCTTTTTACAACCGCTATCTGTCAGAACTGGACAACCCTGCCCACCTTGAAGGCGCAATTTATGAAGTCAACACCCTGGGCGCAAAGTCCCTGCTTGACGAATATGATGCACTGAAAACCACCATCGATGATGCAGAGGCCCGGAAAAAAGAAGTCATGGCAGAACTGGTTAAAATCGCCAAAGAGCGCAACGCTATCTTGTGGGGGCGCAAGCTGACCAAGGTTGAGCGTGCCGGATCGGTTGCTTATGCCAAAATTGTCAAAGAGAAATTGCCAGAGCTGGATGTTGCTCCGTGGACTGGGAAACCATCGGAATACTGGCGGCTTTCGTAACCGTGGCGTATAATCAGTCAAATCAAGGCTAGTCCGGCCAGACGAAAAGCGACTCATCATCGCCTGCCTTGTTTCCCTTTCGATGACCGCTTTGATGGAGTGCGTATAATGCAAGAAATAATTCCCCGAAAAGAATCTTTATCAAAAGGTAAAGCTCGATACTTCACGGGCAAGCCATGCAAAAAAAACCATATTTCTGAGCGTTGGAGTTCTAACGCAAAGTGTATTGCTTGTCATTATGAAGAAAAGCCTTTGCAAAATATCCCTCGCGTATCTGCCGAGGAAAAAAAGTTATTGGCGGCTATTAGAGCAAAAAGGTGGTATAAAAAAAACAGGCAAAAAACAATAGATAGGGCAAAGACGTGGAAGAAGGAAAACCGCGAGGCGGTAAGAAAATCAGAGTCTAAATGGAGGTCGAAAAAAACATCTAAAGCTATTTGTTTTATGCGGGATTCGTTGCGAAGAGTTTTAAAAACAGAAAAGAACGGCAGGACAGAAAAAATACTTGGCTATACCAGGCAAGAGCTTATATCACATATAGAATCACAGTTTGAGAAAGGAATGAGATGGGAGAACCATGGTGCCTGGCATATAGATCACATAACGCCAATATCAGTTCTTTTATCTGAAGGAATATCTTGTCCAAAAAAAATAAATTGTTTGTCGAATTTAATGCCTGTTTGGGCAGAACAAAATTTAAAAAATAACGCAAAAAGAAAGTTTTTGATATGAGTCGCCTTAGGTTTTACCAACAAGAAGCTGTTGACGCCGCCATTGCACACATGAAAAAAAGCCTAATGCCTGGGCTGCTGGAGTTATCAGGAGGCGCCGGGAAGTCGCACATAATGGCGGCAATAGCAAAGTGGGTTTATGAATCAACGGGGAAAAGAGTTCTTTGCTTGCAGCCAACAAAAGAGCTTTGCACCGGTAACGCGAAAAAGTACCTAGCTACCGGCAGCCCAGCCAGCATCTTCAGCGCGTCCTCCGGGTCTAAATGCCTTCGGCACCCGTGTGTTTTTGCAACACCGGGCACAGTGGCAAATAGCATATCTCGGTTTGGCGACCAGTTTGGTGCCGTTTTGGTTGATGAGGCCCACAGAACAACAGAGCAAGTAAAAGCCATTATTTCTGCTATGCGGGCGAAAAACCAAAGGTTGCGAGTTATCGGGATGACAGGAAGTCCATACAGATTTAAAACAGGGTTTATTTATTCATATGATGTAGATGGCTCTTTTGTTCCTGAAGACCAGGCAATAAACCCATATTACAACAATTTGCTTTACCGAATAACAACGAGAGAGCTTGTTGACCTTGGCTTCCTGACGCCAATGCACGCAGACCCGAGCCATGTTGAAAGCTACGACACAAGTAGCATAAAACTTAAGCAGAACGGAAAATTTGACGACTCCGATGTTGAAAGGGTTTTCGAGGGCAGGGGAAGGCTAACATACAACATAGTTAGCGATATTGTTGGTTATTCGCGCGGGCACTCTGGAGTAATGATATTTGCTGCAACAGTTCAGCACGCAAAAGAGATTATGGAAAGCCTTCCGCCAGAGAACAGCAGAATGCTTGGCGGCGATGTAAACATGGGTAGCGAACGAGACGGACTTATTAAAGATTTTGAAAACAAAAAATTTAAGTATTTAGTAAGCGTTGGCACCCTTACCACGGGCGTTGATTTCCCGCATGTTTCTATTATCGCTGTGATGCGAGCAATCGAGTCACCCGGCTTGTTTCAGCAAATATTATGGAGGGGTGTGCGGCTTATTAGTGATTCGGTTGCCGGTGATATTGAAGCAATTGCAAAAAGTGAAAAGCCAGAGGCTATTTTGCTTGATTATGGGGAGAATATAGAAAGGTTCAACTTGCACAGCGACCTGTTCGCCCCGCGAATCCGCGTAAAGGGCGCGTCGAGCGGTAGCGCCATGCTTGACGTAAAATGCCCGGAGTGCGGATTTAAGAACGAGTTCTCGGCGCGAAAAAATGATGACGAATTCGAGTATAGCGAAGACGGCTATTTCCTTGACCTAAATGGCCAGCCTATCGAAACTGATCATGGCCCCCTGCCCAGCCACCATGGGCGGCGATGCACAGGGCAGGTGCGCGCCGGCATGGGCATGTATGATCGGTGCGACTACCGCTGGACCAGCAAGGAGTGCCCGGAGTGCCAAGCCGATAATGACATTGCGGCGAGGTATTGTTGCGCGTGCAAGTGTGAGATTGTTGATCCTCATGCCAAGCTGGTGCGCGAATTCACCAGGGTAAAAAAAGACCCATACGCCATCAGCACAGATCCGGTATTGAACTGGACGCTGGCGCAGGGCGTTAGCCAGTCCGGCAACGATACACTGCGTATCGACTACACCACCGAATACCGCACCTTCCCGATCTGGTACACCCCTGGCGCGAACAGCACGCAAGCCGTGGCGGATTGGGAGGCCCTGAGCCGTGCGGTATACCGTGGCCACGTTGCGCCGGACATTGATATGTTTTTAGAACATATTGACAAGGGCGCCATGCCAGAAACAATAACCTATGCCAGGCGGCGCGGGACGGACTTTTACCGCGTCCACGGATACAACCGCCCCGCCGACAGGATGCCAGAGCAATGAAATTCCCCGAGTGGCATGGTATGATTGTGGCACTAGGTATTGGTGGAGCGGAAAATGAAGGACGAAAAAAGATATTACGTTTATGTGCACAGATACAAGAGCGGAGAAAAAGAGGGCGAGGTTTTTTATGTGGGGAAAGGAACGGGAACAAGGGTCCACAGCAACACATCCAGAAACCCCCACTGGCACAACATAAACAACAAATACGGTAGAACGTGCGAAATACTTTTCAGAAGCATGACTAGCAGCGAGGCATGTGAGAAAGAGCGAGATGTAATTCTCTCGATTGGGAGGGACACTCTTTGCAACCTCAGCGATGGCGGAGAATCCGGAGCGGCTGGGTTAAAACACACGGAAGAATTCAAAAGAAAGATGTCTGAGTCAATGGTCAGGATAATCCGAGAGCGGATGGCAGAAGAGGGATGGACCCATCCGTGTCTAGGGCGGAAGCCAAGCGATGAGAGCAGGAAAAAACTGTCAGATTCCTTAAAAGCAGCATGGGATAAATCTAGTGATGAATACCGGGCAAGCAGGGCAGAGAAAATAAGAAAAGCCCTATCAACAAAGGAGTCAGTAGAGCTTAGGTCGAGAATGAATCAAGGGTCAAAAAACCCGGCGTATGACCATACCGTCAGGAAGTTTATACACAAGGACGGATCTATTTTTATTGGAACACAATATGAGCTGTATAAAAAATACAATCTATCCCAGGGAAATGTTAACCAGATGGTTAATAGAATCAGGGCGACAGTATCCGGATGGAGAATTTCCGTATGATTTTTCCGAGTTTTTTAAATGTATTCGGAGACACGGCATGGCGCGGCAAATGCCCGCCAGAGTCCGCCGAGCAGATTACGTTTTTTAACTGGCTGCGGTTGCAATACCCGAAAAGCTACGGCCTGATTGCCATCCATCCGCGCAACGAAGGCAAGCGCACTCACCAGCAGACGCAGCGTCAGAAGGCCGAAGGCATGACCCCTGGCGCGGCAGACGTTGTGGTGCCAGGTTGCCCGGCGTTTGTCTGTGAGCTGAAACGCCGCGATCATACCGCCAGTAAATGGCAGGACGGCCAGATAGATTACCTGGAAGCGGCACAGGGCGCGGGCGCGTTTGTGTGTGTTGCGCTGGGCTGGGTGGCAGCAAAAGAGGCATTCGAGACATGGCTGTCAAACCATCAGAGCAACTGAAACTGTACGCCGGCGGCCAGCGCGAAGGCATCAGCGACGCGGTGAAGTCATGGGCGCGCCTGGAGATATACCGCACGGCCTGCCAGTGCCTAGCCGCTCCCGACACCAAAGCAGCCCTAGCGTCGCTGCCAGACCACATACGCGGCCAAGTGCGGGAAGAGGCGGTTAGGTTATATAAACTGCGCCGGATATAGCTAATTGATATTAGACATTGGCGCGATTGGTGACTATAGTTTGGGTGTCGATCAACACCAAACCAAAAAACGGAGAAGCAAAAATGAATGTACCAACAGAGTTTAAGGGCAAGGTTTACCTGTATTTTAATACCAAGTACAGCTTTATCCATTTTTCAGAGAGCCCGGATAACCCGTCCCATGAATATGTTCGGGTTGGCGAAACCGAAGAACTGCACGTCATTTTCAGCGACCCCCGCGCCGCCATGGTCGAATCCCTAAAAGCCAGCATCGAGCAAGAGCGGGCCGAATCACAGCGCCGGATTGCGATTATGCAGGGGCGGATTCAGGAGCTGCTGGCGCTGGAGGTGCAATCATGATCATGCAATCCGTAATTGTTATGCCGATGAGGTGGTGATTGTGGCTATCGAACTGCTCAACATGGACTGCATGGACTTCCTGCGGGATTGCCCCGATAAGGCGTTTGATCTGGCTTGCGTCGATCCGCCGTATGGGATAGGTATAAATGTAAGCATGGGGCGCAGGAAAGGCGACGCGAAAAGCAATTACAAAAAGTTTGCCGGCGAAGATAAAAGCATCCCGGATGAAGATTACTTTTTAGAGCTGGAGCGAGTCAGCAAAAACCAGATTATATGGGGTGGTAATTACATGACTGACTTTTTATACCCGTCTCCATGCTGGCTGTTGTGGGATAAAGGATTTTCAGAAGATGTGACTTTTGCGCAGTATGAAATGGCGTGGACTAGCTTTAAGTCCAGCTCTAAAAAATACGATTACAATGCCGCAGCAAACAAAAACAGAATCCACCCCACCCAAAAGCCCGTAAAGCTCTATCAATGGATACTCGACAAATACGCCAAGCCGGGCGACCGCATTCTTGATACGCACCTCGGCAGCGGATCTAGCGCCATCGCTGCCCATTACTTCGGTTGCGACTTTACCGGCATCGAACTTGACGCCGATTACTTTGCCGCAGCCAAAGTAAGAATTGACGCCGAGACAAAACAAATCGACCTTCTAGGATCCATAAAATGAAAAAAACACCCAAAGAAACCATCATCACGATAAGGCGGGCCATCAAGCGCCGAACCGATCTGGAGCGCCAGGTGGCATTGCTGGCAAACCCGGCGCTTGCCGAAAAGAACGGCGTGTCCCTGCGCACCGTGCAGCGCATTGAGCGGGGGGAGTTGGCGTGAAAACACCCCCACTAACGGACCAGCAGAAAATCAAGTTCGCCGTCGAGGCGGCAAGGAACAGTCTGGCGGATAACTTGCAGGCAATCACTGAGCTGATGGACCTTCAAGCCGCTATGACCCGGCAAAAGTATGAGGCCCATATCCGGGCCGGATTTGCGCCCGAGCAAGCACTTTACCTGTCAAAAGAGGATGCACGGAAATGAACCCACAACTGCGCCAGACCGACCGCGAAAAAATAGCCACCGACACAGCCGAATACCTGGCGCGTGGCGGCGTTATCGAGATCCTGCCGCCATGGGTGGCGCGCAATGAATACCAGCCATCGGACGCACTGCGGCAGTTGCAGCGGGAGCGGGGGAGGAAAGCAAGCCGTGGCTAAACAATGGACAAACCACCAAGTAGCGCACCTGCGCCGCTGGTACGGCGACAAGCCGGTGCGCCAGATCGCGATAGCCATTGGCCGCACGGAGCAAGCCGTACACCGCAAGGCTGGCCGGCTCGGGCTCAAGGCGTGGAATGGCAAGTTCAGCAAGCGCCGCCTTTGCCGGGAGAGCATCAAGCACTTGGCCGAGTCGGGCCTGACGATCAGCGAGATCGCCGAGCGCATTGGTGCTGATCGGTCGTCGGTGCGGTATGTCATGTCGCGGGAAATGTCGGATGCCAACCAGGACGCCGTTGCGCGCGCTGGGCTGGAGCGGATGGTTCGGGTTGCGATTGAGAATGGCAAAAGGAGCAGAGCATGATGGCGCAACGCAAAACCGTGGAAGAAGCCTTGCAAGCGGCAATGCGGCTAAAGTGCCCGGAGAAGGGCGGCGACGCATGGATGGGTCACCAGTTGAAAGTGATCACCAAATTGAGGGCAATTTTGGAGGGGATGAAGTGAAAAGGAAGCCGCCACCGAAAAAAGCCAACCCTCTCGAGCCGCTGCTGTGCAACCACTGCGACCATCGGGGGCTTCGGTATCAGGGCAGCCGCCAGCGCGCAAAAGGTGTGGCGAAAGTCTACAAATGCGAGTCCTGCGAGCGCACGAGCCACAACCCTGTAGCAGAGCGGCTTCCGGAGTCAGAGCCAGAGCCGGTAGAGCTCTGCCCTCACCACTGGGTGCCGAGGGATTTTATGGCGAGAGCATACCGGATTCAGACTATGAGCTGGAGGGCGGGGGCATGACCGCCTACTACAACGAGATTGACCCGTTCGCCGCTCAGTGGCTGCGAAACCTGATAGCTGGCGGACATATTGCGCCCGGCGACGTTGACGAAAGGAGTATCGAGGATGTTCAACCAAATGACCTTGCTGGATATACCCAATGCCACTTCTTCGCCGGAATCGGAGGATGGAGTCTCGCGTTGCGACACGCCGGATGGCCAGACGACAAACCAGTATGGACAGGATCATGCCCATGCCAGCCTTTCAGCGCGGCAGGCAAAGGAGCAGGGTTTGATGACGAGCGGCACCTGTGGCCTGCATTCCAGTGGCTCATCCAGCAGCAAAGACCTCCAGTCGTTTTTGGCGAGCAGGTTGGAAGCAAGGCTGTCGATGCTTGGATCGACCTTGTACACGCTGACTTGGAAGCCATGGGTTACGCCTTCGGGAGTATCCCGTTCCCGTCTGCGGGGGTCGGTGCGCCGCACATCAGAGATCGCAATTACTGGGTGGCCGACGCCAACGGTAGGCAACAGCCAAGGCAGCCAGTCGTTCGAGGGCTTGAGCGCGACGGGGATGACGCCGGACGGGCGCAAAGTTTCGGTGAGTTTGAACCATGTGGCGATGTTTTCGGGCTGGCCAACACCTCAAACATCGGATTCAACGGGCGGCGGTCAGGCGAAACGAGCAATGGGCAAGACTCGCCACGGCTCGAATCTGAACGACTTTGCGATGTTATCAGGCCCGGCCCGACTAACGGCCACTGGCGAGATGCTGACTGGCTCCTCTGCCGGGATGGAAAGTGGCGGCCAGTTAGACCCGGATCATTCCCGCTGGCTCATGGGGTATCCAATCGAGTGGGACGATTGCGCGGTTACGGTAACGCTATCAACCCGATCCAGGCGGCGGAGTTCGTAGGGTCTTTTATGGAGATCATGGCATGACCGACAGCGGAAAGCACTACAGATTTATGTTTGGAGGGGTGCGGATTGACCCGTATCGTATATTTTCTGTTTACGGGATCGCTCACCCTGCTCAGCAGCACGCTATCAAAAAGCTATTGCGTGCTGGCCAGAGCATCAAGACACTGGACCAGGACATTGACGAGGCCATCGATACGCTGAATCGGTGGAAGGAGATGCGGGCGGAGGATGCAGCGAATGATTAAATGGCTCTGCCAGCCCTGCGGCCACAAGCACGGCACCAAGAGTGCGGAGCCGGGCTTTTTTGGACGATGCAGCCTGTGCCAGATGGTGACCAAAGTGGCGAGGGCT
>JALOAH010000014.1 GCA_023228865.1 Porticoccaceae bacterium | reverse complement strand
AACGCGGACAGTTCCGTATAGTTAACCAGGGGTTGAATGATCAGATTCAGGATCTGCAACACCGGCTCGCCCAGGCTGAGTTGAGAGCGTCCGAGCTATTCGACGTCAACGCGCAGTTACAACGAAATGCCGATAAATTAAAACAAGCCAATGCGGCGCTAAATAGCGACTTGAACGCAAAGATAGAAGATATCCAGAACCTGGAACACGAGTGCGAAGAAGCTGTAACAAAGTGCCGGGAATTCCAGCATAAAAATGAGCAATTGGCGGAAAACATGGCCGCGCTCACCACTCAGAAAGCAGATGTCGATAAGCAAGTGGCCGTGTTATCCCACGCATTGGAGACCACCAAAGCCGAACTGAAAACCGCCCAGGATAAAGTGGCAGTTCTGACCGACGAGAATAAGGTGATTCTTCAGGAAAAAGCAGTGATTCTAGGGCAGTTTAAACAGCTCCAGGGCTCGCTGTAGTCGACTGGTTGCATTTTGACCATCTGGCTGTTTAATGAAGGAATCGTTGCCAGCCTTTAAACGAGCAAACTTGTCAAATTTGTCGGTTCTTCCACAAGACCCCAAGTAGGCAGGCCAAGGAGAAGCATCGATTCGACAAACGTCAGGCGGAAGAAGAATATTGATATTCCTTTTTATTATCAATGCGTTATAGGTTTTGTGGCTAAATTCAACGCTTTTACCGGCCGAACCTCAAATACAGGGATAAACGGCTATCAAACGGAAAACTACGGTTACGAGGGTGCCACAGGATTCAAAACCGTAGGTTTTCGTTCAAATGCCCCCGCTGGTCCATGGTCATGTCTTTCCGTTAAATTTGTTTCTTACGCTAAAAGTGATTGGTTTGGTGCTTAGTGCTGACAACGACTATAAATGATAATCATTATTAATACCATTACAGTTCTGTCAGATTACAGTTCTGTCAGATTACAATCTGGGTAAATATTTCGGACAAATTTGCAATAAACGAAGGCTTCTGGGTTTTGCTTGTGCGGTATGAATTACTTTCCTTTCTGTGGGTTGACGGGTTGACGGGTTGACGGGTTGACGGGTTGGCGGGTTGACGTATATCTGATGATACGTTAGCACTTGTTTCTCAGGAGGCTGTCAGTAGAGCAATACAGTTTGAAAGTACAGCCGATATCGACGAATTGCTTATAAAGAGCGCAGGAAGCGGTCTGCACTGGCTTCCCGACAATCCGCAGCCCAATGCGGGGGCGGATTACCCAGGAGACTACCCGGTGAAAGGGTGGGGTAGAGTTCGTCAAGTCGTTGAATGTCCGTGGCCGACAAGCGCCTATACAAATGATGGGGTTGGAGTTCCGAGGGCGCCGAAACCCCAGCGGCTCGCAGGATTTGTACGAGTGCAGCTACGGTTTCACGGTGAAAGTTCGCCACACGATGCGATTTTTCCTCGACATGCAGGCCGCGTTGCCGGGCACGACTTTGGGTGGTGATACCTGTGGGACAACGGTTAGTGTGGCATTTCAGTGACTGCACGCAGCCGAGGGCAAACATAAACCCCCGCGCCGAATTGCACCAATCGGCACCCAGCGCCAGGTTCGCTGCCAACCGAAAGCCCGTGATAATCTTGCCGCTGGCAGCCAGTCGAATCTGGTCGCGCAAGTCGTAACCGAGCAATGCGTTATGGGCAAACACCAGGCCTTCACGCAAGGGCATACCGACATGGTCGGGAAACTCCATGGGTGCGGCCGCGGTGCCGCCTTCTGCACCGTCGATCACGACGAAATCCGGTCCGACACCTTCCGCCACAATCGCCTTGCAAATGGCCAGAAACTCCCACCGATGGCCGATGCACAACTTGATACCGACCGGTTTACCACCGGAAAGCTCTCGGAGTTCAGTGATAAAGTGAATCAGTTCCCTTGGCGTGCTAAACGCCGAATGATGGTCTGGGGAGAGGCAATCGCGATGTTCGAGGACACCACGCGCCCTCGCGATCTCCGAGGTGACCTTGGCGGCAGGGAGGACGCCGCCATGGCCGGGTTTGGCTCCTTGGGACAGCTTGATTTCTATCATTTTGACCTGGGGCAGGGTGGCTTGGGTAGCAAATTGCTTGGGATCGAACCGGCCTTTGCGATCGCGGCACCCGAAATAGCCAGTGCCAATTTCCCAAATCAGGTCGCCGCCAAACTCCAGGTGATAGGCGCTGATGCCACCTTCACCGGTGTCATGGGCGAAGTCGCCCATGGCGGCGCCCTTGTTCAGGGCACGTATTGCCGCTTGTCCGATAGCGCCAAAGCTCATGGCAGAGATATTGAAAACAGAGCAAGAGTAGGGTTGTGAACACTTGGGTCCGCCGACCATCACGCGGGGTGATGACGGGGAGACGTCACCCGGGGTAGCCAAGGAAGCACCGATCCACTCATAGCCTTCTGCCGTGACATCGAGTTCGGTACCGAACGGCACAACGCCCGCCGTTTTCTTGGCGCGCTGGTAAACCACCGAGCGCTCGTTGCGGTCAAATGGTCGACCGTCGGTATCCGATTCGACGAAATATTGACGCACCTGTGGCCGTATCGCTTCCGCCAGCCACCGGAAGTGGCCAATCAACGGATAGTTGCGGAGCAGGGTATGTCGGCGTTGAAGCGAATCCCAGATTCCGATGGTAGCGATAACCAGTAAAACCACGATGCTCCAGTGATGGCTGGGACGGTACGCGATAAAAGGTAAAACTGCGGCAGCAGCCAGTAAAACAACAATGAGCAGCAAAGGAACATAGCGCATGGCATCGGCCCTCAGTCTTTAATCATCCGCCACTGAAGTCGAGGAAGAGCATGCCGTCAACGCCACAGCAAGACACCCCGACTCGGGACCTTTACGAACGGTTGACCGCCTGATTCATTTTCATGGCCTGATGTTCTTCCAGCATCAGCAGCTGTTTAAGAAGATCCTGTGCCGATCCGGTTTCGGCCCGCCAATACAGGAAACGGTATAGCTCGATAAGTTGCTGGTGCTCGCGTACCAGTTTTGTCGCAATGTCGTTAATTGTAAGTTCAGCGAGATCTTCATTGCGCTGGTGATATTGAAAAACAGGGCGTGAGTCAAGATATTCGGAACAGAGCGTGCTCAACGTTTTAGCGTCCGCTGTTTGCTCCAAGAGACGGATCAATTGAGCTAGCGTGCTTTCGTGCTTTGCCAGGTAATCCAGCAACAAACTGACGGCACCATTTTCCGCCCGTTCGACGGCATGAGCTAGACTGTCACTCAAAAGCTCGTGATACGCGGTGGTCCAGTGCAGGACATCTTCCAGGGTTTTAATTTGCATGGGCGTGGTCTCTATTGTGTATCAACGTCCCTGATGCTCTGTGCGTCAATGGTTTGTAAAAAAGCAACCGCCTGAAAACTATGTGAAGATCTTTTTGTCGATTTATCCTCTGTTTGATATTCAGAAATATGCCCACTCATTTTAGTGGCCATGCTCCACTGAAGAGTTACTGCGCGCTGTTAATATTTGGTACTGCTCTGCTGTCAGTCTCGGCAATCGCTGCAGGAATGCCACCATGTTCCAGATGCGCTCATCATCGTGCCCCGGTCCCCAGGCGGGCATACCCGAGGCCTTGATGCCGTGTTTAATAATCCAGAATTGTCGCTTAATGGCCTCGTCGTCATTTTCGGTGTTATCGGCATGCTCGTGCCCATGTTTATCACCGGCTAGAGTTAGATTGGGTGGTGCGGGATACAGTCCCAGGGTGAAATCACTCTGGGTTTTTCCGGGTTTCAGATGGCAGCCGGCGCACATATCATTGTAGTCGGCGCCACCTGCCAATAACCGCTCCGGTGCGTTTAGGTCGCCAGGAAGCTTAATATCACTGGCAGCGCGGGCAACTGAACGTTCACGCAAGGTTTCCAGCAGCCAGTAGGTCAGCCGATTGTGTGGTACATCGGCTCCCATGGGGTAGAGACCTGAATAGAGAAACAGCCCACCACCCACCAGCGCGATGACAGCGGTAATGACCAGACTCTTGATAAAGGTGGTGAGCGCCGACATGAAAACTCCTTGGGTTGATCAGTGTTGGTGTTCTGAATGTTGCTCGCCTGAGCTTTTTTCGTTGTCCTGATGATCAGCTTGCGCTTGATCCTTCTCAGAGTCGTTATGATGCATGTCATTCATGCATTGTTTCATCATGGCTTGCATCACGGGATCATTCATATCCATCTTGCTGTGATCCATGTTTTTCATGGCTGCACAGTCCGGCTTTTCAGCGTCTTTCATATGCTCTTTAGGATCATGGGCCTGTGCAGATAAAGCGATGCCCAGTGTGGAGAGCACGATGACAGTGGCTAGTGTTTTCATATTCATAAAGGTGTTCCTCATAGGTGTTTGAAAAGTTTCCGTATCAACTTGGTTATTGTTAAAACCAGAATCGCAGTCCTGCGACGAATTGGGTGCCTGACGTATCTTCGCCTGCCGCGCGGCGGTAATCGGCTGTGTCGCCATAGGTGTCTGTCCATTCCACACCGATGTAGGGAGAAAATTGACGGCTGAATTCGTAACGCAGGCGCAAGCCCAAGGCGAGATCCGAGAGGCCCGACCCCAATCTATTATCAAGATCATCCTTGCCATACAGATTCAGTTCCGCGCGGGGCTGTAAAATGAGCCGCTGTGTCAGCAGCAACTCGTACTCGGCCTCGGCAGAGAGTGCGGTCCGACCGTCGTCGCCAACATAGGCAGTCACATCCAGCTCAAACCAGTAGGGCGCCAGGCCTTGCATACCAATTGCCAGCCACTGGCGATCCTTACCTTCGTCATATTGGTCAAGTCGAACGCCGAATTGGGTGTCGAAATAGGCGTTGAGCGCATGGCCCCACAACAGCTCGGTAGAACTTTCTTCCAGCGTGCCGTCTGCGATATCACCCTCCGCTTTGATGACAAAGCGGTTGTAGGTGGTGCCATACCAGGCCTGTATATCGTAAACCGTGCTATCGCTGTCTTCCTGATACTCCAGGCGATCGCCCAGAACGGACCAGAAGGCGTGCTCGTCCGCCAGTTTCAGTTGCCGTGGCCCCGGCTGTGCATAGGGGCCTTCGGTCAAGGTGTAACCGTCGGAATAAGCGTGGGGATCGCGGGCATCGGCTGGCGCACTACCACCCTGCATTTGCATATCGCCGTGATCCATTTGCGCCAGGGCCGTATTTACTTGAAGGGCACCGACAATAACAACCAGTGTTGTGAGATATTTCACCGTATTAAGTCTCATGACACCACCACCTCGCGGAACATGCCCGCATCCATATGGAACAGCAAATGACAATGCCAGGCCCAGCGGCCCAGATCATGGGGTGTGGTCAGGTAGCTGATGCGCTGCGCTGGTTGCACGGGAATGGTATGGCGGCGCACTCGCAATTCACCCTGGTCAGTTTCCAGTTCGCTCCACATACCATGTAAGTGCATGGGGTGGGTCATCATGGTGTCATTTTGCAAAATGATTCTAACGCGTTCGTTATGACGCAAGGAGACTGGTGTGCTTTTGCCGAATTCAAGCCCGTCGAAGGACCAGCTATAGCGTTCCATATTGCCGGTAAGGTGTAGTTCCAGCTCTCTTGCGGGCGGGCGGCGGTCATCCAGCACACCATCGATGGATTTCAGGTCGGCCAGCGTCAGCACGCGGTGGCCCTGTGGGCGCAGCCCACGCTGGCTTAAGTTACGCAGGCCAATACCGGGGTCGTCGAGATTGGTACTTGGCGTATCCACCCGTTGGTCAACCGAAGCCCCGTATTCGGTTCGGGCGTGGCGTATGGTAGATGAAGGTTTGGCAAGCGGGTTCTCAGAACCCTGCTGCATGCCGTGCATACTGTGGTCCATGGCCATACCGCCGGACATTTGGGAATGATCCATCTTGGTTTGGCCCATGGAGTCCATTTTCATCATGTCGTGGCCCATGGCGCCACCACCCATTGCTCCCATCATATCCTTCATGGTTAACCACTCGGGGGGATCGGGCTCTGGCACCGGTGCGATCAAGCCCTGTTGCACGGCCAGAGTGCCGCGGGCATAGCCGCTGCGTTCCATGCTCTGGGCGAAGATCGTATAAGCGTCGTCCTGGGGCTCGACCATGACATCGTAGGTTTCGCCGGGGCCAAAGCGGAATTCATCCACGGTGACCGGCTCGACATCCTGGCCATCCGCCTGGATCACCGTTAGCTTCAAACCGGGAATGCGGACATCGTAAAAGCTGTTGCTGGCGGCGTTGATAAAACGAAGCCGTACGCGATCACCGCGCTGGAACAATCCGCTCCAATTGCCCGCCGGGGTGGTGCCGTTCATCAGGAAGGTGAGGGTGGCTGCCGACAGATCCGCCAGATCGGTCGGATTCATGCGCATCTGATTCCACATCTGGCGCTTTTCCAGGGCTGCCTGTAAGCCCATCTTTGAAACATCGGCTGTGAAATCGAAAAAGGTGGGCTGATTGAAGTTATAGACATCGCTTTGCACTTTCAGCTTGCTGAAGGCGCGCATCGGGTCTTCGTCGGTCCAGTCGGAAAGCTGTACCACGTAATCCTGATCGGCGCGGTGTCTTTCGCCTGCCCGTGGTTCAATAATCAGGGCGCCGTACATGCCCGTCATTTCCTGAAAGCCGGAGTGGCTGTGGTACCAGTAGGTGCCGCTCTGCCGAAGTGTAAAGCGATAAACAAAGGTTTCCCCCGGGGCAATTCCATTGAAGCTGATGCCGGGTACACCATCCATTTCATAGGGCAGCAATATCCCGTGCCAGTGAATGGAGGTGGCGACCGGCAAACGATTAGTGACGCGGATGGTGACGTCATCGCCTTCACGCAACCGTAGCGTCGGTGCCGGGATGGAGCCATTGATGGTGGTGGCCATGCGCGTGACGCCAGTGAAATTGACGGGTGTTTCGGCGATCACCAGATCGATTTCACGGCCGCTGAGCACAGGTGCTGAGCCCAGCGCGGTCGCGCCTTTTACGGCGGCGTGTAACCAGGCCGGTGTGGCGGCCAGCACGCCGCCGGTTGCCAGGCCCTGTACGAAGCGGCGGCGACTTAGTTGCCAGGGCTGCTTGGGTCTGGGGAAATCATGGGTCATGAGTCAATCTCTTTTCGAATAAACGATGGTTGTTACACGTTCTGACTCCGCATACTAGCGAGCCGAGCCTGTCACCCGCATGACTCCTGGATGACAACCTTGTAATCCTGCAAAATTGTCGCTAGGTGTGATGATTCGAGTTGCCGATTTAGGGTTGATGAATGGCTCTGGGGAGCAGGGTATGAAAAAAGCTTGCGGCTACCCCATAACACTTGCCTTGAGTAGCATCCATATTGCCATGCCAAGCATCATGAGGTTTTCAGTGAGCGATATAAATCCCAAGGGGACGTTACTCTCGCCACCTACACAGGCGCACTTGAGCTCTCTTTTGTCAATGTACACGGCTTTAAATACCGAGACGGCACCGACAATCCCTATGAAAAAGGCAATTGGTATCGATACAAAAGGCAATACTCCGGCTATCATTAGCAAGCCTGCCAGGCCTTCACCATAGGGATACACGTACCCGTAAGGCACCCATTTTTGGGCAAGAAGATCATAGTTAAGAAACATGGTCGAAAAGCTTTCGACATCACGTATTTTCAAATAGGCAAGACCACACATTGAAAAAGCGATGAACCACTCGAAAGTGCGTAAAGACAGCCATTGCCCTTCAACAACCGAAGCCGAACCCGTGGCCATCAGAAAGGTCATAGAAAACAGAGCAATAACGGGCCAGTAAGTTTGTTCATTTTTGTCTTTTGGTTCTTTCCTAAAATACACAAGTAGGTCGTCGTACCCACCGATTCGGTTACCTCCCAGAAAGGTCTGAGGAGTGGTTTCAACATTATGCTTGTGCTTAAAAGCTTCGGTTTCCTCGTGATTTTTAAGGTGATGATCTTCTACCTGGAACCCTTGGGTCTCTAATAAATGTTTCGATTTTAAGCCATAGGGACAGAGATGATCCTCCATCACCATCCGGTACAGTTCAGCTGTCTTGGTGCCTGACATCGGTGTTCCCTCCTTTATATGACTGATATGACTGAATGAACAGCGCTTGAGGTGTCCTTCTGATGATGATGGTAGTAGGCTCCTGTCTTAAACATGACCATAGGATTACATATATGTAATCCTATGGTCATGTTTCTGTTGGGAAGAGGCAGATAGTCTTGAAGGAAACCCGGCATATATTGATAGTAGGAGCGGTGAAGCGATGCGGCTATTGGTGGTCGAAGACGAAATCAAGACCGGCGATTATTTACAGCAGGGGCTGACCGAGGCAGGCTTTATGGTCACGCTCGCGCGCAATGGCCTCGACGGCCATCATTTGGCGATGACCGAAACTTTTGATTTACTGGTGCTGGACGTCATGCTGCCGGACGTCGACGGCTGGCGGATCGTGCAGTCGTTGCGCGAGGCTGGCCGTCAGACGCCAGTGCTGTTCCTAACCGCCCGCGACAGTGTGGATGACCGCGTAAAGGGTCTGGAGTTGGGTGCTGACGATTACCTGGTCAAGCCCTTCGCCTTTGCCGAGCTGCTGGCCCGGGTGCGCACTCTGTTGCGTCGTAGTGCTGTGCCGGTGATGACCGACCAGATCAAAGTTGCTGACCTCACGCTGGATTTACCGCGTCACCGGGCCACGCGCGCCGGCCGCAAGATCAATCTCAGCCACAAGGAGTTTTGTTTGCTGGAGCTGTTGGTCCGGCGACAGGGCGAAGTACTGCCGCGCTCCTTGATCGCCTCCCAGGTGTGGGACATGAACTTCGATTCCGACACCAATGTCATTGACGTGGCCATACGGCGCCTAAGGGCAAAAATCGATGACGATTATGAACCCAAGCTGATTCACACTGTGCGCGGCTTGGGTTACAAGCTGGAGGTCGAGGACGACCATGACGAAAGTTAGTCTCGCCCGGAGACGACCACTGTCACTCAACAGCCGGGTGATGCTGTTTGTCGCGATGGCTATCGGTTTCAGTTTACTGATGATCGGTTATCTCGTGCTGAATGAAGTAGAGCGCCATTTTGCTGAACAGGATGCCGACGAGTTGGTGGTGATTACTCGTGCTGTTGAAGACGCTCTACAATCGGCGAAAGATCAGGACTCGGCACCGGAGGGCGCCCTTGCGCGAGCTGTTTCTGGTCACCATGGTGTCTACTTTCAAGTGTGGGATGATGCGGGACGTTTGGTCTATGGTCCTGAGGAGGGTGGACCTTCGCCACAAGAAAACACCTATTCTCCTGTGAGCCGTATTCAGGTAGACAATCTTTATACCTGGCAAACTGATGGCAAAACCTACCGTGGCACTATCACGCATACCCGCATTGAAGACCAGAATTATCGCATCGTTGCTGCTATCGATATGGATTTCCATATCCACTTTCTGGAAAATTTTCGGCGCAGTTTGTGGATGATTATGGTGCTGGCAGGCGCGGTGACTCTCTTGGCGGCCTGGTATGGCGTGCACCAGGGGCACGCGCCCTTGCGCGAGCTGAGTGCGACAATGAGTGATATTCAGGCGGATCGCCTTCATGTGCGTCTAGACCCTAACACCGTTCCCCGGGAACTGCAAAACCTTGTCTGTTCCTTTAATCATATGATTGGCCGCTTGGAAGACAGCTTCGTTCGACTATCCTATTTCTCCGCCGATATTGCCCATGAATTGCGCACGCCTTTGACCAACCTGATCACCCAGACCCAGGTGGGTTTGGGTAAGTCCAGAAGCCTGGAAGAATATCGCGAACTGCTCTACTCGAATCTTGAAGAACAGGAGCGCCTGACCAAAATGGTCAACGACATGCTCTGGCTGGCCCAGAGCGAACACGGCCTGCTCAAGCCTGTCTGGGAACCGCTGGATCTGGCTCGGGAAGTGCGCGAGCTGTTCGATTTTTTCGAGGCCCTGGCGGAGGAAAAGCACATCCAATTGGTGTTGGAAGGAAAGGCACCGATTATACAAGGTGACCGCGCTATGCTGCGTCGCGCATTGTCCAATCTGCTGTCCAATGCAATACGCCACACACCAGTGGGAAGAAGTGTGCTGATCCGTCTGGATTCATCGGGCGAGGGTAGGGCGTTACTCAGCGTACAGAATCCGGGGCCAGAAATTCCAGCCGAGCATTTGCTCAGGATTTTCGACCGGTTTTACCGGGTCGATCCTTCCCGGCAACGCCAAAGCGAAGGTGCTGGCTTGGGGCTGGCTATCGTCAAGTCCATAGTCGAGGCCCATGAAGGAAACATCGCGGTGATCTCCGAACGCGGCGTCACGCGCTTCACGATCAGTTTACCCAGCATGGCTGATGTAGAGGTGAGTGCTACGGGAGAAAGTGATGAGTCAATTGACCATCGGTAAACTGGCACAAGCAGCTCGGGTCAGTGTCGAAACTATTCGTTATTACGAACGCCTCGGGCTTATCGAACAGCCGCTAAAGCCAGCTTAAGGATACCGCACCAACCCAAAAGCCACTCTGAAGCGGGTCTTCTTCATGAAATGAGCCCAAGAGCTAGGATCCGCTTTGTAAGAAATCGATAATCTGTTGGCGCCTAGAGAATCGCATTGTCCGGGGTCGCCGTGAAGATCAGGATGATCATGCTGGTGTATCTCAACCAGTCCAGTGTACAAACGCAAGAGGAGTGCGATGCGTGAGGTTGCTCCGACAGAAGATACGCACCGTAATGCCATTCTGCACGGCCCCGGACTGCGGGTACGACTGGTTATGAGAGCAGCTCAATGGAGGCAGAAGGATATCCCGTGTGCCGACAGGAGCCGTGTTGTCAGGAATGCCAACAAACCAGTCACACACTTGACTCTATAGCTACCATAGGCATTAGAATTCAGATTAATTATCATTAGCAACAAGCCAAGTAGAGATCTCGTTAATGCAGGCGCACTGGATATACCGTTTTATAAGCCCGAAGCTATTTGTTTTGAATGTCTCAGTACTGCTGCTGGGCTTATCGTGTTTGCTTCCAGCGACCAGTCAGGCCGAGATGAGTGATGACGGCTGGGCTCAGATGCGTCAATTGGCACAGCTGGCCGAATACATTGCTGTGGATTACGTGGAAGCCGTCAAAGATGGCCATGTGGTCAATGACGGTGAATATCAGGAAATGCTGGAGTTCTCCCAGCTCATTGTGACGAATATTTCTGAGATTCAGGATAAATCAGCCGACGCTGGCGACCTGACAGATCAGGCCAAGGCTTTACAGGAAGCCATCCAGAACAAACAGGCTATTGAAACAATTCGGCAAATGAGCGGCAGCCTGCGGGGTACGTTGTTGGCACTGATGCCGCAGTCGTCCCTGCCGGATCATCTGTTGTCGAAAGCGACCGTCAAAGGGTTGTATGAGAGCCAGTGCGCTTCTTGCCATGGCGCAGCCGGTGGGGGCGATGGTGTGATGGCCGAACAGCTGGAGCCAGCTCCAACCGATTTCACCAGCAAAGAGCGAGCCTTGAACCGGTCACTTCTGGGCCTGTACGACGCCATATCCAATGGCATAGACGATACCGCAATGCCGGCATTTACCCAACTGACGGAAGAGGAACGCTGGTCGCTGGCGTTCCATGTCGGCGGATTGGCATTTCAATCCGGCTCTGAAGTTACAGGCGAGGCACCCAGCGTCACCTTGTCACAGATGGTTAACCACACGCCGGTGCAACTCGCTGCTGAACATCCGGAGATGACGCAGCAGGCGATCGAACGGTTGCGCGCAAAGCCAGAGCTGTTATTCCAGGAAACGACCAATCCTCTGAAAATCACCCGCGACCAACTGCTGCTAGCACAAGAGGCGCACCAGCGCGGCGATTATCAGACAGCACAAGCACTGGCGGTCAGTGCTTATCTGGATGGCTTTGAATTGGTCGAAAACAGCCTGGATGCGCAGGATAAAGCACTTCGCCAGACGCTCGAAGCCGATATGATGGCGATAAGGCAATTATTGAAGCAGGCTCAGTCCCCGGGTGAGGTGGAAAGCGCTGTGAGCCGGACGCTGGCAAGGTTGGATGATGCGGATCGATTGCTTTCGGAATCTACCTTGTCCAATGCGACCCTGTTCAGTGCCAGCTTGGTTATTCTGTTGCGGGAGGGGCTCGAAGCCCTGCTCGTGGTGATTGCCCTGGTGACTGTGCTGGTGCGAACCGGTCGGCGTGACGGACTTCGGTATGTGCATTTGGGTTGGGTAACGGCATTGGTGGCCGGTGTTGCGACCTGGGCTGCCGCGCAGTCCCTGGTGAGTATCAGCGGCGCCAGCCGCGAAGTCATGGAAGGGGTTGCGGCCCTTTTGGCGGCGGTCGTGTTGCTCTATGTCGGCATCTGGATGCACAGTAAAACCCATGCTGCCCAGTGGCAGGCCTATATCCAGCAGCACATCAACTCCCACCTGACTGCGGGTACCCTGTGGGGTCTTGCGCTGCTGGCATTTATTGCGGTTTATCGTGAAGTCTTTGAAACGGTCTTGTTTTATCAGGCGCTGCTGACCCAGGCTGCAGCCGCTCAATATTCATCCGTATTCAGCGGCTTTGTAGCCGGTACTGCTTTCTTGGCCGTATTGGCCTGGTTGCTGGTGCGTTACTCAGTGAAATTACCCATTGCCAGATTCTTTTCCGTCACCACCTACCTGTTGCTGGCCCTGGCGTTTATCCTCATGGGTAAGGCGATGTCGGCACTTCAGGAAGCGGATCTTATCGGTATTACCCCATTGCCTGTCAGTTTTGAATTCGATTGGGTCGGCGTCAAATCCACCTGGCAGGGGATCATGGCGCAATTGTCGGTACTGGTGGTTTTCCTGGTCTTTCTGGGGCTGGCGAGAAGGCAGCGGAAAAATGCCCCTGTTGCAGAACGTTCAGGAGAGTTTTTGGAACCGGGTGTCAGCCGCTCGAAACCGGAGTAGCCGACAAATTCCGCAATATGCCGCACTGCTCCACTGTCCGAAGGTTTGAACAGCTGCGGCGCAGCATTCTCAGTTGCTCGTTCAGCTTGGTGAGCTCCTGGATACGCGCCTCTACCTGCTCGATATGCCTATCCATCATCCGATTCACATCATCACATTGCGCGCCTGGAGAACGGTTTAAAGCCAAAAGCTGCCGGATCTCCGGCAAACTGAGATCCAGGCTGCGACAGTGTTTGATGAACAGCAATTGCTCAACGGCAGCTTCATCGTACAGGCGAAAATTGCCTTCACTCCGTTCAGCAGAGGCAATCAAATGTTCCTTTTCATAATGCCGGATGGTTTGCACGGAGCAGCCAGTCACTTTCGACAGTTCGCCGATTTTCATTTATTCAATCTCTGCGCTTGACTCTATAGTTAATATAGAGTTTAAGCTGTACGTCGTGAATAGTACAAGGGCTTTTTATGACAAACACATGCCGCGACAATTGTCATAGTGACGCGATGAAGAACACTCCCCAGACTGCTGAAGTACACGATGCTACTCATGGCGGCTTTGTCAGTGAGTATCTTGTCCCCAAGATGGACTGCCCTTCTGAAGAAGGCATGATCCGTATGGCGTTGGACAGTGTGGAACCTAAAATCGCATTGGAATTCGATGCCCCCGAGAGAAAGGTGCGGGTCTTTCATGGGGACAACGCTGACGCCATTGAGGAGCGAATGCGCGCACTCGGCTTGGGTGCGACGTTGGAAAGCACAATGCCTGTCGCCAGAGATGACCTCGCCCGAGCACAGGCGTCCGCAAAACAGGAGGCACAAACAGAAGCTGGCATTCTCAAGTGGCTACTTGCCATCAACGGCATCATGTTCGTCATTGAAATCACTGTCGGCTGGTGGGCGCAATCCACTGGCTTGATCGCGGATTCGTTGGACATGTTTGCGGATGCCGCCGTTTACGGCGTGGCGCTGTATGCCGTAGGGCACAGTGTGCGGGTGAAGCTGCGCGCAGCCCATTTTTCCGGCTGGCTTCAGATCATTCTTGCCCTAGGCGCTTTGGGCGAGGTGGTAAGGCGATTAGTATTTGGTAGTGAACCGGTTTCCACTTTGATGATGAGCTTCGGGCTTGTTGCCTTGGCGGCCAATGTGACCTGTCTGCTGTTGATTGCCAGGAGCCGGGATAGCGGCGCACATATGAAAGCCAGTTGGATATTCTCTGCCAATGACGTAATTGCGAATCTAGGTGTCATCCTAGCCGGTGGATTGGTAGCCTGGACTGGCTCACGTTATCCCGACTTGGCGATTGGCCTGATCATCGGTTTGATTGTGCTGAATGGTGCACGCCGTATTTTGCAGCTCAAGTCCTGAATAAGAAAAGGTGATGAAGAGTCCACGATCCACCTATATTCCTGCTTTGAAGTATCATGCTCTAACCCGTTATTACGACTGGGTGGCTTCCTTGACTACGCGAGAGAAAATTTTCAAAACGGCGTTGGTCAATCAAGCTGCTCCGTTAGCGGGGAAACACTTACTGGATGTGGGCTGCGGCACGGGAACCCTAACTCAAATGTTTGCCGAAAGAGAACCGTCGCTGACTATTACTGGTCTGGATGCAGACTCTGGAGCACTCGAACTAGCCAAAACCAAGTTTGCTTCAATGGATCAGCGTGTGAGTTTGTGGCAGGGTTTCGCACAAGATATGCCCTTCGAAACAGCGACTTTTGACGTTGCAGTGTCGAGCTTGTTTTTTCACCACTTGACACGACTGCAGAAGCTCGATGTCTTAAAGCAAATCCATCGGGTCCTTAAACCTGGTGGCAGTTTACTCGTTGCTGATTGGGGAAAGCCTTCGTCATCGATTCAGCGAATGCTATTTCTGCTGGTTCAGTGTCTTGATGGTTTTGAAACGACACGAGATAGTGTTCACGGTATGCTGCCCTATTTGATCGACGAAGCCGGATTTGTAAAAGCTGAGAGTAATGGCTGCGTGTCAACTCTCTTGGGAACCATCCATTTGATGAGTGCAAAGGCATAAAATGAAGTGGGACATTAAGAAATTCGTCGGTTTTCTGATTCTGGACAATTACTTTAAACCTAATGGTATTGAGAAGCGAGCTTCGTGATCCGACGAATCACGATTTACCTGTTGTTAGCTTTGATTGCTCTGCAGTCAGTGGCTGCTATGCCGGATACGTATAAACTTTATCAATCCGGTACAGAGCTCCTGCCAGCTGCGCATAAATATTTGGATGCGGACACGAATTTTGATGGAAGGCTCGGAAAGCAAATGCCGGACAAGCAGCTCCCCTATGACTGCTATCAGTGTAGTTGTTGTCACGCGCACTGCTGCTTTTTGGCACCCAGTAGTATTTCTCCGATGGAGGCTTCGCTACTTGGAAGTGTCATAACGCTTTATCAAAACTTTAAACCTCCTGTTATTCCGGCTTCCCTTTATCGCCCTCCTATTGGCTGATCCTGGCCTTTAAGAAACTCAAAGACATCACGGCCATGGTCATTGTGTTGAGCCGCTATATTTCTAGAACTAAGGATTCATTTCATGTTACCCAATTACAGCGCGTCTGTTTATGGCGCTAGCAAACCGTGGTCACGCAGGTACCCTGGTTTTTTATTCAGTTTATTTATTTTCTTTTTTGTCCAGGGTGCCTGGGCCGCTTCCACGGATACATCCATTACGTTAAATAGCGCCATCGAGCGTTTAATAGCTCAAAACCCTTCCTTGAAAATTTTTCCCTATCGCTATGCCGCCCTTCAGGGGCAGGCAGAGACGGCCGGGTTAAGGCCGGCGTATGAGTTGGGTTTTGAGGCTGAAAATGTCGGCGGTACCGGAGATTTTAGCGGCGCAGGTGGTGCTGAGCTGACCATTGCCCTGTCTTCGGTCATCGAAATGGGGAATAAGCGCGTGGCTCGACAAGGCGTTGTCTCCCACAGTCGGTCAGTGCTCGATGCCAGCCGACAGGTGGAATCCCTGGCCTTATTAGGCGAAGTCACCCGTCGCTATGTCGATGTGCTGGCCGCACAGGAGCAGGTTACCCTGGCTGCCGAGGCTGCTCAATTGGCAAACGAGAGCTTACGCATTGTGAAAAAGCGGGCTACGGCGGGGGCGACTCCCGAGGCGGAAGTCAAACGGGCACAGGCCGCTGCCGAGCAAGCGAAGCTCGCTTTCCTTTCGGAGCAGCAACGGCTGGCTTATTTGAAAGTGTCGTTGTCTGCTCTATGGGGAGTGACTACACCTGACTTTGCCAAGGTGCAAGGTGATCTATTCCAGTTTGGCGAGGACGTCGCCTTTGAGATGCTATACGCCAAAGTGGAAAAAAATCCGGCGATCGAAATATTCGCGGCAGAGTCCCGCCTCAAAGAAGCTGAATTACGCCTTGCCCAAACCCAATCCAGCGCCGATATCAGTTGGTCAGTGGGGGTTCGTCGAATACAGGAAACCGATGATACCGCACTGGTGGCTGGCTTCAGCATGCCGTTGTTTTCCGGCCAACGAAATACCGGCGCTGTGTCGACTGCGCTGGCCGAAAAAAATCAGGTGTTGGCACAACGTGACGTAATGCTGCTGGATTTACACACTCAGCTGTTCCGCGCCTATCACAACCGCAAACAAGCCATTGTCGCGGTAAAAGCACTGCGTACCGCCATCATTCCCGCCCTTGAGCAGGCCCTGGTAGACACTCAGGTGGCCTATCAACGCGGTCGCTACGGGTATCTCGACTATGTCAGCGCGCGGCAGGAATTATTGAGCGCCAGGCGTACCCAGATCGAAGCGGCGGCAGCCGCTTTAACCTATGGCGCAGAAATTGAGCAACTAACAGCAGAGCCCCTGGCCTTGACTCAGTATGGCGAAGACAACACATTTTCAGGATCATCACGATGAAATCAAGAACACATATTAACAAACCCATCCCCCATCTTCTTGGCTGTTGCTTCCTAATCGCACTGCTATCCGGACATGCTCTTGCCGAAACAGGTCGCGGAGAGGAAGCAGAGCACGGCGAAGAAGGCCACATTGAACTGACTCAGCAGCAGATACAACATTCGGGCATTACGCTGGCAACCGTGACTTCTGGCACCATCCGCGATGTATTGCCGGTATACGGCGTCGTCGCCACCAACGCAGAACGCGTACAATCAGTGACCGCACGCTTTGACGGTGTTATTCGGGAAGTTAAAAAAAGTGTTGGTGATCCGGTTCGTAAGGGCGAAACCCTGTTGACCGTAGAAGCCAACGAAAGCCTGAAAACCTATTCGATAGTTTCGTCACTCAATGGCGTTATTACACAGCGCAACGCTAACCCTGGCGAACAAACCAGCGATGCCCCCCTATTGGAGGTGAAGGATTTTTCCACGGTCTGGGTAGAGCTGTCGATTTTTCCAAAGGATGTTGCTCAGGTTCAATCAGGGCAGAAAGTTCGCATTTTCAGCCTCGATTCGAGCCAAACCGCAGAGGGAAATATCATCTATATTGCGCCACTTGGCCAAGGTAGCAATCAGGCCATTACGGCGCGCGTTTTGATCGACAACCCAAACGGCACCTGGAAACCGGGTCTGTTTGTCAACGCACAAATCACCCGCGCCGAAATTAATACTCCCGTGGTGATTCGCAACGAAGCCCTGCAAATCGTCGACGACAATCCCGTTGTTTTTGTTCGGGGAAAGGAGGGTTTTGAGGCACGCACGGTAACCTTGGGACGCACCGACGGCGAGCTAAGCGAAGTAGTGTCCGGCCTGTCCGCAGATGAAGTGTATGTCAGCAACAACAGTTTTATTTTGAAAGCGGAATTGGGTAAAGGGGAGGTTGGCGATGATGATTAATCACTTCCTGAAAGACATTCTGCATACCATCGGCCGGAACAGCATTTTCATTGCCGCTCATCGAAGGAGTGTCTGATGATCGATAAACTGATTCAATTTTCCATCGCACGCCGTTGGCTGGTGATGTTTCTGGTGCTGGTAACTGGTGCCCTGGGTGTCTGGAACTATCAGCACCTACCCATCGACGCGGTACCCGATATCACCAATGTCCAGGTGCAAATCAATACCGAAGCTCCCGGCTACTCACCGCTGGAAGTGGAGCAACGCATTACGTACTTGGTGGAACTGGCGATCACAGGGCTGCCCCACGTGGAGAGTACACGTTCGGTATCACGCTATGCTCTGTCCCAAGTGACCGTGGTGTTTGAAAAAGGCACGGACATTTACTTTGCCCGCAATCTTATCAACGAGCGCTTGCAGCAGGCAAAAAGCGAGATGCCTTCAGGAATCGGTCCGGTGATGGGGCCCGTTGCCACAGGACTCGGTGAAATCTTTCACTATGCAGTGCATGCGAAACCGGGCGCCTTGCAAGAAAATGGTGAGCCCTATGATGCGACGGCCTTACGTACCTTGCAGGATTGGGTGATCCGTCCGCAGTTACGCCTGGTTCCCGGCGTCACCGAAGTCAATACCATTGGCGGCTTCGAGAAGCAGTTCCACATCACGCCGGAACCTTCAAGACTGCTGGCCTACCAGCTCAGCTTTGATGATTTAGTAGCGGCACTGGAGAAAAACAACGCTAATATCGGTGCTGGCTATATTGAAAAAAATGGTGAGCAATATTTAATCCGCGCCCCCGGACAGGTGGCTGACATCCCTGCGATCGAAAAAATCATCGTCGCTCGTCGAGCCGGGTTACCCATTACCGTGGCTGATGTGGCCGAGGTCGGATTCGGCAAAGAGTTGCGCACAGGTGCCGCTACTCGCGATGGTGAGGAGACTGTATTGGGTACCGCCGTCATGCTGCTGGGAGGTAATAGTCGGACGGTTTCCCAGGATGTGTCGGCCAAGTTGTTGGAGATCAATAAGACGCTGCCCGAGGGCGTGATTGCCGAACCGGTTTATAACCGTACGGTACTGGTCGATAAAACCATTGCCACGGTGCAGGCCAACCTGGCCGAAGGTGCGGTATTGGTTGTCGTCGTGCTCCTGATCATGCTCGGCAACGTCCGGGCGGCCTTACTCACCGCAATGGTGATTCCATTGTCGATGTTGATGTTGATGACGGGCATGGTGCAAACCAAGGTCAGCGCCAATCTGATGAGTTTGGGCGCACTCGATTTTGGCTTGATTGTGGATGGTGCGGTGATCATTGTCGAAAACTGTATCATGCGCTTGGCTGGGCGACAGCATCATCTTGGGCGCACCTTAAAACTGGATGAGCGTTTTCAAACGGTGTTTGCGGCCACCCGCGAGGTTTTTGCGCCGAGTTTGATCAGCGTGTTAGTGGTGATTCTGGTGAACTTACCCATCCTGGCTTTGACGGGCGTGGAAGGCAAAATGTTTACGCCCATGGCTATGGCGGTGATCATGGCCTTGCTGTCTGCGTTGGTGCTGTCACTCACCTTCGTCCCTGCCGCCGTGGCGCTGTTTATGACGGGGCATATCGAGGAGAAGGACAATTTTATTGTTCGCCACTCCAAACGGTTTTACGCCCCGGTTTTGGCGTGGGCGCTAAAGTTTCGCGTTCTCGTATTGTCTGCGGCCCTGATCTTTGTGGTTTTGGTCGGCGCACTGGCCACGCGGATGGGGACGGAATTTATCCCTAATCTGGATGAGGGCGATATTGCCGTCCAGGCACTGCGAATACCCGGCACCAGTCTCACTCAATCCCTGGATATGCAGTTTCAACTGGAAAAAGCGGTTCTGGAAATCCCTGAAGTCAAAACCTACTTCGCGCGCGTCGGCACGGCCGAAGTTGCCAGTGACCCCATGGGGCCCAACATTTCCGATGGCTATGTCATGCTCAGGGATCGCAGTGAATGGCCCGATCCTGATAAAACCAAAGCGCAGCTGTTGGAAGAAATTGGTGAGAAACTGACGTTGTTGCCGGGAAATGCCTATGAGATCAGCCAGCCGATCCAACTGCGCTTCAATGAATTGATTTCTGGTGTGCGATCAGACCTCGGGATCAAGGTGTTCGGCGATGATTTGGACCAGCTGCTTAAATCGGGCAGCGAAATCGCGGCGGTATTGACTGGCATCGAGGGCGCCGAAGGTGTCAAGGTCGAACAGGTATCCGGTTTGCCTATTCTGTCCATTAATGCTGATCGTTCAGCTATGTATCGTTATGGCTTGAATGTAGCCGATGTGCAGGACGTAGTCGCCGCCGCCACGGGCGGTGAGGAGGCTGGCCTGATCTTTGAAGGCGATCAACGTTTCTCGATAGTGGTGCGAGTGGCCGAGCGCATAAGGGGCGACTTACAAGCGTTGGAGCGTTTGCCGATACCACTACCAGACGGCGGCTACGTGCCACT
This sequence comes from Porticoccaceae bacterium, assembly GCA_023228865.1. The sequence goes on along the minus strand of JALOAH010000014.1, from coordinate 35,237 downwards.
GCGGGAAGTGGCTAGTCTCACGCTGGCCCCTGGACCTAATCAGATCTCTCGTGAAAACGGCAAGCGGCGGTTGGTAGTCAGCGCCAATGTTCACGGTCGTGATTTGGGTGGCTTTGTGGCCGAAGTTCAGGACAAAGTTGCGCAACAGGTGAAATTGCCTCCCGGCTATTGGCTGGAGTACGGCGGTACTTTTGAGCAACTGCAATCGGCCTCGCAGCGGTTGAGCCTGCTTGTCCCCGTCACTTTGGTGATGATTTTTGCATTGCTGATGATGACCTTTGGTTCGGCAAAAGATGCGGCATTAGTCTTCAGTGGCGTACCGCTGGCGCTGACTGGTGGCGTTATCGCCTTGTGGTTGCGAGATATCCCTTTATCCATCACCGCTGGCGTTGGGTTTATTACTTTGTGCGGTGTATCGGTGCTGACGGGGGTCATGATGGTGTCGGCATTTCGGGATGAGCTCAGTCGCGGAGAATCAGTCGAGCAGGCGATTCTGGGCGGCGCCATGTTGAGATTGCGGCCGATATTGATGGTCGCTCTGGTGGCCGCATTAGGTTTCCTGCCGATGGCACTCAATACCAGTACTGGAGCCGAAGTCCAGAGGCCACTGGCCACGGTCGTTATCGGCGGCATTATCTCTTCCACGTTACTTACGCTATTGGTGCTTCCCGGACTGTATCGACTGGCCTGGCGAAGGCCAAAAGCGATTGATGACAATGGCGACACGATAGCTCAGTAACGCCTTCTGGATTGCGGCATAGAACCCTTTGTCGCGATCCCTCTGATAGCAAAAACGACACTTTTGGGAGTATTTACATGAAACAAATTACCGCGTTTATTCAGCATGTTCGATCAGCCGATGTCATTGAAGCACTGCGTGACGCAGGCTACAAAAACATATCGCTGCTCGACATCAAGGGGACCTTAAAGCCTTTAGGCGAGCAGGAGCTGGCGTATTCGTCCGAAGCTGGTGTGGTTATCTCGGAAGTGCAGTTATCACTGGTTTGTGAGGACAACCAGGTGGAAGAGGTGACATCCATCATTCGCAAAACCGGGAAAATCGGACCCAACATATCCGGTTGGGTATACGTCACCCCTGTCGAGCAAGCGTTGCCTATTGGAGGAAAAGAAAATTAACTTCATGGCGAACTCCAACCGGACAAACACCTTTTGTGGTTGGCTAGGTCTTTCCGGTTTGATATTACTGATGGATCAGGCAAGTAAGTGTGCCGTTGAGCGTACGATAGAGTACGCTGAGCGAGTGGAGATTAACTCAGTTCTTAATATCGTGCACATGATGAACCCTGGCGCTGCATTCAGCTTGCTAGCTGATGCTGGTGGCTGGCAACGCTATTTCTTTATTGCATTAGCATCTGGCGTATCAGTTTGGTTGGTTTGGACAATGCGGCAGTGTCCAACCCGGCTTGAAGCGGCGAGCTATTCGTTGGTGCTTGGTGGTGCATTGGGCAACATGGTTGATCGTGTATGGCGAGGATCGGTAGTGGACTTTCTTGATTTTCAGTGGAGCAATTCTCATTGGCCAGCATTCAATCTGGCTGATACAGCGATATTCATAGGGGTATGTATTTTGATTGTTGGTACCATAGGCCGTAGAAATGATCCAGCCCATGATGGGTGAGATAGCAGCAACCGTAATAACAACCAAGGAATGAGGTAAGTAGGAACACGTTCCATCATGAAATAGTGGAGCGTGTGGTTTCATCTATTAACTTCGAAATAGTCTCCGCTCTCGCCGGTGCTTGCGGAGAACATCTCTCTTAACCATGCCCATAGGTGTGGGCATCCTTGTGCACGTGGTCTGGGTGTTCGAATTCCAGTGTCGAATGACTGATATTGAATTCCTGCGCCAGAGCTTGTTTTATCCTGTACTTGATATTCTCAAGCTGATCCCATGCACTTTCCTCGATAATTACATGGGCCTCCAGCGAGGCATCGTGTTCGCCCATCTGCCAAAAATGCACATGGTGAAGATCGATAACGCCTTCGATGTTGGATAAGGCAATAATGACGGCATCGGTATCGATATCCACCGGGCTGCCCAGCATGAGTGTTCTGATGGTACCGCCGATTTCTGTCAGACCCAGGTAGAGAATGTAGCCCGCGATGCCGATGGTGATGGCAGGATCAACCCAGCGCATGTCGTAGAGTAAAATAAGGGTCCCGCCAATGACCACGGCGACCGACGCCAGTGCATCCGACAGATTGTGAAGAAACAGTGCGCGGATATTGATGCTGTCTTTCTGCATCGAATAGGTGAGCAACGCTGTCAATGCGTCCACGGCCAGAGCGATACCTCCAAGCCCGACGACCCACCAGCCCTTTACCTCTGGAGGATCGATTATCCGCATGCCACCTTCGTAAATCAGGTAGAACCCGATAATGATCAAGGTAGTGTAATTGATGAGGGCTGCAACGATTTCAATGCGTCCGTAACCAAAGGTCATCTTTGCGTCAGCCGGGCGGCGCGCAATTTTTTGCGCCGCGAACGCGATGACGAGTGACGCCATGTCTGAAAAATTATGCAAGGCGTCCGCGATAAGGGCGAGACTGCCGGCAAAGATACCTCCCCCAATCTGAGCCAGGGTCAGGATCCCGTTCGCCCAGATGGCGATGGCAACGCGTTTATCCTTGGTCTCGGGGGGCATATGCACATGGTCGTGACTCATTGGGTTAACCTAGTTGGTGGCTATTTATAAAGAGGCATCTGCTGTATTCAGCTTACTCTGTGCCTGGTCGCCTGTACCTTGGCGATTTTGTGGATTTTGGGCCATTGTTTACTCATCCTTTTTGACAGCTTTCAGGAATTCCGCAAGGCTGTCTTCGGCCGCTTTTTTGTTCGGGAATGGCCCGATATTTTGACCTTCACGGGTTAAAAAATACCAGTCACTGTTGATGGCGTGGATGCGATGTGTTCGAAAGTGTGGAGCTTCCTTCGGGTCATCTTTTCGTTGCTTGGGTGGATTGTTCATAGTCTTACCAGGGTATAAACCGCAATAAAAGAACGTTGAAAAAATCATGGGGAGATTCCCCCCCCATGATGGAGTTTTGGTTAACTATCAGTGTCGTGATTAATGTCGCCTGTGGGAGTGGAGTTACTGGCACTTCTGCCATGCAACAACGCATAGAGCACAGGGAGTACAAACAACGTCAACAGGGTGGACGAGATAATCCCGCCGATCACCACGGTCGCCAGAGGACGCTGGACTTCGGCGCCGGTGCCGGTATTGAGGGCCATGGGCACAAAGCCGAGACTAGCGACCAAAGCGGTCATCAATACCGGCCGTAAGCGGATCAGGGCGCCTTCGACAATGGCCTTCATCAGGTCACCCTGCTCGTGCCACAGATCGCGGATAAAGGCGATCATCACCAAGCCGTTTAACACCGCCACCCCGGAGAGGGCGATAAAGCCAACACCCGCCGAGATCGACAGGGGCATGTCTCGCAGCCACAGGGACAGAACCCCGCCGGTGAGGGCCAGTGGCACGCCGGTGAAGATGATCAAGGCATCCTTGAGGGAGCCGAAGGCCATCACCAAGAGTGCGAGGATGATGGCGAGGGTCACGGGCACCACGATGGCAAGCCGCTGACTGGCGGACTGCAGTTGCTCGAAGGTCCCGCCGTAATCCAGCCAGTATCCGGGAGGTAGGTCCACGTCGTCCGCAATGCGCGCCTGTGCTTCCTCGACAAATCCGCCCAGGTCGCGGTCCCGCACGTTGGCGGTGACCACCACCCGACGCTTGCCGTTTTCCCGGCTGATCTGGTTGGGCGCCGGAGCCAGCTCCAGCTCGGCCACTTCCGACAGGGGCACATAGCCGCCGTCCGGCAGGGGGACTGGCAGGTCCGCGAGGCTGTCCACATCCCGGCGGATGTCTTCGGGCAGACGCACCACCAACTGGAAGCGGCGGTCGCCTTCGTAAATCAGGCCGGCGTTTTCGCCCCCGACACCGGCTGCCACCAGATCCTGGAGATCATCCACTGTCAGCCCGTAGCGGGATAGCGCCATGCGCTTGGGGTGTACCGACAGCATGGGCAGGCCGGTCACCTGTTCGACCCGGGTATCGGCAGCGCCCTCCATGGATTCCACAACCTCAAGGACGTCGTTGGCCGATGTCAGCAACTGATCCAGGTCATCGCCGAACACTTTGATACCGAGGTCGGCGCGCACGCCGGAGATCAATTCGTTGAAGCGCATCTCAATGGGCTGGGTGAACTCATACTTGTTGCCGGGAAGCATTTCCACCGCTTCTGCCATTTCCGCCACCAGTTCATCCTTGGTTTTGTCTGGATCTGGCCATTGGCTGCGGGGCTTCAAGATAACGAAGTTGTCCGCCACGCTGGGGGGCATGGGGTCGGTGGCCACTTCCGGCGTGCCGATCTTGGCGAACACCTTGTCCACCTCCCCAAAGGCCTTCAGCCGTTCTTCCAGCTGCGATTGCATCTCGATGGACTGCTCCAACCCGGTGCCCGGGATGCGCAGGGCATGGAGAGCAATATCCCCTTCATCCAGTTGCGGAATAAACTCCGAACCCAAAGTGGTCGCTAGCCAGATGCAGACCCCCACCAGCGCGGTCGCGCCGCCCAACACCAGCCAGCGGAACCTCATAGCCAACAGCAGCGCGGGCCTGTAGAGCGATTTGGCGCCGCTGATTACCGGGCTTTCCTTTTCGCTGATCTTGCCGCCCATGAAGACCGCCACAGCGGCGGGCACCACGGTGAGTGATAACACCATGGCCGACAGCAGGGCCATCACCACGGTGGCCGCCATGGGGTGGAACATCTTGCCCTCGACCCCAGTGAGGGCAAAGATCGGCAGGTACACCACGGTAATAATGGCGACACCGAACAGGCTGGGGCGAATGACCTCGTTGGTGGCCTCGAACACCAGTTGCAGTCGCTCCTTGAGGGCTAGTTGACCATTGTGCTGGGCCTGGGACAGGCGCCGGATACAGTTCTCGACGATGATGACCGCGCCGTCGACGATCAGGCCGAAGTCCAGCGCCCCCAGGCTCATCAAGTTGGCGGACACGCCAGACCGCACCATGCCGGTTATGGTGGCCAGCATCGAAAGCGGAATGACTGCTGCCGTGATCAAGGCGGCGCGCAGGTTGCCCAGCAACAGAAACAGCACCACGATGACCAGCAGGGCCCCTTCAAGCAGGTTTTTCTCCACCGTGGCGATGGCCTTGTCCACCAGCGCCGTGCGGTCGTATACCGCCTCCACCTTGACGCCGTCGGGCAGCGAGGGCTGAATGGCGTCCAGTTTCTCGGCCACCGCTTGTGCTACCGCCCGGGAGTTTTCCCCCACCAGCATCATGGCGGTGCCCATCACCGTTTCCCTGCCGTCGCGTGTGGCGGCTCCGGTGCGCAGCTCCTTGCCAATGGCCACATCAGCTACATCGGCTACCCGGACTGGCGCACCATTCCGGTTGGCAATCACCACCTTTTCAATATCGCCAATGGTGGCCAGCTGCCCGGGCGAGCGCACCAATAGCTGTTGACCGTTGCGTTCGATATAGCCGGCGCCGCGATTGGTGTTATTGGCCCGCAGGGCGCTGACCAGTTCATCCACCGTGATGCCGAACTCCAGTAGCCGTTGGGGCGACGGCGTAACGTGGTACTGCTTGTCGTAGCCGCCAATGGTGTTGACCTCGATCACGCCGGGCACCTGGGCCAACTGGGGTTTGATGATCCAGTCTTGTATCTCCCGCAGTGCCGTAGCGTCCAGCGGACTGCCATCCGCTTGAGTGGCGCCGGGCAGGGCTTCTACGGTGTACATGAAGATCTCGCCAAGACCGGTGGCGATGGGACCCATCTCCGGCTCCAGTCCGGGTGGCAGCGCGCTCTTGATGGCGCCCAATCGCTCATTGATCAGATTGCGGGCGAAATAGATGTCCGTGCCTTCCTCGAACACCACCGTGACCTGGGACAGGCCGTAGCGGGACAGGGACCGGGTATAGGACAGGTTGGGCAGGCCGTACAAGGCCGTTTCCACCGGGAAGGTGATGCGTTGCTCTGCCTCCAAGGGCGAATAGCCCGGTGCCTCGGTGTTGATCTGTACCTGGACATTGGTGATATCCGGTACCGCGTCGATGGGCAGGCGCTGAAAACTCCACACGCCCACGCCGACCAGCACCAGAATAAGGGATAACATTAAAAACCGTCGCTCTACCGAGAGACGTAAGATGGCATTGATCATCATAGCCTCCTGGTTAGTGGTCGTGGGATGCGCCGGATTTTTCGATATCGGCCTTGATCAAATAACTGTTTTCCACCACATAGCGATCGCCTGCTTGCAGGCCGCCCAGTACCTCAGTCAGGTTGCCGTCGCTGCGGCCCAGCTCCAGTGGGCGGATCTCGTAGGTGTCATCCACCTGAATAAACACCACGGTCCAGTCCCGAAAGGATTGTAGGGCGCGGTTGTCAACCACCAAGGGGGCCTCCACTGTTTCCACCACGATATCCCCGGCCACCAGCAACCCGGGGGTCAACAGACCCTCGGCATTGTCGACTTCAACCCGGGCGAGGGTGTAGGGCGCGTTGCCGGGTGCCGGCAGCAAGTGGCGGATGGTGCCTTCCCGCTCGATGCCGTCAGCCTTCAGTCGGACTTCCTGGCCAATGGCAACCTCGGCCCGTTGGCCGGGGAAGACCTTGAATTCCGCCCACAGAGTGGTCAAATCGGCAATGGCGAATAGGGGTTGCTCCCCGGCCATTTCCCCGTTGCTGATCCGGCGCTCAATGACAATCCCGTCGATGGGCGCGCGCAGTGCGTAGATTTGCAGGCTTGCGTTGGACTCGACTTGAGCGAGCACGTCACCACCTTCGACCCGGTCGCCTAAATTGACATTTACTGCAGTGGCTACACCGGGGAAACGGGCGCGGATCCGGGCAATCTGCTGCGGTGCCGTGGTCAGGCTGCCGTAGGTGGTGAGGCTGCGCTCGATGGCACCCGGCCCGGCTGCGGCCGTTGTGATACCCGCTTTATCTGCGATAGCCGGGGCGATCCGGGTGCGACCTTCGTGGGATTCCCAGTGCCAGCGGTAGTTCTTGCCGTCCATGGCGAGGCTCACTTCTACGTCGAAGGAGTGGGGTTCGGTCACCACACCATCCCCCAGCCAGTAGCCCCCCTGGTAGGCGAAGTCGAAAGTGTCCGCTTGCCCACCCAGGCGGGTGAGCTGGACATTAAGGTCAATATCATCGGTAACGGCGCGGCCAGCCTTGGTGACCCAGGCCCGGTATTCCGGGGGAACGCCCTGCTCAAAGATTTGCAGTTCGACGGTGGCGTCGTTCTGTTGCAGCAGTATGCCGCCGTGAGGCCCTTTAGCCTCGGCCTGCGATTCATCGTGTTGTTCCTCGGCAGCGTGCAAGGGACTGATGGCAAGGCAGCTGGCCACCAGAATCAGACAGAGTTGTTTTATCAGTTGCATGGTGTGAATCCTGAATTCGTGGGTTAGCGCGCCGGGGCGCCCGGAACGGCGGCGAGAGGCTGTGCCGTAAGTTGTTCGATCAGCGCCTGGTTGAGCAGCGCCGTGGTGGCGGCGTCCACCAGTGCCTCCCGTGCTGAGAGCAGCTCCCGCTGGGCGGCGGTCCACTCCACATAGCTGTAGCGGCCGTTTTCATAGGCTTCGCGGGTCTGAGTGAGTGCCTCGGTCAGGTCGGGAAGCATTTGGCTGCGAATCTGCTCAACAGTCTCGATGCTTTGTTGCCGCAAATGGTAGGCGTCGAACAGGCGCGAATGGAGGCGCAGCAGGGTATCCTCCCGGCGGAATTGGACCTCATCCCGCGCCGCCAGGGCGGCCTGCACCTCGCCGCGATTGCGCCGTCCGGAAAAGAGCGGTACCGAGAGCCCAGCGGTCAAGGCCGTATCATCCGTCTCTTCGAAACGCCGGACGCCGACCTGCCAACGGATGTTGCTCTCGGACTGGCTGCGCGCCAGTTGAATCTCCGCTTCACGGATACGCTGTTCGCTCGCGTAGATTTGAACGGCCGGGCTGTCGCTGACCCGCTGGTACAGGGCAACGAAGTTGTCGGAGGAACCGAACTGGAACAGGTCGCCTTCCAGCATTTGAAAGTCCGGGCTGGTATCACCCCACAGGGAAGCCAGAGCCATTTTCCGGCTCTCGTAGGCGGCTCGCAGATGGCACTGCTCAATACGACTCTGGGTGAGCGCGGCCCTGGCGCGCAGGACTTCGGCTTGGGGCGCCGCGCCCCGGTCGGCGCGACGGGTGACGATCTCGTGGGTGGCCTCGGCCAGCGCCACGGCTTCAGCGGCGAGTTGGAGTTTTTCCTGCAGGGCCAGGGTGGCGACAAAGCGCTGGGTCACCTGTCCGAGCACATCCAGGGTCTCGGCCCGGCGCTCGGCCTCGACGCGCCCGTATCGTGAGTCAACCACGCTGACGCGGGCCTGACGCTTGCCGCCAAGTTCGAGAACCGATGACAGGGATAGGGTGTACTCTGCCCCGTCAACTCCTCGCAGATTGTCGCTGCCGAGGAAGTTTTCCACTTCCAGGCCGGCCTCCAGGGCAGGATTTTGATCTGCCGTGATGCGTCGGCCATCAAGACCCTGAAGGCGAAAATCGAAGACCTGGAGGCCGGGGTTTTGTGCCATGGCCCGCGAGAGAGCTTTGGACAGAGTGAGCGGTTTCTCCCCGGCGAGTGCCAGGGTAGAACCAAATGCCAGCGTTAGAAGGCAAAAGGCATGGATAATAGAGTGGCACGGCATTGCGCGCCGCCCGTTTTTTACGGGCATTCTGAAAAGCATGAGACTGCTCCTACGAAAGTCTAAATGACAGTTGTTCCCCGGGTGGGGAAGGTATTCGCAGGATCAGACGATAGGAGGGCGGAAAAGGGAGGATTGAACCCCGGCGGTGAAGTTGGCTTGGTAGTCGGACAGTACTATTCCCGCAGTCAAGCCGGAAATGTTGGTGAGGGTTCCCATCAATACCATGTGAAAGCAGCTATGGCTGTGATGGCAATGGTCCGCTGAATGACTGGGGCTGTCGGGAGACGACTTGGTTGCCTGATTTTCGCTGGAAAAATCCGCTGATTCGTGTGAATGCTCATCATAATGTGGCATTGCGGGGTTGTGCGGTTGTGCTTCATAGGCAATAGACGCCACTGACTGCAAGGCAATCAACAGCGTCATTGCGACTATGAAACAGCGTTTAATCATGCAAGTGGTCCCGGAATTTGATCGTGAGCCTAGCAGAAAGGCAACCGCATGGAAAGGACTGGACTCCCATGGCGTTACGTGAGTCAGTAGTGCGCTGGCCTGAGCAATTCAATTGGAGGCGATAATTCAATTGAGCCATCAATATCCCCATAGATAGATTGATACCGCTATAGCGGATAGCCACAGACCGATAATGACGCCTGCCGCGACCCGGCTGATCGGCGTTGAGTGGTGGAGTCTAGCGCGTTCGCGATTCTCATGAATGACAATCTTTGGAGTCATTTTTATTACCAGCCAGATGCCCGCCGGAACGATCAATAAGTCATCCAGGTAACCAATAACCGGGATGAAGTCTGGTATGAGGTCGATAGGGGAAAAAGCATAGGCACCGACGACGAAGGCCAGTATTTTGGTGTGCAGAGGGGTGCGAGAGTCCCGCGCAACCAGCCACACCGTATACATGTCCTGCCTGATAAGTCTGGCCCATCTTTTTAGCTGCGTTCGCAATGTCTTCACCGGTATTTCGGAACTAATCGTTGAATGACCTATTTTAAATACGATCGGAGTATGTCGATGACATCATCGAGTTCCTGCTGACGCTGTGCCTGAGAAATGTCTTCGGCGCCCAGATGTTCACGCAGATGACCTTCGAGCACTTCGGACATCAGTCCATTAATGGCGCCGCGAATAGCCGCTATCTGTTGCAGTATGGCGGTGCAATCCTTGCCCTGATCCAGGGCTTTTTCAATGGCGTCTGCCTGCCCCTTAATGCGTCGAACCCGGGTTAAGAGCTTTTTTTGATCCCTGTTGGTGTGTGCCATATGCACTGTTCTCTAGTGTGTAAATATATACTGGGGTATAGTATATGTCGCGATGCATTAAGGTACCAGTCCTGTGGAAAAATTTGACAACACCATTCCTTGGCAGCACTCCCATATTTTTGATGACGGCAATCCGTTAGCGGAACGAAACACCCGGTGGGCCGTTTGGCTCACCGCAATTACCATGGTGGTGGAAATCGCCGGGGGATGGATTTACAACTCCATGGCGCTATTGGCCGATGGTTGGCACATGAGTTCCCATGCCATGGCGTTGGGTTTGTCGGTCCTGGCTTACGGCGCAGCACGGCGTTTGGCCCATAGCAAACGCTTCGCCTTCGGCACCTGGAAAATTGAAATCCTGGGCGGCTATACCAGTGCGATTTTGTTGGTCGGAGTCGCCGGGTTGATGTTGTTTCAATCCGTTGAACGCTTGCTGGCACCGAGCCCCATTCACTATGACCAGGCGATCCTGATTGCCATGGTAGGTTTGTTGGTCAATCTCACCTGTGCCTGGTTATTGAAAGATGGTCATGCTCATCATCATGGCACGGATAGCCACGATAGCCATCACCATCATCACGACCTCAACCTGCGTTCTGCCTATCTACATGTCATGACCGATGCGGCAACCTCTCTATTGGCCATTGTCGCCTTGTTTGGGGGCAAGTGGTGGGGGGCCAGTTGGCTGGACCCGGTAATGGGTATTGTGGGTGCAGGCCTGGTGTCCGCCTGGGCCTACGGGCTTTTGCGGGATACCGGTCGCGTGCTTCTGGATGCAGAAATGGATGCGCCTGTGGTGGCGGAGATACACGATGCCATCAAGTCGGCGCCGGTAGAGGCGGCAATATCGGATTTGCATGTCTGGCGAGTAGGGAAGGGGAGCTACGCGTGCATCTTGTCGCTCGTGGTGGATGAAACCGTAGCGCCTGACGATATCAAACGGTATTTAGGCGTACACAAAGAGCTTGCTCATGTGACCGTGGAGTTGAATCAAGTCAGAGGGTAGCCAGCCGGAATCATCCTGATCTTTGATGCGCTGCCAAATCTTCGATGATTGCATCGTGAGTAGATAGGGATGCATGGGCCTTTTCGAGATGCGGATCTGCTGCTGCCATCATGGAGTAACTGCCTCAAACCCCTCGTGGAGGGATGCGATCAGTGGGCAGGTGACATTGTCCTTCTGGGTGCAGCACTCCTCGACGAGTTGGTCGAGCACGCCTTCAATTTGCTGAAGACTGCGGATCTTGTCTCGCACGTTGCCCAGCTTGCGCTCGCCCAGTGCTTTGGCCTCGTCGCAATGGGTGCCGTCTTCGAGTTTCAGCAGTTCTCCGATTTCCTCCAGACTGAATCCCAGCCATCGCGCCCTGCGGATGAATCGAAGCCGTGCCAGCGCGTCCTCGTCGTAGCGGCGAATCCCGCCTAAGGGCTTCTCAGGCTCTGTCATCAGCCCCAGCCGCTGGTAGTAGCGAATAGTTTCGACGTTTATCTCTGCGGCCTTGGCCAGACTGCCGATGGTCATGGATGTGTTTTGAGAACCGGACACGTTGCTTGACTCCGTAGTCGACTACGGAGATAAGCTTGCCACAGTGGTGAATAAAACAACAGGAGGTTTGCCCATGCCTGAATCCAAACCGGGACGCGGTTCGTTGCTTGCCGGGGGTGTCGCAGCCTTGCTGGCCTCTGCCTGTTGCCTGGTACCGTTGGTGTTGGTGGTGCTGGGGTTTTCCGGCGCCTGGATCGGTAATTTAACCGCATTGGAACCCTATCGTCCCTGTTTTCTGGGCGCTGCCCTGGTGGCCATGGTGTTGGCCTGGCGCCAGATATACCGGCCCACCAGGGCTTGTGAACCCGGCGATGTGTGCGCTGCACCCAGGGTGCATGGCGTTTACAAAGCCGCCTTCTGGTTCGTAGCGTTACTGATCGCCATCGCTGCGGTGTTCCCCTATGTCCTACCCCTGTTTTACTGAGAGGTCCGCAACATGAAAAAGTCCTTACTTGTAAGTTCACTGTTTGCCCTGTTCAGTCTACCCCTCTGGGGCGCGGAGCAGACCGTCACGCTGGATGTGCCCGGTATGACCTGCGCCGCCTGCCCGATCACCGTAATGACTGCGCTCAAGCGGGTTGACGGTGTCAGGCAGGTCGATGTCAGCTTCGAGCAGCGCGAAGCCAGGGTCACCTTCGAGGACACGCAAACCTCCGTTACAGAGTTGACGGAGGCCACGGCCAATGCCGGTTATCCATCTACCCTCAAACAAAGCTCGGCAGATCAGAAGTAATGAGATTGTAGGGTAATTTTCGGATAGGAAACCGTCATGAGTGAAGCGCAAGCGATTCACATTGCTGTCATCGGTACCGGCGGTGCCGCCATGGCCGCGGCACTGAAAGCGACGGAACGCGGCGCCCGGGTAACCGTGATCGAGCGAGCCACCCTTGGTGGCACCTGCGTGAATACCGGTTGCGTGCCATCCAAGACGATGATCCGAGCGGCGAAGATCGCGCACTTGCGACGCCAAAGTCCCTTTGACGAGGGCATTGATGTCTGGGCGCCAACTGTGGATCGTGGCAAATTGCTGGAACAACAGCAGGGATTGGTGGAAGCACTGCGCGAGGCCAAGTATGCCAGTATTCTACGTGACAACCCGGCCATTACCCTGATCCAGGGAACAGCGCAATTCGTGACGGCCAATGCGCTCGACGTCACCACCACGGAGGGCGAAGTGCGGCGGATCAAATTTGATCGGGCATTTATCGGCACGGGTGCGCGGCCGGCGATCCCACCCATTGCGGGGTTGGCCGATACGCCGTACCTGACTTCCACCTCCGCCTTGTCGCTATCCATCATCCCAGAGCGCCTGCTGGTGATCGGGGGATCAGCGGTGGCATTGGAGCTTGCCCAGGCCTTTGCGCGGCTGGGCAGTCATGTAACCATCCTGGCGCGTAGCCGGTTGCTATCCCGTGACGATCCGGCTGTAGGCGATGTTATTCGGAAGGCCTTTGAGCAGGAAGGCATTCGGGTATTGCTGCGGACCCAGGCCAGCCGGGTCGATTACGCCGATGGAGAGTTCATACTGGATACCAATGCCGGGGAATTGCGAGCAGAGCAGTTGTTGATCGCCACCGGACGCACACCCAATACCGAACGGTTGGGTCTGGAACAGATTGGCGTGAAGACAGTGCGTGGCGCGATTCAGGTGGATGAGCGAATGCAAACCAACGTGCCGGGTATCTATGCGGCAGGCGATTGCACCGGCCAACCGCAGTTCGTCTATGTGGCCGCCGCCGGAGGCAGCCGGGCCGGGGTCAACATGACCGGTGGCGAGGCCATGCTCGATATCAGTGCCATGCCTGCGGTGATTTTTTCCGATCCGCAGGTGGCGACCGTTGGCTTGACGGCAGAGCGGGCGACCACGCAGGGCTTACAGGTCGATACTCGCGTGCTCAGTTTGGACAGCGTGCCGCGCGCCTTAGTGAATTTCGACACCCATGGCTTTATCAAAATGGTGGCCGAACAGGATTCAGGCCGCTTGCTGGGAGTGCAGGCAGTTGCCGCTGAGGCTGGAGAACTGATCCAGACGGCAGTGATGGCGATGCGGGCCAATATGACCGTGCAGGAATTGGCTGAAGAGCTGTTTCCCTACCTGACCATGGTGGAAGGGCTCAAGCTCTGCGCCCAGACCTTTACCCGAGATGTGACTCAATTGTCCTGTTGTGCCGGGTAAGGCTGCGCTCCCGGCTCAGTCGGAATGCCTGATCAGGCGCGGCAGCCAGCGCAGATACGCCACCATGCCGAACAACTCAACCAGAGATTGGAAGACGATGACAACGATGGCGGCACGCCAGGGCTCCGGCAGGGACAGGGCCAACGGTAACATGACGAAGGAGTTGCGGGTACCAAAGCTGAAGGTGAAGGTGCGGCCGATAGTGGGCGTGAACCCGAATAGCTCACTGAGCCCCTTGCCGATGGTAGCGGCGGCAACCAGATAAAGTACAAAACCACGAGCGCCGAACACAGCAGGGCGCCATTGTCGATCACCAGGCTGACCTGGGAGCCGACAATAAGAAACACCACCAATGCCAGCAACGGCACGGGCAGCCACCCAAGCCAGCCCACCAGTTTGCGCTCGCGGGTGCTTTTCCGTCAACCGTTCGGTTAACCAGGCCAGGATCAGCGGGGTGACAATCAATCCGAAGAATGCCGGCAGCAAGTGGCTGCCGATCGCCAGCTCAATGGCGATATTGCCCATGAAAAGCCAGATATAAACGGGTAGCAAAAAGAGCTGCACAATCAGCAGGATCGGCGCGGCCGCGATGGCCCGGGCACCGTCCCCACCACCGAGATGGGTAAAGCTGATAAACCAGTCCGTATGGCGGGATCTTCCGGAAGCAGTAGCAGGAGAGCGCCAACGATCACCGGTATCAGGAAAAAATTACCCGCCAGCAAAGCGGCCAGGAAGCGGCGATCACGAAACGCCGACGTGAGATGTATCAGTGGCACTTGGGTAAAGGTGGTATACAGGAGAACGCCCAGAGCCGGCCACAGCAACAGCTCCCAATGACGGGTCTGCTCTGGTGCCATCCAGCCGATGGCCATGCCGGCCAGGATGGCTACCAGATAAAGCCAGACTTGATAGCGCTCCAGTTGTTCGCGCATTTAAGGCTGTTCCCGCTGTTTTTCTAGGGCACGATAGTACCACTGGTGCGCAATGAAAGCGCTTGAGATGGTCTGCTTAGTATCAGGATGTAATGAGCTTTGGAGATTGGGTATCTTTTCGCTGATTGAAAGTTGCGAGCGAAGTTAAGCATTCCATAATGCGGGTCGTTTTTCTGATCCAGTGGTTTTCGGCTCAGGTAGATGAATCATTCAGGAAGTAATGAGAAAAACCGCGTATTCTCAAATAATCGATAAGGCTGTTACTGTAGTTGATGGGCAACCTTGGCGTCTGGTGATTTCGTAGTCCATACGCAACCAGACATTCTATACCGGGGCAACTTGAATAACAGGCTGCCCCGGTTCCGAGAATGGTAGACGTTGGATTAATCAACGAGTATTGAATAGTCGATGTCAAAGCAAACCCGACTCGGCAAACGAGAAGGGCACACCGTCACCAATGATAAAATGATCCAGCACCCGCACATCAATGTAAGCCAGGGCTTCCTTCAGCCGTGTGGTGATGGCTCTGTCGGCACTGCTGGGCTCGCAGACCCCCGACGGATGATTGTGGGCCAGGATCAGCGCCCCCGCATTGTGTTCGAGTACCCGCTTGAGCACCTCGCGGGGATACACAGAAGCCCCGTCGAGGGTACCGGTGAACAGGCATTCAAAGGCGATCACCCGATGTTGCGTGTCGAGGAAGATGACGGCAAAAACCTCGTGGGGCTTGCCGGCCAGTTTAAGCCGCAGGTACTCCCGCACCGCGTTGGGATTCTGCAGTGCGGTCTCCCGTTGGAACAGCCGTTGTTCCAGTAGGGCAATGGCTTGCTCGATGATGCGCTCTTCCCGCCGACGGGTGTCGGATAAACAATGGGGTGTTGCGTCAATGGGATCAGTGATTGCTAAGGACGTGGTCATGGGAACCTCCGGAAAAGTGATGGAGGGTTCCCTCCCAAAGGGCTGGGCCCTCCGGGACATGGGATCAATGGCATCCACTACCGCTTGAGCAGTAGTCGCTCGCTGAATCGGATGCGGTGCGAGCGGGGTTGATCAATGCGGTGTGTCCGCATCACAGCCTTGCAGATCGCGGCTGTTTGGCATGTCGCTGACCAGAGTCAGCCGGCATTCGGTGTCAGGTCATCCAGGGGCAATGGGGCGATGCCCCGAGCCCGGTCAATTTTTTCCGCCACCCGCAGGGCGGCGTCCAGTTCGCTGATGCCGTGTGCTTGCATCAGTTGGTAGCGTTCGGCCTTCTCCTCCGGTTCGGTCATCGCCATGGCCAGGTACAGGCTGGGTGGCACCGCCCGAAACAGGAGCTCCATGGATTTGGACAGGATCACGCCTTCCGAAAACTTGCCGGCCTCCTTGCGGGCGGACAGCATCAGCGCTTTCTGGGAGGGGGTGAGTTCTCGGAAGCGGGCGATTTTCTCGACCTCGTCCGGGGGCATCGACAGGCAGATCCACCACTCGATCATGTTGAGCATGGTTTCGGCTTTTTTCGGCAGGTCGTCCAGGTTTTGGGTCGCCAGCCAGAACCAGGCGCCCAGCTTCCGCCACATTTTGGTGATCTTCACCACATAGGGTGCGAGGAGCGGGTTTTTGGTAATGATATGGCCTTCGTCGGTTACGTTGATGATGGGACGCCCCAGAAACTGATCCCGCTCGGCGATGTTGTTGACGGTATTGATCAATGAGATATAGGCGATGGAGAGCTGGGCGTTGTAGCCTTCGCGGGCGAAGGTGGCCAGATCCACAATGGTGATGTCCGCCTCGGGCCAGGGGGTGCCGGGGCGGTTGAACATCTGGCCATCGATGCCCTGGCAAAACAGTTCCAGCGCGTCGGCCATTTCCAGTAAGCGGGCCTGCCGGATTTCGGGTAATGCGGTGCCCCGGCTGCGTTCCCGCAGGGCATCGCGTACATCCTCTGTCAGCACGGGTCGCCCATCAGCGGCGCAACGGTGAGCGGCATCCAGAATGCACTGGCGGATCAGGCTGCGGTCGGCGCGGGTCATTCGCGCCTCCTCCTTGTCCTCGCCCCCGGTAATCATCAGCCGGGCGGTGATTTCCAATTCGCCCAGTACATCCCGCTGTTCATCACCCTGGTCGTTATCGGTGTTCCGGTTGTCGTCAATGGCATCCGCGTCCAGGGTCCAGACCTGGCTGGGCGTGTCGACCAGGCGCTTGGCATCTACAAAGGGCGCCAGACTCACGCCGGCGCCGGGCGCGAGTTTGACCCGGTGGACGGAAAGTCCCAGGCGTTGGGCGAAGTCGCCAAACAGTCCGAAGGAATTGCCGGCCTCGACAATAAACAGCCGTGGCCGGTAAATGGCGGTCACCTGGTTCAGGATATTGTTCAGCGTCGCACTTTTACCCGAACCGGTGGGGCCGAAAAGAAACAGATGGGCGTTCATCTGTCGATCCAGCCGGTTCAGTGGGTCGAAGGTGACGGTTTCGCCGCCGCGATTGAAGAAAGTGATGCCGGGGTGGCCGGTACCCTGGCCGCGACCCCAGACCGGGACGAGATTGGCGGCGTGCTGGGCGAACATCAGTTGGGTATACCACTGGCGTTTGTCCTGGGCGGGGTTGAACACCGCGGGCAGCCAGCGCAGATAACTGTTGAGGGGGGCGACCTCGTCCTCCTCCCGCACCGGCTGCAGTCCCGCATTGAGCATGACGTTGTTGAGCTGCACTCCACGGGCCTCGAGTTCGGCTTGGTCCCGTCCGCGGAGATAGAAAGCCATCGCCCCCTGGTAGAGTTTGTGGGCCCGGCCAATAATGGTCCGCGCCTGCTGCACATCCTGCCGGGTATGCTCCGAAGACAGGGTATCGCCCACGGCCTTGCGGCCCAGGTGATTGAGGCGGGATTCCAGGCTGTCTTGCGGCGTGGCCACCAGGGTCAGGCACGCGATGGTGTCCTCAGGCATCTGGTCGAACAGCGCATTGATCGCATCGCCGCCTTTGCGGGTCTCCCCGGTTAGATGACCCGTTGCGGGGGGCATACGCAAGCGATCCAGGGTAACGACCCGGTGGGGCATCCGGTTGAACCACCACAAACCGTTGTCGATATCCGATCGGGGTTGTTCGAAGAACAATCGTTGCGCGAAATCCCGACCACAGGCCAATTCGATCTCATCGCTCTCTCCCTCTTCGGGATAGCCCGCGAGCTGGTAAAAGCGCTCGCGGTCGGTGAGGGAGTCCCCCAAAAAATCCGGTTGGGGGTTGAACCAGCGCAACAGCCAATCGTGGATGTCGGCGGCGGACAAGCGGTGCGCACGAACCCCGGCATTGTGCAGGCCTCCCTCCAGCCGGTTGCAGGTGATCGTCAGGGCCTGTTCCGGTGACAGTGTCCGCCGGGCGGCGCCGGCGCGCCGGTAGACCACCAGCCGAACCCGACGGGTCTGGCCGCGCCAGGGCAGCCGGGTCACGGTCTCATCGGTAAACAGTCCGCCGGGCTTGGCGATGGCTTCCAGGTGGTGGGTGAAAAAACGGAGATAGAAATCGCTGAACGCGGTGCCCAGTGCGCGGGGATGGAGATAGCGCCGCAGTGATGTCAGGTAGCGATCCCAGTGGGTTTCGTCCTGGGCGTACAGTTGCACCACCCAGGGGTTGTCGTCGAGTTCGTCGAAACTGTCTTGCAGGGCATTTTCCAGGGCGTCACGGGCCTGCCACAACCAGGCGTTATCCCGTCCTTCGGTACCGATGGGGGTGAGTTCGTAGAAAGCCGCCACGGACCGTCCGTCCTCCAGCAGCATACAGCGGGCATCGGGCTGGTATTCCGCCCAGGGCAGGAGATCGGCAAAGGAGGGGTTGACGTGGTACAGGGTGGCTTCGTCGGCTCGGGTGGCTGTGCGATCTGTTGCCGCCTCGCCGGTACCGGGTTCGGGTATTCCCGCTGCGGCCAGACGGTCCACGTGGCGCTGCCAGGCATCGCTCCCGGAATGGCCAGCTTCAGCGGGTGCCGCCCTCTGTTGCCAGGGTAACCGCCAGTCCATCAGTAATCCTCTACCCGTTCTCCCGGCAGGGCGTACTGCACCTGCCGGTAAAACGGGAAGACCGTGCTGTAGCCGGGCACAGGTACCGGCTCCGAACCGGCCAGGTGGGGAAAGACATACATCACCAGGTCGGGATCGGGGAGGCGGTGAAACTGGCTTTTGATCTCGTTCTGTGCGCTGCGGGTATAGAGCGCATGCACCGATGGATTTTCCAGTTCTGTGCCCCTCAACGGTCGGCGCAACACCAGCCGGGCTTCCAGCAGTTGCTGCGTTAATTGGCTGCTGCCGGAGCTGCCACCGGTTCCCCGCTGCCAGATGTCCAACATGGATTCGCCGTTGTGCGGCAGCAGCGCTTCCTTGTGGGTGGCACAGCCGGCCAGGAGCGCGGTGGCGACCAGACAGATGGCAGTGTTAGTCCAGCGGTGACACATGGTCGGCACCTCCCAGGCGATGGTTGACACGGCGACCGTTGGGGTCGAAGTCGATCTCAACGGGTTTTTCAATATGCACAGCGACATCGGCACCGGGCGGGACATAGACCGCGGCGAAGGCCTCGCCATACAGCTTGTTGACCCAGGCGGACATATCCTGCACCCCGCCGGCAAGAATACGGCCCATGGCTTCATCCCCCGAGATGCCGACCGTGCCCAGCGTCCCGTTGCTGTTGCTGACGTAGGCGACATTGCCGCTGTCCGAGTCGATAAACGAGGCGGCCCCAGCGCCCGCAGCGGTGATCAACGCGCGGGAGCTCAGGTATTGCTGGGCATTACTGCGCCGGTCACCACTGACGCAAGGAATTCCGTAGGGATCGCTGATCCAGCCCAGGGTATTGCGACTGCCTGTCGTTCGGTTCTCATCCGTCGTGATTTCCGGGACGGTACGGATGGTGCCGTCCCGAAAGACAAAGGTAATGGACTGAATCTGGCCGCGCACGCAGGAAAGTGTCCAGTCCCCCGAGGCGGTGCCACTGACCACTGCGCCGGTAACTTCGGGCAGATCGACGCCGTTGGCGGTCAGGTTGTCCGGGCCGATCAGGACTTTGAAAGGGTAGGGGTCGTTGACCGTACCGTCGATGGGAATGCGACCGATCAACGCGGTCATCGAAATCGATCCCATCAAGGTGGCGTTGGCGGGGACGGTGTAGACAGGTTCGGCAACATTAATAACCGGCGTTTTTGATTCCGTATCGGTTGGCCCAGACGCTGCCCTTGAAGCCGATGGTGCCGAGGCGAAGGGGCTGGTGATGCCCAGGTGGTTGCCTCCGGTGGTTTCCTCCGTACTCTCCGATGGTGGTTGATCGTCCGGTTCAATCCAGCGAATACCGCTCACTGCCGGTATACCGCCACCCTCCAGCCCCAACCCGACCGGCAGCTCCGCACCGCCCAAATCTTCGAGCCGACGCTCAAGGTCGTTGAGCAGGCTTCGGGTTTGCCGAGTGTCGGAGGCAACTTCATTGCGGGTCTGCTGAAAGCGGCTTCGCTCCTCCGCCAGCGCCCTCTGAACCCGTTGATCAATGGTGCTTTCCCGTTGGCGCAGGCGGCGGCTTTCCTCGGACTGGCGTTCGTTGTCGTCCAGTGCAGTTTGCAGCTCACCGCGCAGCTGTTTGACCTGAGCCACCAGTGTGGCGACGGTGTCCCGCGGGGTGTCCCCCTCGATGCCAAGGGCCTGCATTTCCTCGGGAGTCAGCGGGTTACCGGGCCGATCCGCGGTTGCTGGCGACGGCTGTTGGTCGGACGACAGCCGCAGGCCGACAAAGACCAGCAGGCACACCAGCGGAATCATCAACCATTTGAGCAGGCCATTACTCCGCATTGTCGGCTCCCTGTCCTCTGGGCAGGTTGGTGGCCGCATCCACCGGGCTGATCATCGGCAACAGGGCGTCCGCCAGGCCGTGCCCCCGGGTCACCAGGTACAGGATGGTGGTATCGGTGGGCTCGCCGCGGGGACCCAGCGTCGTATGCTGAAACGTCGCCGCCACGAAATCACCCTGCAATATACGGGGATCTAACGCCAGCCAGTGATCGGTGGTATTGGTCAGCAGGACCGCGGTGAGCCAATAGTTATCCAATCGCCAGGCTGCCAGGGCTCTGGCACGTAGGGGCAAAACGGGTGCCAGGTTGTCCAGCTTCAGCGAGCTGCTGAGAGTGACCCGGGATAGCCCTGGCACGGGTTCCACCGTGCGCAGCGGGGCATACAGACTTTGTGCGGCATAACGGGTCAAGGCCACGGGGATCGGAGTATTGCGGTGCTTGTTCTGGATATCACCCGCATCGGCAGCGGAGGCGGAATCGCTGCCTCCGGCAGAGTCGGTCACGATGCGAACGGACTCGAGCGGGGCCTCGTTGCCATCGGCCGGGGTGGCCACCACATCGAGCAGAATCAGATCGCCCGTGTCGGTATCCTGTAATTGCAGCCGGGTGGCTTCCAGGGGTTCATTCGCTCGTAGGTAGATCGCGCCGCCCGCACTTTGTACCCGCAGGCGTGAATTCAGTGAGGCGGGTACTCCCACCCGCACAGCGCGGTTGACGAAGATAACCCGCTCTTCATCAACGTGCAGAGGAACGGTAAGGGGCAGGCGCTGCCAATGCAGGATTTCTACGGCGTGGCTGTTGCCAGCGAGTGACAGGATCAGCCAGAAGCAGCCTGACACCAGGCGATTCGAGCGGCTCATGGTGTGCCCCCCGGCAGAGACTGCGTATCTGGATTGGCTTGGGAGCCGGTGTCCGGCGGCATAATCCGTTGAGGTGTCTCTTTGTAGCAGTCCAGTACCAGGCCAAAGGGGTTTTGCTCCGGATCGACATCGCTGCGCAGCACTTTCAGGGGGAAGCGCACCAGGGCGCGCTTGACCTGTTCCGAGCCGTAGTACTCATCGATGGCGACATCCAGCGTGACGATCCAATCCCGGTTCGAGATGGCTTCGACGCGGGCGCCGGGCTTGTCGCCATAACCACGACCGGGGATTTCGTAGAGACCGCGTACCCGTTGCCGAAGTTCGCCAGCCTGACGGCGTTCCTCGTAGTCCTGTTGCAAGAACACTCGACAGTTGGGGGTTAGGTAGGCGGACAAGGTGTGTATATTTCGGAGGTAATCCTTCTCGCCGTTGCTGGGCCAACGATTGAGCTGCTGAAAGATATAAAAAGTGAAGGCATACACCGAGGCGGGCGGCACCTCCCACCATTTGCGCACGCTGCCCGAACGCAGGTCCGGGGGGATATGGATGGTCAGGTCGCGCGGTGCACTCCACCAGCCAGCACCCAGTCCCATGGCGAGGACGAACAGGGCGGCGAGCCCAAGGCGCAGGGTGTTGACATGGGCGCGGAGGTGGGTCACTTCGTTTTTGAACCGGCTCATGGCGTACTCCGTCTCGGGGTGCGGCGTGTGGCCCAGTAACCGGTGCGGGTTATCAGGTCTCTGGCTCCCAAGTGATCGCCCAGCAGTGGGTAGCGCAGGGCCAGATGCCACTGCAGTTGACGGTACAGCCAGGTTTCGGGCCGGCCCCGTTTCAGTCGTCGCAACACACCGCCACAGGAAAAGATCCCAATGGCGCTGGTACCGACAATCAAACTGGGGACCACGGCGATACTGCCGAACAGCCAGGCCAGCGGCAGGCCCAATGTCAGGCCGATGGCTGCCGAGCCACCCGCGCAAAGCCAAAGCTCATCGGCGGTCAGGCCGCGAACCACCACCGGCTGGCGATTCAGGCGATGAGGCAGAAAAAGGATGGTGCCATCCTCCTTGTTGGCCAGGTCGGGGGACATCGTTCTGCTCTACAGAATGCCGGTGGCTTCGGTGAGCAGCCAGATACCCACAACCAGCAGAATCGCTCCCACCGCCACGGTCAATCCGAACTGTCCCCAAGTGGCACGGCCGGTATGAATTTCCGCATAGCGGGTGTAGGCGTGGTAGCAGACCCCGACAAACATGGAGGCCACCACCAGCAGGGCAATCAGCATCACAATGTCGTAGCCGTAATTCTGCAGGGTTTCCATGATGCCGCTGCCGGCACCACGGGAGGGATCTTCCATGGTGGGCAACTGCGCGAATACCGGCAGCGGTAGCATGGCGGCCAGCAGATTGCCGACCGGGAGGGGAAAAAAAGAGAAAGCTCGTTGTGTCATGGCAACACCTTTCAAACGGTCAGGAAAGTAAAAGGAACGTCAGCATCACATACATGGCGACAAACCGTATCGCCACGGCGAGGAACTGACGTTGGTTGATGCTGTGTTCGGCCCAGCCCACATACGCGGTGCGCAGTGCCCAGACTCCCCACAGCAGCAAAACGGCAAAGACCGCGCTGATAAGCACGGTGGCCATGGTGTCGGGTGAGTAACCGGCATTGGCCTGAAAGGCCGCGACTTGGTCGGCGGACAGGCTCATGGCATCGGCACCGATTCGCGTTGGTAATCGCCGATCAAACGTGCTGGTTCCCGGGGTTGTGCCCGTTCTGGTACCAGATACGCGTCAATACCCCGACGAATGCTGTCGATATCCTCAAGTAGTCGGGGGTAATCAAAGTAGTAGCGCGCCGCATCAGGTCGCACGGACTCGCTTCGGCGGGCTACCAGACGTTCAACAGTATTTAGCTGGCGTAGTATGGCCGCCAGGCGGGCGCGCTCATCGATGCTGGCTGGCGCTTGTTCATTGGCCACGGCATGGCTTGAGGCAATGCCAATCGCCAGCACAACGCAATAAGTCGAGAACACTGTCTTGGAACACAAGGCCATCACACTTGTCCGCTATCAATCGGTACGGGGGAATGCTGCGTTATTCCCCAGGGGCGCGCCGCAAACAAAGAGGATTGGTTGTTAACCGTATTGGCGATATGAGAGTCAGCGAGATCCTGCAGTTTTCTTGAATTTTTATCGGCCTCGTTCGTTACCTGTAATGGAAACAATGTTAATTCAGGTCCGGGGCTTGCCGGTCCCTGGGTATGGGTAGGGTTTATTCCAGGATGGTTTCACCAAAACGAGAGCTGAGAAAAGTCGGACTGACGGTTACCATGTCCCGCATCAAAGTATTGGACGTTTTGGCTTCCGCACAAACCGAGAGCCGTCACCTTCGGGCCGAAGAAATTTACAAATGCCTGATGTCGACCGGTGACAGCATGTCAGTGGGGACGATTTATCGTGTGCTCGCGCAATTGGAAATGGCCGGGCTGGTCGTTCGACACAATTTCGATACGGGACAGGCGCGGTACGAGTTGGCGAGCGATGAGCGTCACGACCATATGGTCTGTATGGACAGTGGCGAGATCATCGAATTCAGGGATCAACAAATTATTGAACAACAGAAACGCATCGCCAAGGAAAAAGGCTATGAATTAGTGGACTATCGCTTGGTACTCTTTGTTCGTAAAGACATCCGAACGGAGAAGTCGGTCGGTGGAGTATGATCCGTAGTCTGAACGTGACTACTCGGCTTCCTGTAGCGGCGGACCGGTGAACTCCGCTTCGATTATCACGTTGATGTCATCGCCGACGCCCATCGTCGTGCCAGGTTCCGGGAGACCGTATGTCATCCCGAAATCGGATCGCTTGAACGACGCAGTGGCGGAAAATCCGATCCGGGCGTTCGGGTCCATGGGATGCCCTTTGTAGCCACCGTTGAAAACCGCTTCAAGAACGACAGGTTTCCTGATGCCTAATATCTCCGGATCACCGTGGACGTTGACGGTTTTCTCGTCGGTTAACTCCATCCGACGGGATGTGAAAGTGATCTCGGGAAACACCTTGGCATTCAGCCAATGCTCATCATTCAGGATAGTATCGGTAAATCCTTCCGGTGGGCTCGGAAGGTCAAGGGAAAGAGGGTTGATCGTCGCTCTTAGGGATGACTTCTCCAATTGCGCCGGATGAAGCTCAAGTGTGGCGTCAAATGAATCGAAAGTCATGATGTAGTCGGTGAAGCCGAGATGACTCACACTGAACACCAGGCTCGCATGACTCTTATTCAGCGTGTAAGTGCCTGAAGGAAGATCGGTTGTGTTTTCTGCCTGCACCGGAAAGGTGATACACAGCATTATAATAGCGATAAGACTGTACATTCTCATGGGGTGAACCTGTGCGCTTATGAGTTTTTCGATATCCAGTTTTTTCATTTGCAGCATCACTTGCGTGACCCGCGCTATTTTCTCCCGGTCACTGCCGCCTAAAAGGTCTCCCATAATGGTGGGAGAGATT
Source organism: Porticoccaceae bacterium (assembly GCA_023228865.1). Next base: position 10,404 of record JALOAH010000014.1, on the reverse strand, counting down.
TGCCATGATAAACCGTATTGGTCTTTTACCCACCCACATTGTTCGGCTTCTGGCATGGCGGAAAGCTTTTCCCAGAAATAATCAATCTCTTCCTGCGTATCACAATTGATCATGAGGGATATTGCCTCATTGAAGGAAAACCCGTGTTCATGTGCGGAGTCCATGGCTGCCATCCAGGTGCCGCCAATCATAAAGTCGGCAAACATCACTGTTCCTTCCCTATCGGGTTCCATGCCTGCGGGGTAGCGGGCCATTAAACCCTGTTTCGAATCCTTGAAAACGGACGTGTAATGCTTGATGGCGTCTTCGGCCTTGCCGCAGTTCTCGCCGACGAACATGAGGCACGGCACAATGGGCGGTCTGGGGTTTCCATCAGGGTCGGTCAGAATTAACTGCCACGATATTCCGTACCGGTCCTGAATCCAGCCATAGCGCTCACTAAACGGATATTGATCAAGCGGCATAAGTGTTGTGCCGTTTATGGCAAGTTTCTCCCAGACGTTATCAATCTTTTTTGCCGCGTCCGGATCGCGGGACGGATCAAAGTTGATAAAAAATGAAATCGACGGGTTAGGCGTAAACAACGGACCTGCGCTGATTGCCATGAAAGGACAGCCCAGCAGATTGAATGACACAACCTCACAGTCGCCAGAGGGGGTATCGTACAGGGTTGTTACATCGGTAACTTCTGAATCTTCAAATATCTCTGTATAGAATTCAGCGGCTTCTTTAGCTTCCTTGTCAAACCATAGATGGGGAATGATTTTTTGCATGGTTTTCTCCTTGTCAAATCATCATAGTGGTTCTGAGTTGGCTGTAAAACAATATTCACGAACACGCCGGAAGACTACCTTTACGGAGTGTTGATTGTCACCGAGTGCTGTAACACCTGATAGTCGAACAGGCCGCCCGGTATTTGACATGGCCATGAAGATATTCTTGATGGGTTATCTCTTTCACAGTAAGCCGAGCACAATGCCAGCGAAGGTTGAGAGCTCAGGGTGATTTCTTCGGAAGCGAAGACATTTAATCCTCAGGAGAGCTGCTTTGGTAGTTGCCACTGGGAGAGCACACCGGGGAAGGTGGCGATTTTGTATTGAGGCTGAGGCATTCTCAACATTAGGGCTAGCCTGGGTAAACAAGATGACAACAGGCAGTAAGTGGCGATGGAACATAATGCATCTTATTGGATGTTCTATTTTGAATAATGGTTCTGGTTGGACCGATAGTTGATTTTGACCTAAAGTTCTATATAATCGTTCCTATCAGAAGTGTAAAAACAGATTTGCTATCTGTTGGGAGTTTTAAATGGAATCTCCGATTCCCCTGCCTGTCGAGCGAGCTATCCGCAAGCTGGGTAGCGATATATCCCTGGCACGCAGGCGGCGCCATATCACCCAGGCCTCGCTGGCCGAGCGTATGGGTGCATCGATTTCCACGGTTCAGCGTATGGAGAAGGGTGATGCCCGCATACCGATCCACTTCTTTGCCCGCGCCCTGCATGTATTTGGAGAAATACAGGCTCTGGAACAGCTGCTGGACACCGCGAGCGACGAGATTGGCCTGACCCTGATGGATGAGAACCTGCCCAAGCGCGTGCGCAGTAAGCGCGGCACGCCCAAAGCACTATGAGAATGAATGCGTCATGAAAAATCCTAAAAACAAAGGGCGCATCGCATGAGAACTGCCACCACATCGATACGCAAGCAGGTTCAGTTATGCATCGGCAAGGCCGGAACACCGGTGGGCCAGCTCGTGTACGTAAAGCAGGGGCGACGTGAGAACAGCGCCATCGCCTATGATGAATCGTGGTTGTCCAACCCGGAACGGTTCAACGTTTCCGCCGACTTGCGCCTGGGGACGGGATATCAGCCACACAAAGCGGCCTCTCCTCACGATTCGGTCTTCCATGGTGCCATTGCGGATACGGCACCGGATGTCTGGGGGCGACGGGTCATCGCCCGCGATCATGCCAAGCGTCGGAAGGAGAACCCGCGTCTTCCCGCGCTCACTGAAATGGATTACCTACTGGCGGTCGATGACTTCAGCCGGGTAGGCGCCTTGCGCCTGCGTGACGGGGACGGGCGCTACCACCGGTCAGTGGAGGAGGGGCGACGCAGCACACCACCATTGATCGAACTCGGGAAAATTTTTCATGCCAGCCAGGCACTAGAGCGCGGCCAGGAAACCCTGGAGGATCTGCGTTACCTGCAGGGCAAAGGAACGTCGTTGGGCGGTCTGCGCCCCAAATGCACGGTGATTGACGAAGACGGCTGGCTCGCTATCGGCAAGTTTCCAAGTGTGGGTGACACCCGAAGCGTCACCCGAGGGGAAGTGTTGGCCCTGCAACTGGCGCGGTGCGCCGGCATTGAGGCCGCCATCGCGCGTATCGTTCAATTGGAGGGCATACCGGTGGCGATGATCCGCCGTTTTGACCGTAGCGGCACTGATGGTCGGATTCCCTACCAGTCGGCGGCCTCTCTGTTGCAGGCCTCACGTGAGGAGGAACGCAGCTACACTGAAATCGCCGACGCCATCCGCAGTTATGGCCACGCACCTGCGCAAGACTTGCAGCAGCTCTGGCGCCGCCTGGTATTCAACCTGCTGGTCACCAACGTGGACGACCACCTGCAGAATCATGGCTTCCTGCATGTAGAACGCGGACTCTGGCGCTTGTCGCCGGCCTTCGACATCAACCCCTTCCCGGACAAGGAGCGAGAATCCAAGACCTGGCTGTCGGAACAAGACGGGCCCATCACCGACCTGGAGATGCTGTTGGCCCGGAGTGCCTATTTTTCCCTGGATAAAGACAATGCCCTGGCCGTTCTGGCAGAAGTGAAGGCGGCGGTAGCGAGCTGGCGGGAAATTGCTGTCGGCCCGGAAGTGGGCATGCGGCGGGAGGATTTGGAAGATTTTGCGTCGGCCTTTGAGCATGAGCAGATGGAAATAGCCGCCGCATTATTGAAACATTAAGGCTCTTTCAATGGATCACCAACTGACACGAAAAAACCATTATGTGCCTATTTGGTATCAACGACGATTCCTTGCCGAAGGAAAAAGCAAGCTTTATTACCTCGATATTGACCCAGCCAAAAGGGAGCTGCCCAATGGTCGGATTGTAGAAAATCGCGCTGTTTCTATACAGGGGCCAAAGAGTTGCTTCTGGACACAGGACCTCTATACGACTCAATTTGGAGAGGTGTTGAACGATGAAATTGAGCGATACCTATTTGGTAAAATTGATAATGAAGGCGCAAAGGCTGTTCGTGCGCTTTCTGATAATGACCCGGTAGCCATACACAAATCCTTCCGATCACTTTTCGAATACTTGGATGCGCAAAAATTGCGGACCCCGAAAGGTCTGGACTGGATTCAAGTGCGATATTCGAATCTGACGCAGCTAGAACTTATGGAAGAAATGCAGGGCTTGCGTCTCATGCATTGCATCATGTGGTCAGAGGGTGTTCGGGAGATAGTGTCGGCCGACGAGTCTGACGTGAAGTTTATTGTAACGGATCACCCCGTTACAATTTACAACCCCGCATGTCCACCGGATTCTGAAGTTTGCGGTTATCCATATGACCCCCTGATTGAAATGGTCGGTAGTCAAACAGTATTCGCGCTTGATGCGAATCATTGCCTTATTCTGACGAATCTCGAATATGCGGAAAATCCCGATGAGGCAAATTTGATGGCTACGCGAACCAATGCACGGTATCGGGGGACGGGCGTGGTGCGAACGGACGCCTTTATCAGAACACGTAAATTAACCCGCGCTGATGTGATCGGAATCAACTACCTCCTGAAACAGAGGGCTCGTCAGTACGTCGCGGCAGGGGAAAGATCATGGCTTAGTCCAGAGACGGAGTTTTCCGGTAATTGGTCTGATATTGGCAAAACTCTGTTGCCGAGTGATGAACTCTGGCGGTTTGGAGGCGAGATATATGTTGGTTACGACGATAGGCCTACATATTACCAGGACGCATTCGGTCGTACATCCGGAGCACATCAATATCTGAGAAAGAAACGGGATATGACCCCTCCGGGGCGAAACGATCCCTGTGGTTGCGGCAGTGGGCGTAAATACAAGAAGTGTTGCATGCACCTGCCGGAACAAGAACGGCCATCATGGAAAGTTTACGGAATTCGCGAGCGCAACCTCATGTTTTGTCGTGCGGTCGCCGATATCTTGGGGCTTGATGCAGGTAAGACATGGCAGGATGTGCAGCACGAGCTGAGTGATGAGCAGGTCAAACGGATTCATGAAGCCTTTGGGAGTTTGTGGCCACGTGATACCGACTTGGCGGAACTGTTGCCGCGTCCTTGCGAAACTATTTCCCGGGCTGTATATCTGGGTACGCTGGATCCTCGTACCATAGTAGGAAATGCTACCGGCTGGTTACCATATTTCGATGAGATAATCCTCCCGAATCCCTTCGTAAATCCGTCGTTTATCCGGCCCGAATACAGCCCGGTAATGTCACCGGCACAACACAAAGAACAAACAATTAAAAATGTATTGTTGATGCTGATCCTTGAGCCGTATATCGATGCTGGATTGATTCATCTGGTGCCAGATCCGAACGATTTTAACGATGAACTCAGGAAGATTGTATGGCAAATGGCGGAGGAGCGCACTGCGAATTGGAAGGCTAGCGACGATGATTTTGGGCTTTCAAAAAAATTGGCCAAGGACGATTTTATGCGGTCTATCAAAAGGCTTCCCGAGCCATCTCTTCGTGAGTATCTACGGAAACTCTCCCCGGAACTTAGCGCCGCCGAACTTGACTCTGCGGTGGTGCATATGAAGTCGGAGCTTGCCCAAGATCCCTTAGCGCTTCTGCAACCCAGTGAGACAGGGGAAGCTGGAGCCCAGCTACGGATTGTGAAGGGATTTAACCTTGAAGTAGCGATGTTTCTGGCGGGGTTAACCGGATCAACGCTCTACACCGATATGCGAGTTCATTGGAATCACCTCCACGCACGATCTCGATTGACTGAATCCCTGAAACCGGATGTGACTTGGCAACCACTAGTTGATGTTGCCAAAACGATAATCTTTCCCATCAATCTCCAAGGCCACTCAGGGTTTGAAGCCCGAATGGCGGGCAAGTGTGGCGGGATGAGAACACAAATCCGCCGTATTACGAATACTCTCCGAGATAATGTGAGTGACACTTCTGCCTGTCAACTCGCTGAGGAGTTCAAGAAAGCGGCGGAACGTATGCAGGCGGAACGCTCAACAACGACCACTGAAATGATTTTGGATGGGCATATAGAGTTGTCCGTTCCGTCGGGAGGCTTTGAACGAAATGCGGTGCGACGTTTGTTACTAACGTTTGGGCGTGCGAAGGATATTGCGCCAATTCCGATGGCATTTTTTGTTCGAGTTGCTGGGCACCTTGAGCACTCTGTGGAATAGGATGGACGAAGGGTTTATCCAACGTACCTGTCCGATACTTCTGAGCGATAGAACCACAATGACTGATTTGCATAATTTGGTGAAAAGAATCATCGAGGACCTTCGAATCCACCAGGAATGTCCACAGTTCCAAGGGGACAAGGATGACCCATTTCCCCGCATGATTGGTGCTGGTGATGGGCGGCATATTTCGATTACGAAAACGGCCGACCAACTGATCGCTGATGTGGCGTATCACTTCATGAAGCGAGCCCCTTCGTTGGAAACACAATTATCAGCAAACGATTTAAGAAGTATGGTTCGTAGGGCATTTGGCCCCGCGTTGGTCAAAATCGACTTGGATGCAGATGTCGGCCAAAACGCAGAATTGGTCCTGAAGAGTGTCGAGGAAGCTTTGTCGAATGAAATTCAATGGATATCGTCGAATGGGCAACGGGAATATGCTTTCGGTTGCACACTCTTCAGTGATGACGACATCGCTCCGTTTGATATTGGCCCAGTTCGATTTGAACCTCGAAAGATGTGGCTTGATCGAAAGATGACGGATGGTCGATGGGTTCGAGTGGTGTCAGGTGGTCGTATAGAACGATTTTCGCAAAAAATTGCGGATGGGCCAATTTCGAAAGTCACAGGTCGTAGAATCCTTCAGGCATGGCAGGGCAAACGATTGAAGAGTAGGAAATCTTCCGCTGACGCCAATGACGAAAAATTTATTCTCCAAGCCATTGGGAAATGCCCTTATGTCTGTTCCGTCAGGGTCCCGGGGTTTGGAGGTGAAGCAGGACTACAGAAAGCAGTGATAACGGCTCGTCTCGCCATGGCTACAGTGTCCCTAATCTGGGAAACACCCTCAGAAGCATTGAAGGGGATCAGGTTATGTGCAGACGAAAAATACCAATACGGTACAATGCTTTCATTCACGCATGATGGGCTTATGCTCCCTGGTAGTATTGGTTCCAAGCGACTGCATGCGCCTTGGGTGAGTAGAGAAGCGTTGAGGGAAATTATGGAGCGGTTCGCCGGGTTTTTTGCTCTCGCCGGAGAGGCGATCATGACCTATCTTGATCCAGTTAGTGGTAGTAAGCGACCCAAGCTAATGAATGCTATCGCTCATGCATTGCTTTGGTTCTACGAGGGTTGCCGCGAAACCGTCGACCAAATTGCTATTGTCAAACTTTCGGCTGCTATGGAAGTTCTAACCGGTGACTTCAGCCGAAAGGGAAGCCAAAAGGCAATCCGCAGACTCATAAAATCCTGCTTTGCCATAGATGAAAATACGGTAATGACTCGGGATGGTAAGACAATGAAGGAAGTCGTCGAACAGATATATGAAATTGGGCGGAATCGAATGATTCATGGCGAAAATGAATCTCTTGGTAAAGATTGGTCCGTCGAGCGAGCTACAGCTGAAAAACTTGCCCGGTACTGCCTTGTGATCTACGTAGATCGAGTCTCTGACACCCCCTCTTTTGATGATCCGAAGCAACTCTTGCGGTTAATTACTGAATAATATTGTTCAATAAATGATCAAAAGGATCACAAGTACTTCTTGAAACTCCCCGCAACAATATCAACAGCCACACCCAGCAGCACCGCTCCCGGGAGAATAATAGCGAGCGGATTGACGCTAATCGGAAACGTCAGATAGACAACCCAGGGCAATACAGCGAGGGGGACCAGACTGGCCTTGGCGCGGTGATAGATGAAACCGGATTCGCGCCCGGCTTCGAAGCGTCGGAGGTCGCGGCGGACCAGGCCATCCACCAAGCCGACAAACATCGCCATAAGCAGTAGCGGGATCATCAAGCTCAGCACGCATAATCGGACCCCAAACACGAGCGTGGCGTACGCAGCCGCGATCAGGCAGCGTTGCATATGGGCGTAAGCCTGTGTCAGATAATAGCGAAAATCCCGTACCGAGTGGTTTTTGGTGTCGTGGGACGACTGCGCGGAATGCTTTGCCGTTTGCAACAGGCCGGTTCTTACGAAGAGAAAATCGTGGCCAGTATTCACCCATTTGGTGATCGTCCGTCCCGGCTCCTGAACCACAATGCTGCGGGTAAACCGACGGTCGAGATTGTTGAGTTCGCGATGCAGCATATCCCGGGCGTGGTGCCAGCTCTGGTTCTCCCAGAACAGGTACATACCTGCACACTCAATCAGAATGAATAGGAGCAGGGAGCCGCACAGCACTCCGAGAAACCGGAAGGGCAGTGTGATTAGCCTGAGGAGCAGGCCCTGTTGCCGGGTTTGTTGCCGCGCGGCCACGTTGGCCGGATCTGCCATCGTGCACCTCTCTAACCATTACCCGAGGATGGATCCGATGTTTCAAAGAGATCCGGAGACAGAATCGGTTCGCCTATAGCTTGGGTGCTGCTCCACCATGCGTTACCGGAATCTGCATACTGCTGCCGCATATAACCGGCGAGAGCCTGGAGACTCTCGGGCATCGCTTCGTCGCGATCCGGTGCGGGCAGTGGCATGCGGATTTTCCACAGGTTCCCGCCTTCGATAAGGCCGAAGGCTTGCCCCTTGGGCAGACCGAGGATATGGGCCGGTTCGATCAAAGGGACTTCGGTGGGTGTGAGCCTGTCCTGGGTATTGGAAGTGAAATCCGTGGGCCCGTGAATGTCGGAGCTGTCCGTCGCACCGCTGACGACTGCGGTGGAGTAGACCTCCACCTTGGGCAACTGCTTGGTCAACAATTCCGCGGTGGCGGTCTCCCGCACCCGTAGCATAAACAGGTTGTTGAAGTTGCCGATGACCTGGCCGGCTTTGGCGCGGCTGCCAATCCGAGCCTCGATATCGCTGAGCGTCTGTGTATAGGCGGTGACCTGAATGCCCGCGCCACCCCCTTTGTTGATCATCGGGATAAACTCATCCCCCATCAGCTCGTTGAACTCGTCGGCATGGACATTGATGGCCGGTTTGTCGTGGGAATGGGTAGACGGCAGACCATCGTCCACGCCGTGCTTATACAGATGGCCCGCCACCGAAGTCAGGTCGGAGAACATGCTGTTACCCACCGCTGCGGCCACTTCCGGATCGGACAGGGCATCCAGTCCAACATACACCACCGCCCGTTTGCGGATGATCTGCAGCCAGTCGAAGATGGGGCGGGGATCGTTGAGGTCGGAGTAGTTGGGCGCCAACAATTGGGCAATTTTGCCAGTGGTGAGCTTTTCCAGTAACGGCAGGAGTGACGCGACGATTTTATCGAAGTAGGTGCGGTCGTAGCGCACGGCGCTGCGCAGGCCGTCCAGCACGGAATCGTATACCCGCGCCTGGGACAGGTATTGCTCGATGGCGACCACGCGCTTTTCGCGACCCACCATATTGCGGGGTATGGTTTTGTCATTGAGCCTGGATTCCAGCTGAACAATACTCTCCCAGGCTTTAGGGTCATGCCGCGCGAAGAAGTGCGCCGCGTACTCGATAAACAGGGCGTCGATATTGATCACATGTCGCTGGATCAACAGGTAATCGGGCCGCTGGCCGAGCTCCACCAGGGCACGGGCAATGATATTGACGAACCGCCAGGCAAATTCCCGGAAGGCTGCGCTGTCCCCTTCCCCCGATAACTGGCCGGCGATACGGGTGGCCACTTCGGAAATCCGCCCGAACCGCCCGACCGCATTGTAGCGGGCGGAGATATCGGGCCATCCCAGATGAAACACGTAGAATTCACCGTCACGCCCCGACCGCCTCGCTTCCACATACATCCGTTTCAACAGGTCGGCATCGCCCTTCGGGTCGAACACAATGCAGACCTCGCCGCGACGGATATCCTGGGTGATTAGCAGTTCCGCGAGACGGGTCTTGCCCACCCGGGTGGTTCCCAGCACCAGAGTATGGCCGACGCGTTCGTCGAGTGGCAGGGTGACATCGTATTCACGGGGTTCGATACCGTGTAGGCGCGGCATGCCCCCCACCGGTGGCAGCGGGCGCACCGGGTTGAGGGGGTGGTCCCAGGTGGTGAGGCGGGCAAGTGGCGCCAGCGGCAGTCTCGACAACTGCAGTCGGGTCTCCCAGTGCCGAGCGATACGGTAGGCCAGAGTGGGTTCGACATAGCGGCGAAATTCCGGGCGGTAGGTTTGGTACAGCCGATGGGTATGGCGCTGGTCCCAGCGGAATCCCCGGCCGATAAACAACCGTTGTCGGCTGGTGGGCACGCGTCGGCTGCTCATGACATAGCGGGGCAATCGGCGCAGGTTACGGCGGTAGCGCAATATGGCCCAAGCCTGCCGCAGTCGTACCGCGCCAAAGGTCAGAAACGCCAATGCGCTGCCAATGCCCAGTAACGGACTGAGTGCCAGAGACCAGGGGGCGGCGATACAGAGAAAAGCCGCGCCGACACAGGCCGCCACCGTATAAAGCTCCACGGCAGGGCGTAACAGCACCTCCATGGCCTGCGCCTGGGACATTATTGCCGGATTTCCGTGGCCGTGATCAGCACGGGGTAGTGTTTCAAACCCAGCCGTCCGGCCAGGTCGTCGGCGGAGACGGGCGACAGGGTAAGGCCCGGCACGGAATCACGCAGCTGTTCCAGCGCGTCCAGCGTCTCCACATTCACCACCAACCCCATGGCGCCAAGGTTACGCAATACGTCCGCCTGCTGGCGCAACCAGGCGCGGGAGTGTGGGTCGATGCCGACCAGGAAGAACGGTGTCATGCCCGGTGACCGAATCGCCCGAGGCGTGACCTTGTCCGGCGTCAATGACGGCGTCCGTACCGGGAGCATGTCCGCTTCGCTGTACGGGCCGGATTTATATTTTTGCCTAGCGAGGGGTGTTTGCTGCTTACTACGGGAGATATTGTGGCCAAGGTTTAGAGCCTGATAGTAGGGCAGAGCCGAAGTGCCGCCACGGTCTTCAACCACGATCAACGGCTGATCGGCGAGACACAGGGCGCTTGAGAGTAGGACCATCAACAGCAGGGGAGGATGCAACCTCTTCATGGGGATGGCTCCCTGCTCACCGTGA
>JALOAH010000112.1 GCA_023228865.1 Porticoccaceae bacterium | reverse complement strand
ACCCGTGCTCCCAGCACCTGGATGAGGAATGACGTCAGCCCCGCGCCCACGCCGGTTGCATCGCACACCAGGTATCGGATCGACCAGTCCGCAGCCAGGCGCGTGATCTCAATGAACAGGCTGCTGTGCTTCACTCCCACCCACAACCGCCGGTGGACGATCCGGTAGGTCGGCAGGGGACAATCCGTGTTGACCATCGTCGTCAGGTCCACCTGCGCAATCGTCAGCGCGGTAGCATCGCGAGCGCTCGTGACCCGCAAAATCTCGCCCAATCCGCCCCCCTCATCCTCGCCGGCCAGGTCCAGCGTCATTACGTACAACTGCCCGGGGCGGGCGGTCAACTGGGGCGGGTGCGCTCCCCGCAGCAAAGCCATCCGCTCGGGCGAAAACAACCCGCCCTCGGCGTCGAGATCCTCGGAATAATACTGGGTGCGCACCATGGGGTGATTGCGCCCCAACCGCCCCACCTGCTCGGCTACGAACCTGCCGTAAGCGGGCACCTCGCGGGCCACATCGGCGCAATCCAGCCTCCAAACACGTTGGATGCCGTCCTGCTTCTGTGATTCCAGCGCGGCGGCTTCCTCCCGCGAAAGCAGTGTGTTCGCCGTCCAGGCGGTGCCCCACAATACCCGCGTGGCATGCGTGGAGGCCGCCATCGGCGCGATTTCCTTATCGAATTTGTCGGTCTGGATATCCTGAGCTTCATCGATCGAGAGCAGCAGATCAGCCGTGGCGCCAACGATATTGGACGTGGGTGAACCCGATAGAAAAGTCAGCCGCGCCCCTTCCACCTGGTAGATATGCCCGTGATGCTTTTTCCAGCGGTCTTTGATGACGACATTGGCGTTCAGCACCGCCTCCAGCCGGGACATGGCATTGGCAGCCTGCGGCTTCCACGTCGGAGAAACCTGCACCATCCCGGAACGCTGACACGAAAACAGCGTCAGCAGATAGGCCTGTAACTGCGCCTGGAGCTCGTTCTTACCCGACTGGCGCGGCAGGATCACCACGAAGGTCAGTCCCAGGCCCTCGATCACCGAGCGCACCACAGCCCGCGCCACATCGACCTGGTAGCTGCGCAACTGCAGTCCGCTGGTATAGCTTGCAAAGTGAACCACGTCTCGAGCCAAAATCTGCAACCGGGGATCCAATTCAGCCAAGCTAACCTCCTAAAAAAGCCTTGATCAACGCCACCAGCGACATCAAGCCCGAGCTGCCCGAAGCCAGCCCGGAAAAGAGTTTGAACTGCGTCACGCCCTCGGTGGCTGCTCGTAGGCGCATCTCATGGTCGCGCATGCACTCCTCCAGCAGCGTCAGGCGTTGATGGAACAAATCGGTCTGGTACACCACCTTCGCCTCCAGCGATTGAATCTGCGCCGAGAGCAAGTCGGTAGCGTGCTTCATTTGCTCGGTCAGCAATGCATACAGCCGTTCATCCATGCGACCCCCGCTCGCCGGCGGTGGCGCCGCGCAGCTCTTCCAGAACGGCAGCCATACTGCGGGTCAGCGCATCGCCCAAATCATCCGCCCCACCAGTCTGCAATTGCCGCTCTGCCTGGATAACCCGCGCCAGGCGGGTTACACTCAACCCCAGAACACGCAGCGCCTCCGCCAGGGCTTTGCTGTCATCAGCCTCCTGGCTGACGCGCTCAAAAAAGCGCCGCATCACCGTGCGCAGCATGCCGATCTCTCCGCGCAGGGAATCGCCCAGGGCGCGGTCCAGGTCGGCCAGTTCGGCGCGGGTATAGTGGTGGCTGTAAAAGTCAGACGGGTCGCCAGGTTGTGCTTTGCTCGTCATCAGGTGAAAAAACCTCCAGGTCTAAAATATCTTCCGGCTGGAAGAGAACGGTCCGGGCGCCTCGCAAAGCGCTATAAAGAGGAAAGGTCAGGGCTTGGGTCACCCGGGCCGTTCATAAATAGAACGTTTGTTCTGTTATGGCTATATGATAGCAGGGAACAAGGGAGAATTCAATCCGTCAAAAGCGGCGAGTTTAAGGGGAATTCTTGCCGCAAGCGGCAGATTTAGCTGATCCCGCTTCGCGAAGCATTCCGTGTGCCCTGCAAGGGTATTAGAGCGCCTGCGCTCGGGGACTGCGAAGCGGGCAGCGGGCCATTTTTGGGGTGTTATTTGTCACATATTGAATAAAGCCTTCGGAGGTTGAAGCATTATTGATCGGATTCGACTTGACCAATAAAGAAAGGATCGAGATGAATATATCGGTTAAATACTGAATCGCCCAAAAGGGGATCATGTGCGGTATGATCGGTTGTGTAAAAGGTGTAAGCGCAAGGCGGAAATGATGGGTCGGGTAGAGATTTTGGCGGAAAAGGATGTGTTCATTGTTTGAAACAGGCCCTGTTTTCGAGAAAATTCCGGGCGACTCGGGGGGTTGTGAGGGAATTCGAGTCACCCGGAAATATTTCGTCCTTACCCCCATATATTGGGGCAGAAATAGTTTTTATCCCCCGTATATGGGTGTCAACTCACAAAATTTCCGGGCGACTCGGCGTTTTTTATATAGAATGAGTCGCCCGGAATGCGATATTAATGCCATATATGGGTTGACATCAAAAAAGTATGCTATAATAACCGTAGATCTTGCAGATAGAAAATGAATTCAGCCCTTCGGGGCATTGAAACGATGTGCAAGCAGCTCAGCATGAGCGCCGAGAAAGCGATAGAAAATGAATTCAGCCCTTCGGGGCATTGAAACCCATCCTCTACCACCCATAGGAGAATGGGGAGGCTCTGGAGCGATAGAAAATGAATTCAGCCCTTCGGGGCATTGAAACGCGCAGTCCTCATTCTCGATCGAATAGAGGATAGACCTTGATAGAAAATGAATTCAGCCCTTCGGGGCATTGAAACGAAGCGGAGCTCGGGCTTTGCGCCCAAGTATCCGTATAGATAGAAAATGAATTCAGCCCTTCGGGGCATTGAAACTGTGCCCAGGCACGTGAAACGCCTCTACTTTGTGTTTGGGATAGAAAATGAATTCAGCCCTTCGGGGCATTGAAACGCTTTACGAGCGCTTTTGGTGATGGTGCGGGATTTATCCCCGGATAGAAAATGAATTCAGCCCTTCGGGGCATTGAAACCTTTCCGTGGCAGTACCAGACCGACCTTTTGAGCCGGCCGATAGAAAATGAATTCAGCCCTTCGGGGCATTGAAACGCTTTAGCGGACTCTATTAGCTCTCTGTATGTGAGAGATAGAAAATGAATTCAGCCCTTCGGGGCATTGAAACCATTTATATTTTGTACCACCCTTCCCCCCTGGGGGGTATGATAGAAAATGAATTCAGCCCTTCGGGGCATTGAAACCGATACGCATCACCGTGCGAGACGGAGACAACGTATTTCGATAGAAAATGAATTCAGCCCTTCGGGGCATTGAAACCCACCGCACTCCGGGCACGCGATCATCACTGGCGCGCGATAGAAAATGAATTCAGCCCTTCGGGGCATTGAAACAGCTTATTATTACGAGGATAGAATGTATTAACATCCTGATAGAAAATGAATTCAGCCCTTCGGGGCATTGAAACAGATCCATATCCGCATACCTCTGCCTTCCATATGCCGTCCGATAGAAAATGAATTCAGCCCTTCGGGGCATTGAAACACACGAACATTGAAGCCATACCCCATGAGAATAGCATGATAGAAAATGAATTCAGCCCTTCGGGGCATTGAAACTCTTGCCATGACACAACTTGATCTGAATCCCAAATACTCATAACCTGATAGAAAATGAATTCAGCCCTTCGGGGCATTGAAACAGATCCATATCCGCATACCTCTGCCTTCCATATGCCGTCCGATAGAAAATGAATTCAGCCCTTCGGGGCATTGAAACATGCTGGAGAGAACACTCTCCCGCTTTTTATATCCCCGATAGAAAATGAATTCAGCCCTTCGGGGCATTGAAACATGCTGGAGAGAACACTCTCCCGCTTTTTATATCCCCGATAGAAAATGAATTCAGCCCTTCGGGGCATTGAAACTTAAGAAACTTTCTCAAAGGCAATTCCTCCGTCCTTGCGATAGAAAATGAATTCAGCCCTTCGGGGCATTGAAACGGTTTCCTTTGCCCCCCTTAAAAGGGCGGCCCCAAAGAGATAGAAAATGAAATCAGCCCTTCGGGGCATTGAAACTATTGGAACAGCCATGCGTCGGCGGTTTGATTGACATCAGGATAGAAAATGAAATCAGCCCTTCGGGGCATTGAAACTCTCTCAAACCAGGCAGTGCGATACCGCCTACCTCGATAGAAAATGAAATCAGCCCTTCGGGGCATTGAAACTTAGTAGATCTTAATTTCCTGGGAAAATGTCTGAATCAAATTAATAGAAAATGAAATCAGCCCTTCGGGGCATGGTATAGGTGATAGGTGATAGCTCATAGCCGATCCCGCTTGCGCCGCTTCAGTGAATACATAGCTGGTAGCACAACGGTTCGTCGTAACTAATGTTTATCCTTATGGAAAAAGGCGAAAAGAATATCAATCCCCCGGTCTTCCGTCACTTAGCATTGACTGGATTAAACCAGAATATCAATCCCCCGATCTTCGGTCTTCCGTCACGTGCCACCAGACTTCACCCCCCAGCGTCACCCGCTGTTAGCCACTCAAACCCCGTGGGTCTGTAGTGAGAAGGGCGCCACGCAGCTGCTCCGCTGTGTCGCGTTCACAATGACAACGCGCGGCAGGTCACGCTAAATCCTGCCGCGATCCATGCGCAAAATGCGCTACCGCCTACTCTTCTGGGCTGAAGTCATCCTCGCTTTCCCCAGGTTCAGCATCACCCACTTCAGCGCCAAACGCCATGGTCTCTTCAAACGAAGGGATCGGGATATCTTCATCATCCTCCCATGCTATGGAATCGGCAATCAATTCCTGGATTTCCTCATCGCCTGATTCAGCCATGCTGCTCCCTGCGTCCAACTCACCGGGCAGTGTCGACATCTCCTGGATATAAGCCGTGTAAAAACTGACCATTTTTGCGCAATTTTCAAACGACAGGCGCTCGTTGACGGCGTGCACACTCTGCACACCGGCTTTGTCAAGGATAACCGGTGAAAACCGGAATGCGTTACCCGTCACCGATGCATAATGGCGGGAATCGGTGCCGCCAATCACCAGGAAGGGCGCCGCCAGCGCACCCGGGAAGACCTCCCGCGCCAGCCGGGAAAGCCGAAGAAAATACGGCGATTCAACATCAGCTACCGGGGATGGGTCCCATCCCGAAGAACCGGCGAGTACTTCGCCAGCAAAGGGCATCACGCTGACCCGCTTATCGTTGATGCGCTCCAGTACCATTTTGTATACACTGGCCAGATCATCCCCGGGCAGCAGGCGAAAGTTAACCACAGCCTCAGCCTTTGACGGCAAAACGTTATCCTTGACGCCGGCATTTATGATGGTCGGCGCGGTGGTGGTGCGGATGCTGGCATTCATCAGGTTCGACCGCGACAGCTCCTTTTTTAGGCGCCCGCCAAACAGCCAGGTATTGGCAAAAGCCATCCGCTGGGAAAAAGGCAGTACAGACCCGATGTAGCTCATCAAAAATTCAACCACCTCCAGGCGCGCCGGCATCGGTTGCGCTTCCAGCCTGGCGATGGCCTGCGAAAGAATACCGATCGCTGTTGGCGTAGCCGGCATCGAAGAATGTCCGCCGTCCTGGGTCACGCTCAAGCGCAGGCTCAGGTACCCCTTTTCCGAGATGCCGATCATCGCCAGCAGCGCATCAACCCCCGGTAAAAGTCCTTCATAAACCGAACCACCTTCATCCAGCAAGCAGCCAAGCGTCACCCCGCGTTCTTTAAGCAGGGCGGCAATCGCAACCGCGCCGTTCTTGCCGCTTATTTCCTCATCATGCCCAAAGCCCAGGTAAACGGTGTGTTCCGGTTCAAAGCCCTGCTTCAACAGGTATTCCACGGCTTCTAAAATGCCAATCACACCGCTTTTGATGTCCAGCGTGCCCCGTCCCCACACATAGCCGTCAGCCAGCTCGCCGCTGAAGGGCGGGTGCTCCCAGGCGGGATCGTCCTCATCAGCCGGAACCACATCCAAATGCGAGATCAGCATAATCGGTTGCAGATCGGGTTTGCTCCCCTTCCAGGTGTACAGCAAGCTGAGGTTATTGACCGTCTCCAATTTAAGGTGCGTGTGCACCTGCGGGTAAAGCGTCTTAAACAGGCGATGAAGACCAAAGAAGGCATTTTCATCAATTCTTTGCGGGTCATCATAGGAAATCGTGCGGTACTGCACCGCCAAACCCAGACGCTCAGCAACCGATTTGCCGTCAAAATAAGGAAATTCGCGCGGCTTAACCTTCTTTTGTGGAGGGGAATACAGCGCCGTCTTTAAAAGAACAAAGCCAACCAGGAAAAACAACACCACGACCAGCCCAATCGCCGCAGAGATTAACAGGGTTATCAAGTTCATCGTGTGCTCCTTTCAATTTTTATGGTGATAATCGAGGATAATCGATCCAGGTGATACCAACAGGCGTTCCGCACGCTGATCAATACCCGGGAAAGGATTGGTTTTCAAGCATGCCGAGAGCTTGATGATGGTCATTATATCATCAGGATTGATTTTTCAATAAATATATTTTTGCAGATTTTCTAAAGCAGCCTGGCTTTCAAGCGCCCGGCTGGGAATAAACACGATCACCTGCTCATCGACCTGGAAGATCATGATGAAATCATTCCCGCTGTTGAACACCCGGGTTAAATTTTCCCAGGGCAGATTAACGCTTTGGTCGCCGATTGCCATCATCAAGTGCGATTCAAAAAAGCTCAACCGGCGCGGCAAACGCATGTGCGCTTTGCTCTCATACGCCTTATTAAGTTGCCTGGGAATCAGAAAACCAATGTACAGCAGATAGGTGAAGCCAGCCGCCAGCATAAAGGGCGCCAGTCCCCGTAAAGTCTCACCAGCAAGCCTGGGAAAGATCAGCGCCACCCCGGAGGCAAGAACAATGAACACGACCATCGCCGCCAGAGCAACAAACCCGGGCGACTTTCGCGAAAGGATGCGCGAAGCGCGCACATAATCCCTTTTTTCAGGGGTGTATTCAATGCTGAAAATTGTTTCCATCGGTTTCTCCAATCTCAGCCCAATTTTACCATTTTGCGCCCTTTCTGTCAGTCAGCAGACCGATTGGATTTGAAATAAGCCCGGTTTATGAGATAATCAAACCACACCCATCATCAGGAAGCGTGCCATGACTTCAATCCAGGCTTACCCACCCACCAAACACCCCGAACTGCATCTGATCTACGCATCCGATCAACTGCCCATTCCCGACGAGGCGGCGCTGCAGCGCTGCCTGGGCGCTGAGGGTGCCAGCAACCTCACCTGGGTTCAACAAGACCCCAACAAGAGCATCGGCCGGGCAAGCCTGGATGGTCATGAGCTTTTGATCGCAGGTTTGCCAATTCCCCTGCCCCCTGAAGTGATCGATTACACCGTGATGGTTTCGCCCTGGCAGGCGCAGATCAAAGCCGCCATGCGCCAGCATCGCGCCCATATCAGCCTGGTTTATTACCGGGGGCATCACAACCCCGTCGAAACGATGATCGCCCTCTATCGCCTGGCTTGCGCCTTTGCAAATGAAGACCTCTTGGGTATCGTCAACACCAATGCCTGGACCGCCCATCCCCCGGCAGACTTTTTAAAGCCAGCCAGCATCGCCAGCTTCCGCCAGTCAATCCCCTACAACCTGTGGTTCGGCTATGTGCGTTTCTTCACCGATGACCAGGGTTACTGGCTGGTGACCAAAGGCCACCACATCTTCGATGTCCCCGACCTGGCTTATCGTGTCCAACCCGCTGAAAGTGCGGATGACATCATCCGCCTATTCATCAACGTGTTTCATTATCTATACGAAGAGGATGTATTCGTCACTGCAGGGGATACCCTCGAGGTCGGCACATCGGGGCAGCAATTGAAATTCGTAGAGGTCACCGAATGGGAGGAGGTGCTGATGGGGCCCTCAGGAACCCTGGTTATCGAAAAAAACGACGCTTAGTTTTCCCCCCAGGAAAAATCCAGCACGAACCGGTACTGCAACCCACCTTCAACCGCTTCCGGGATAAATTGCCGCAGCCAAGTGACAGCATCCTCACCCGAAATGCCGAAAACGGTCTTCGCCAGGCAGGCTGCCAGGGTGCCAGTCCTCCCAATGCCTGCATGGCAGTGGATCGCAATCGTCCGCCCCGCTTCAGCCGCAGCCAGGGTCGCTTTGAGCGCCAATTTCAACACCTCGGGCTGGAAGACGTTAAAATCCGGCGCTGGCGCGTGGATCACATCATAACCAAGCTGCCGATAATATCCCAGCAGGTCCTGTCCCAACAGGCGTTGCAATTCCTCGATCTCATTGAGCACAACGACGGTGTCCACCCCGTGCCGCTCATAAGCCGGCAGAACCCGTCCCCGCGGGTCAAACAATGGGCTGGAGGGCAGCGGGCTGCGGTACACGGTCCCTGCAAGTCCATAGGGAAGTCTTGTTAAACCGTTAAACAGCAGTGATCTCATCAAACCTTCTATCCAACCGCCGGGAAGCAGCAACCCAGCTTAAAAACCGGAAATATGTCAGTCATTATACGTTAAGAATCACTGGTAATAAATACGCCATGTGGTATAATTCCGCTGGATTTAATCCAAGTGTACCTTTCGGTACTGGAAGATCGCCCGCCAGGCTGGTCTTCCCCTGTCCAACTTAAATCAAATAGTGATTAGGAGATGACTGATGAGAGTAAGAGTTGATGAAGATCTGTGCTTAGGCTGTGGTATTTGCGAAGGTCTGGCTCCCGAGGTTTTCAGCTTAGCCAATGAGCCCTTCGCTGAGGTTCTGCTTGACCCGATCCCGGAAGAATATGAAGAGGTTGTGCGGGAAGCCGTGGAAGAATGCCCAGAAGAAGCCATCATTATCATTGAAGAGTAGTTATACAATTAACCAACGCTCAAACCGGAGGCTGTTTGAAGAAAGCAGCCTCTTTGGTTTTAATATGGTGAATAGTGAATAGTGACACGTCCTAAATCGTGTTTACAGAACAAATTCGGGAACAGGAATCAGGAAATAGGAATTAGGAATTAGGGATCAGCTTCATCGTCCCTGAAGCGCAGCGGAACCCCTCATCGTCCCCGAGCGCAGCGAGTGGGAGCAGCGAAGCGAAAGAGGCTGAGCGCAGTGAGTGGGATCAGCTTTGAGCTTCATCGTCCCTGAAGTGCAGCGGAAGGGGCTGAAGCACAGCAAGCGGAATCACATTTCTGGCCTGAACAACCCCAGAGCCACGGCGCGAGCGACCAGCTGCTGGATATTTTGCGCATCCAGGCGCACCTTCATGCTGGCCACATAACCGCGCACCGTGCGCGGACGCAGACCCAGCCGCAGCGCAATCTCAGCCGTGGTCAGACCATCGCCCAGCAGCACCAGCACCTGGTATTCGCGGCGGCTGAGTTTGGGCAGATCTTCCTTCTGCAGCGATGCGCTGTTCGTCACGACCACCACTGCACCCTGTTGCCGGGCATATAGCGGACCCTGTTCGCCGGGCAGGTAAGCCTCCCAGTCGCCACGATTGATCGCACTGACAATGCGTTCAGCCGGCGCGTCCACCTCCAAAACACCGAAGGCGTCCGGTGTTTTAAAGATCAAAACTCTTGTCATAAAAGCATCCTCCTGAGCAGCATGCACAACAGCTCAATCGTAATTAGAACATATGTTCTAATTTTAGGCAATTAACGGATCATTTGTCAAGGGGGTAAAGCTTAAGAAATCGCAGCATCTTTGCTGGCCTGATATTTCTTCAACCTGCGGAAGGCCAGCACAGCCAGCAAGCCGATCACCGCGCTAAACGTCCAGGGCGCTCTCGGGCCGATCTGATCGCTGGCCAGGCCGCCCAACACCGGACTGATCCCTGCTGCCACATTCCAGGTCAGCCCATACAGGCTCATATAGCGCCCTCGCTTGTCAACCGGCGCCAGGTTGGCGGCATATGCGCTGGAGCGCGGCACCACCACCAGTTCCCCCACGGTCATAATCACCATGCCCAGCCAGAATCCCCAAAAGCTGTTCGAAAGTGCAATGGTCAACGGCGCAAAAACATAAAAGACTGCGCCCCAGGTCATCACCTGCACATCGGGATATTTCTTCATCTTACGCGTCACCAGCACCTGGAAGAAGACCACCATCAGGGCATTGGTTGTTGGCAGCCAACCATACACCTGTTCGCTGATGCCGAATTGCGTCTTTAAATAGACCGAGAGGAGCACCCAAATCATCGATGCTGTCATGTGCAGCAGGGTGAATGCACCCACCAGTCCCATAAACGCCCGGTCCTGCAGAGCCGTCCAGTAACCGCGCAGCTGGCCCAGCACGTTAGATTTCTCCACCGCAACCCCTTCGGGTAGCGTTTCGCGGGCGAAAAACAGCAGCGCCAACCCGTAAACGATCAATCCCGCACCCGCACCATACATCCCAAATCGATACGAGCGCGCCAGCACGAACCCGCCCAACGCTGGCCCTGCCGCCACACCAACATTGTGCGCCATGCGGAGCAGGGCATAGGCATCGGCGCGTTTGTCCATGGGGATCATGTCTGCCAGCATGGCATCCGTGCCCACATTGTATAAGGGTCCAAACATCCCGCTGGACCCCAGGATGAGCGCAAACGCAGCATAGGTATTGGCGCGGCTCAGCAGAAAATACCCCATGCCTGCACCGAGTAAACCGACCACCATGGCCCACTTGCGCCCCACCCGGTCGATCACCGGCCCCGCCAGGATTGCTGAAACCAGCCCCGTACCGGCGTTGATCGTCATCAGGCTGGCCACCGTTACCAGGGGCAACGACAGGGTTTCGCTGGCATAGATCATCAGAAACGGCCAGATCATCGTAGTCCCGATGGTGGAAAACATCATCCCAAAAAACATCAGCCAGAACTGCCGGGGGGTATCAGCGAAATCGCTGCGCAGACGAGTCAACATGCGGGTTATTATAACTTCATTTGGGAGCAGGAATTGAAAGTTGTTATTCGTAGGATGGAAAAAAGAATATGGCGAACATTGACTCGTTTCAAGTTCTAAGCTCTACGTTCTAAGTTCTACCAGCTACGCAGTTTCTGAAACACAGCGAAACCCCTCATCGTCCCCGAGCGCAGCGAGTGGGAGCAGCATAGCGGAAGGGGCTGACGCACAGCAAGTGGGGTCAGCGCCTCAAAACGGCCCATAATTGAAAGCCACCGCCAGCGCCAGAAAGATCACCGTCAGTGGAAAAATAATCACCCACAGTCGCAGCACCCACTTTA
>JALOAH010000111.1 GCA_023228865.1 Porticoccaceae bacterium | reverse complement strand
CTCCATGGCCAGGCAGCGGGCTATGGCAACCCGTTGCTTCTGGCCACCGGACAACTCATCGGGATAGCTCTCTGCCTTTTCTGCAAGACCGACCAGGCGCAACAGATCCCGAGCCTTATGCTCCGCTTGCTGGCGCTCGATGCCCCGCAGCTTTATGGGTCCCAGGGTCAAGTTTTCCAGCACGGACAGATGGGCAAACAGGTTAAAGGACTGAAAAACCATGTTCATTTTTTGGCGAACTTTGGCAATATCCGTGTTTTTGTCGAGGATATTTTGGCCGTCGACGTAGATCGCGCCCGTCGACGGCACGTTGAGCAGATTGAGACAGCGCAGAAGGGTACTCTTGCCGCAGCCGGAGGGTCCGATGATGGAGACCACCTCGCCCTTGGCGATTTCCGTGGATATATCCCGCAGCACCACCAGGTCGCCAAAAATCATGGAAAGATGCTCGATTTTGATCATGCTTTGGCTCTCCTATTGCGGCGCTGCTTCGGATCTGTCAAGCGTTCAAGATATTCCAGGAGCTGGATCAGCACCCAGGAGATTACGAAGTAGAGAATCGCCACCATTACCAGCGGAAAAAATGCATCGAAAGTGCGACTGCGGATAATGTCGCTGGCCTTGGTGAGATCCTGCACGGCAATGTAGCCAACTATGGAGGTCATTTTCACAAGGGAAATGAACTCACCCTTGTAAACCGGCAAAATGCGCTGAATGGTCTGGGGCAAGACGATATACAAAAAGGTGCGGAAACGGCTGAAACCCATGGCAATGCCGGCTTCCATCTGCCCGCGATCCACCCCCTGAATACCGCTGCGGAAGATTTCCCCCGCGTAGGCGGCAAAATTCAACCCGAAGGCGATGATGGCAACCACTACAGGACTGATATCCACGGAGGCAAACACCACATAAAAGATCAGCATAAGCACCACCAACACCGGTGTCCCCCTAAGCACACTGATGAATACCTGGGCGGGCACTCGCAAGAGGGCGCGAGAGGACATTCTCAGGTAGCAGACACCGCTGCCCAGCAAAGTGCCGAACAGGGTGGCGAATACGGCGATGGTCACCGTGGTTTTAAGCCCACTCCACAGCAGCAAGTAGCGGTTTTCCTGGATGATGTTGCTGTGAAAACCCTCAATCACCGCCCCCAGGAAACCGGGCGCGTCGGAGTCCGGCTCAGCCACCGCAGGCGCCTCTGGCAAGGGAGCCAGTTCCCCCTTGCGGGCAAACAGCAGAGTATCCATGCGGAAATAGGGCGCGGAGAAGGAAATCTGGCGCTGGCGATCCTCGGTGACGTAGATCGAGGCGATGATCATGTCCGCCTTGCCACTGGCCACAGCGGCAACAAGACTGCCAAACTCCATGCTGTCGAGGCGAACGCCCTTTCCGAGGGAGGCGGCAAAGCGCTTCACCAGCTCGATATCGAACCCCACCAGGGCGTTCTGCTGCACTGCGGCAAAGGGCAGGCCGATATCACTGACGCCGACCACCAGGGGGTCGCCAGTCGCGGGATCGGGCAAGTGCGGAATCCCTGTATCTCCCTGTTGCATCCAGCGGGCGACCATGTCGTCGTATACGCCATTGCCGCGAATCTCAACCAGAAAGGCGTCAAAACGCTGTTTTAATTCGGTGTTGTCCTTGTTGAACCCGGCAGCCACGTCCAAGGAAAACAGGGGTTCACCGACCACCTCCAGACTGTCGTCCTGGCGCAGCAATTCCCGCAGCGGCTCGGCGTCAAAGAGCGCCACATCCACCTTGCCAGTACGCACGGCGAGAGCCACATCCGCCGGTGTCTTGTACTGGTGAACGGTTGCCATCGAGTAATGGGCGGTGGCATAGGCCTCATGGGCAGATCCCATCACCACCCCCACATGTTTGCCGTGCAATTCCATCCCCTTTTCTGAGGACTCCCTGCCAGCGGAAGCGGCGGACGTCGCCACCAGGGCGGCGATGTCGTTCTCCACATAGGCTGTAGCGAATAGCACCTGGGTTTTGCGTTCTTCCGTGACGTTGAAGTTGGACAGCGCCACATCGATCTTGCCACTTTGCAGAGCCGGTATTAAACCTTCAAAACTCATATTGACAATCTCGACGCTTTTGCCGAGCCGTGCTGCGATGATATGAGCCAGTTCTATATCCAATCCAGTGAAACGTCCATCTGCGACAAAGGAAAACGGCTCAATGTCGGCGCTGGTGCCCACCTTCAGCACCCCCTCGGTCTTGCTTTGCTGGACAGGCTCCACCAGGAGAGGCCGATCGTTGGTGGTGGCGATCCACTTGTGACGCAGACCAGCCAGCTCACCGCTAACGGCCAGATCGTTGATGATCCGGGAGATCGCCGCGGCTAATTCCGGATTATCCCGGCTGATGGCCGGGGCGATTTCGAGCTTGGCCACCGGCTCCGCCAGGATTTCCAGGCCGGGATTTCGAGCCTGAAGATTGACAAGCACACTCTTGTCGTAGACGAAAGCGTCCGCTTTGCCGGTGCGCACCGCCAGGGCGGCATCGGCGGCCACGGTGAAGGTCTGGAAGTTGGCGGAGGGGAAATGACGGCGAGCCGCCAGATCCCCCGCGGATCCTGGCAGCACGGCGATTCGCCCCCGCTCAAGGGCTGCCAGTCTGCTCGCCTTGGGCTGATCTGCTGCCACCGCTGCTGGGGATTCATCCTGAGGCGCAGCCTTTACCAGCATCACCTGGGCGTTGGCGTAATAGGGTACGGTGAAATCCACCGATTTGCGGCGCTCCTCGGTGGCGGTCATGCCAGTGATGATCAGATCCACCTTTCCGGATTCCAGAGCTGGAATCAGAGCCATGAATTTCATATTGAAAAATTCCACCGGGCGGCCGAGATGAACGCCTATGACTCGAGCCAGCTCGCCATCATGGCCGGTCACTCGACCGTCCTGATCGACAAAACTAAAGGGCTCACGGGTGGCGCTGACCCCAATCCGCAACGGCTCGCCAGCGGTCGGCAGCACCAGCTCCGGCTCCAGATAGGGCGTCAGATCCTGCTTGAACCAGCGCGAGTGCATGTCCTCAAGGGTTCCATCCTGTTTCAACGTGGCGATAATGTCGTTGAGACGAGCCAACAGCGCATCGTTGCCCTTGCGCACGGCGATAGCGGTGTCCTCGTAGGCGAGGGGCTCGTCCAGGAGGGTGATGCCGGGATTCTTCTTGGCCACCTGGAGCGCCGCTGGAAAGCCCGTGACCACTGCATCCAGCTGGCTCGCATGCAAGGCCGTAACCGAATCCATGATATCGTCGAAACTTTTGACCTCCGCTGCCGGATAGCGCTCGATGACAATAGCCTCCCCCGTTGAACCGGTCATCACACCAATTCTTGCTTTGGCGGCATCGTCCAACGTTCGGATCACCGTTTGCGGCTGACCACAGGCGGCCAACAGCAGCATCGCGGCCAGAAGGCCGCCAGCAATGAGTCTGTGTAACATCGTAATCAGGGCTCCAGGTACATTGGCGTCAGGCATCGGCATTAGGCACTTGGCCATCGCCAGTGGCGAGATGGATCAACTTGATAACCAACATGGTTATATCATCGGACTGGGGGGCGCCAGCCGCGTGGCGGGCAACATCATCGCGCACGCGCTCCAGTGCTGCGGCCAGGTCACCTGGGGCGGCGCCGGCAAGGATCTTAAGCAGGCGAGCCTCGCCATAGAGCTGAGCCGAGGCGTTGAGCGCCTCGGTCACTCCGTCGGTGTAGAGGAAAAGCGTATCTCCCGGCTTCATCTGAAGGCACTGCGTGCTGTAGCTGACGCCGGCCATGGCGCCAAGCATCAGGCTGGGGTGCACCGGCATATAGCTGACGGCGTCGTCGACTATCAGCAGCGGCGGGTTGTGACCGGCATTGGCGAAGCGAAGTTCACCGCTGACGATATCGAGAATGGCACAGAACACTGTGGCGAACATGCAGCTTTCATTGTCCGCCGCCAGAATGTTGTTTACTGATTCGAGAATTCTGCTGGGCTCACCCAGCCTCTGCCCCTCGGTCTTCAGCAGGGTCTTGGCCACCATCATGTAGAGTGCGGCGGGCACTCCCTTGTCGGACACGTCGGCAATCAAAAAGCACAGACGGGACTCGTCGATGAAAAAGAAATCGTAGAAATCGCCGCCCACTTCCTTTGCGGGCATCATCGAGGCGTAAATATCGAACTCGCTATGGCTGGGAAAGGCGGGAAAAATCCGTGGCAGGAGGCTAGCCTGAATGTTGGTAGCCATGTTCAGCTCACTCTGGATGCGTTCCTTGGCCGCCGTGGTGACAGTGAGGTCGCGGATGTACGCCTTGAGGGCTTCAGTCATAGCGCGAAAATCCCGGGTTAAAACACCCACTTCATCCAGGCTGCGCACGGGCGGCAGCGGCGCGTCGAAATTGCCCCCGGCCAACTGATCGGTGGCCTCCGCCAGCCTGTGCAGCGGTCTGATCATCGCCCGGGCGATATTGCCCACCACCAGAATCATCAACAGTAGGCCGACCGCTCCCATCGCCGCCATGTTGACGCTCATGGTTCGAATATTGGCCAGCAGCTCGTCTTCGGGGAATACCACCGCCAGAGTCCAGCCCGTTGACTTGACTGGGGCATGATAGAGCCAGCTGGTGGCACCCATCAGGCTGGCGTAGCGGATGAAGCCGGTCTCCCCCCTCACCATTCGGCGACCAAGCTCCCGCAACTCGCCGTCGTTGCGAGCCTCGGCGATGGAGAAAAAGGTCTCATTCATGATTGCCTCCGTCAGCGGATGGGCGAGGACGGTACCGTTGCGGGACAACAGGGCGGCGTAACCGGTGTCAAGAATCTTCAAAGAGGACACCAGGTTAGTGAGTTCGTCGAGGGAGACATCGGCGGTCACCACTCCACGCAGGCGGCGCTTCCCCTCCCGCTGATCGTAAAAGGGCACTGAACAGGTGGACATCAGGATGTCCCCAGCCCCCTCGTCGAAATAGGGTTCGCTCCACTCCAGACGCCCCAGTTCCCGGGGAATCTGGTACCAATCCCAGTAAAGATAAGGCAGATGCAGGTAGGTCTGATCCAACTGCAGCCGAGCCAGGGAGTCCCCGTTGCGGTAGATGTAGGGAGCGTACAACTCCCTGTCGGCGCGAAACGCGCCAGGCTCAAAAGCCACTGCAGCACCGAACACTTCCGAATTGCCGGCCACTGCGCCAGAAAGCAGGGCGAGCAGCTCCGCCTCGTCATGAGCGGCGGTTTCCAGAGCCAGTGCCGCGCCCTTTACTACCTTCTCCACCGCAACCAATTCGGTCTCGACCCGATTGACCAGGGACAGGGTGAGGTTGCGGGCGTTGTGCTCCAGTTCCTGTTCCAGCAGTTGTCGGGACTGGTAGTAGTTGTAGCCGAGCACCACGGCAAAAATCAGCGCCGTGCTGAGGGCGATCACCAGGGCGAGGCGGAAGGCGATGCTATTTCTCAGGCGAACCAGCACGGTCAGACTCCTCCTCTTTTTTCGCCTCAGCACGTTCACCACCGGTAAACCGCCCGTAGGGCGGGATGGCAGAAACCATTCCGGCCTGGAGAAGCATG
Organism: Porticoccaceae bacterium; assembly: GCA_023228865.1. Next base: position 5,824 of record JALOAH010000111.1, on the reverse strand, counting down.
TCGCCAGTCGCCCGATAATCCTCTTGGCGGAGCGTGCCAATGGCGGCTCCAGCCTGCGGCTGCATCAGATCCGCCATACGCGCCAGCATCCAGCGCTGGTGCACCCGGTTCGCAGGTACCTGAGCTTCACGCATGTATTTGATGAGGATATCCAGCGCCTCCTCAGGATGGGCAAAAGCATAGTCCCAGCCCTCAAGGGAGGCGGTGACAAAGGCGCTTGCCAGTGCCGGATCGTCCTGTAATCGGGATTCCAGCATGTAGAGGCCGTCTTCCGGCACATTGAAGCCAAGTTCCGCCAGGGCAAACACTGTGAGTTCCTCAGCATTGACCCCGGCGTTGAGCAGCGTGTGGTATTCGTTGTACAGCATGGCAGAAACAACATCGACGCCACCCCGCAGGAACAGGTTGACAGTCATGGATTGGCGTACCGGCACCACCTCCACACCTTCCCGAGCCAGCAGCACCTCGATAGGCAGAGACAGGTCTCCACCCCATAAACCCACCTTACGACCCGCCATCGCCGCCACAGTGTCGATGCCGCTGTCGTGGCGGGCAATCAGCAGCAGGGAGGAGCGCTGGATCAGCTGCGCCAGATTCACCAGCTCCACACCCTGAGCACGCTGCCGAATGGCGGTGGTCAGCCAAAGCGCCGTAAAATCGGCCTCGCCCTGTTGCAGAGCATCCAGCGGTGAATAGCCGGGACCGGCGCGCAATATGCGCAGATCAATGCCGTGACGGCGATAAAAACCTTTGTCCAGAGCCACGTAGTAACCGGCGAACTGAGCCTGGGGGCTCCACAGGGGCATGAAAGATGCGCGCTTGAGTGGTACTGCCTCTGCCGCCACCGACTGGCCGCTGAACAGCGCCAGTATCAGGCAGGACACCAGAACAAATGCGCCTATCAGAAACCGCCACAGCATTGCCATGATTGCCGTCAAAAGATCGCCCTCACAGGAAGCTGTAGTGGTCTGCGTTGGCGGCAAAATCCCGCCCCAGAAAATAACGCGCATCCTCCACTGAGGTAAATGGCTCGTGCAAATTGGCGCCCATCCACAACGGAGGATGAGATTGCGCCAGGGAGGCGATGCAGCCCGACACATTCTTACTTATAGAGTTTTCGATAAAGGCCGTCACCACCTTTGTCACTAATTGTTCTTCTCTCACCGGCATTTCCACTGTTGCATCCAATCGATCAATGACCAGGACGATTTTTGAATGACAGGGCTGGTGAAATCAGTCCCTGTTCGCGACAATCTTTTCGCTACTTTAGCTTTGTATTTATAACCCACAAGACATCCGGTTAGCGAATTTTTTTCAGTATTTGAGGATCTTCGCCTTGATACTAAGCATCTAACCGTCTCACCCGTTATTTGAAGGGTTTAAATGCTAATAATTCGTCATTGAAGACAATCCAAATATCTCTGCCAGCGAAACCAGAATAAACCAAAGTAAACTCTTATTGATCTACATCACGACAGTGACAGCGCCCCAATCCGGGTGACATAATCCGCCACAGCTTACAGACATTAAATTTACAGGCATTTATTCACATGCATATCCATATTCTCGGCATTTGCGGCACCTTTATGGGCAGCCTTGCCCAGCTGGCCAAAGCCGCTGGCCACAGGGTTTCCGGCTGCGACGCCAATGTCTACCCGCCGATGAGCACCCAGCTGATGGATGCGGGCATTGACCTCATCGAAGGCTTTGATCCCGCCCAGCTGGTCTCCGCCGCTGGCAAGCACCCGGATATGATTGTGGTGGGCAACGCCATGAGCCGGGGCAATCCCTGTGTCGAATACATGCTCAACAAAGGCCTGCCCTATACCTCCGGCCCCCAGTGGCTGGGGGATCATATCCTTCGGGACAAATGGGTGCTGGCGGTTGCCGGCACCCACGGCAAAACCACCACGGCAACCATGCTGGCGTGGATTCTCGATTATGCGGGCATGGCGCCGGGCTACCTGATTGGCGGTGTTCCCGGCAATTTCCCCACCTCTGCCCGCCTCGGCGATACGCCGTTTTTTGTGGTGGAGGCGGATGAGTACGACACGGCCTTTTTCGACAAGCGCTCCAAGTTTCTCCACTACCATCCGCGCACCCTGGTGCTCAACAACCTGGAATTTGATCACGCCGATATTTTTGCCGACCTCGCCGCCATTCAGACCCAGTTTCATCACCTTCTGCGCACGGTGCCATCTGAAGGCAAAATTATTCACCCCCAGGAAGACGCCAATCTCAATGCCGTACTGGCAAAAGGCTGCTGGTCGCAAAGCGAAGCCCTGGGTGCGAACGGCTGGCAGGCGCACCTGCACCAGGGTGACGGCGGCAGCTTCGAGGTTATTTTTGAACACCAACCCATAGGCGCCGTCAGCTGGCAACTCAGCGGTCTCCATAACGTCAACAATGCCCTTGCCGCTATCGCCGCCGCCCGCCATGTGGGCGTCAGACCGGCGCTGGCCTGCGAAGCCCTCAGCGCATTTTCTGGCGTCAAACGGCGTATGGAATTACTGGCCACTGTCGACGGCATTCATATCTACGACGATTTTGCCCACCACCCCACCGCCATCGCCACCACAATGGAAGGCCTGCGTAAAAAAGTCGGCACGGATCACATTATTGCCGTCCTTGAACCCCGCTCCAACACCATGAAACTCGGCGTTCACCGCGACCAATTGGCAGGTTCCACCGCCGCTGCGGATCAAGTCTTCTGGTTTCAACCGGAAACCATTGGCTGGTCACTGGCGGAGGTGATCGCCGCAAGCGACCCCAATGCAACCGTCACCGCCGACTTCGCCGCCCTGCTTGAACAGGTGGCCGCAGCGGCAAAGGCGAAAAGCGGCGCCAATGTCCATGTGGTGATTATGAGCAACGGCGGCTTTATGGGCTTCCACCGCAAACTGATTTCAAGACTTAACGGCAGCCTGGCCGCTACTTCACCATAGACCAATTGCCATCAGCACCTAAAAGAGGGTTTGTAATGCGGGATTACGAAAAAACCATCACCCTGGCGATGACCGGAGCCTCGGGGGCGCCCTACGGCCTCAAACTGATGGAATGCCTGATTCAGGCCGGTTGCCGTGTTTACTTCATGATTTCCGGCGCTGCCCGTATTGTGGTGGCAACGGAAACCGAACTGGAATTGCCCAACGACGAAGATCTCGAGGATTTTCTCAGCGACTATTTCGACGCCGACATAGGCCAGATTCGTGTTTTCACCAGGGAGGACTGGTTTTCCCCGGTGGCGTCCGGCTCCGGGGCGCCCACCTCCATGGTGATCTGCCCCGCCAGTGGCGGCTGTATTTCCGCCATCGCCCACGGCGCCAGCAACAACCTCATTGAACGGGCTGCGGATGTAGCCATCAAAGAGCGTCGCCAGTTGATTGTCGTGCCCAGGGAAACGCCAGTCTCTGTTATTCATCTCGAAAACCAGCTCAAGCTGGCAAAACTGGGAGTCACCGTCCTCCCCGCCAGCCCGGGTTTTTACCAAAATCCCGAAACCGTCGAAGACCTGGTGGATTTTATGGTTGCCAGAATTCTCGACCAGCTGGGTGTGGCTCAGGGTCTGCTACCGCGCTGGGGCGAAGATTAATTGGATGCTGCCGCAACTGTACTCATCCGTAGGAGCCGGGCGCCCCGGCGATAACTTTCCGGCTTGGCAACCATCGCTTGCAGGCAAGCTACACAATCACAAATCCGCCCTCTTATCGCCAGCAGAGCCGGCTCCTACCGAAAAATCGTTGGTTTGTAGGAATGGCATTGTTGACCAATACCCGCCATTCAATAGCAAACCCGCTTATCAATAACCACAACGATGGTTTGGATTACGCTGGTCGTTATCTTTGACGACTTGATCAGTTCATCCTAGGCTTTATGGCAAGGGTCAGGGACAATCGCCCCATCGCCGACACAACCCCGTTATTGTCGTGATTCCAGAAAAAATTAAGGATGTTGCTGATGAAGTTTGACCAGTATCTGACATGGCTTGCCGAGAAAGGCGGTTCAGATATTTACCTGAGCACTGGGGCGCGCCCCAGCGCCAAATTGCACGGGGAACTGATTCCCATCGATGAGACGCCATTGCTACCCGGCGAGGTAGGAGCAATCGCCGACGCTATTATGGATTCCGAACAGAAAAAGGAATTCGAGGTCGAGCTGGAAATGAATCTCGCCTACAGCATTTCCGGGGTTGGTCGCTTTCGCGTCAATATCTTTAAACAGCGCAACGAAATCTCCATCGTTGCCCGCAATATTGTCACCGACATTCCCTCTGCGGAAGCTCTCGGCCTGCCGCCCATTCTCAAAGAGGTGGTGATGAAAAAAAGGGGGCTGGTACTCTTTGTCGGCGCCACCGGCTCGGGAAAATCCACGTCCCTCGCCGCCCTCATCGACCATCGCAACACCAGCTCCGCTGGGCATATCATTACCATTGAAGACCCGGTGGAATTTGTCCATCAACACAAGAAAAGCATTATCAATCAGCGCGAAGTGGGCATGGATACCCGCAGTTTCAGGGCGGCGCTGAAAAACACCCTGCGCCAGGCGCCGGATGTGATTCTGATCGGCGAAATTCGCGACCGCGAAACCATGGAGCACGCCATCGCCTTTGCCGAAACCGGCCACCTCTGTATTTCCACCCTCCACGCCAACAACGCCAATCAGGCGCTGGATCGCATCATCAACTTCTTTCCCGAAGAGCGCCGCAACCAGCTGCTCATGGATCTGTCGCTCAACCTGCAGGCCTTTGTCTCCCAACGCCTGATTCCCACCATCGACGGCAAGCGCTGCGCCGCCATTGAAATTCTCCTGGGCACACCCTTGGTGGCGGAGCTTATTCTGCGCGGCGAGATCGACGGCATTAAAGAGGTGATGCAAAAATCCGAAAATCTCGGTATGCAAACCTTTGATACCGCGCTGTTCCACCTCTGGAAAGCGGATAAAATCAGTCTCGACGAAGCGCTCAAAAATGCCGACTCCGCCAACAATCTTCGCCTTCGCATCAAACTCTACGGCGAGCAGAAAACCGGCGATCTCAGCGACAGCCTTCTCGAAAAAATTGAATCCCAGGCTGACCAGGGTGCAGACAAAAAAACCTCGACGCTATCTTCAGGATTGAGCCTGGAAATTGTCAGCGATGACGACGATGACAGCGCAGATAATGGCTAGCCCTGCAACCCGAAAGTAGCGACAAGGAGATCAAACAAGTGGCGACAACAAAAGAATTATTTGCCCTGTCGATACTGCTGCTTGCGGTTTTTCTCTGGTCATTGATAAACCCCCATGACGGCCTCACCTGGCTGATGGAGGCGGCGCCAGTGATCATTGCCGCACCCATTCTCGTTGCCACCTACAAACCCTTTCCCCTCACCAGGCTCGCCTATTACCTGATTATTTTTCATGGCGTAATCCTGCTTGTGGGCGCCCATTACACCTACGCCAGGGTTCCCGTCGGCAACTGGGTTAGCGACATTCTTGAATTACAGCGCAACCATTACGACCGCTTTGCCCATGTTATTCAGGGTTTTATACCCGCCATTTTGGCGCGGGAAATTCTTATTCGCCACGCTGTGATTCGCTCGCCCCAATGGCTGTTTTTTCTGGTGTGCTGTTTCTGTCTGGCCTTCAGCGCGCTCTACGAAATTATTGAATGGCAGTCCGCCGTCTGGGGCGGCGATGGCTCTCTGGATTTTCTCGGTGTTCAGGGCGACGTCTGGGACGCCCAGTGGGATATGAGCCTGGCGCTGCTGGGGGCGATAGTGGCGCAATGGCTACTGGCGGGACTTCATCAGCGCCAGCTGGCTGAAATTACAGGCCGCGCCAGCAA
>JALOAH010000110.1 GCA_023228865.1 Porticoccaceae bacterium | reverse complement strand
AAAGCGGCGAGAAAGGTCAGGGTTTTGGCAAAAAAGAGCCCGTATTCACTCAAAAATTCCAATTGGTTCACTCCGAAAATAGGTTAATGCGAGTCCCGGCGGCACAGGCAGCAGCGGCCTGGAAAGAACCCGGTGTTATTGGCTGCAGCGTTCAACAAAAAGACGAATCAACTGCCCGGACAAGGTAAATTCACCGGGAATATTCGGTAAATCGTTGAAGGGGTACCACTGGGCATCGACAATTTCAATGCCGTCGACACGAATGTCGCCACCGGCATAATCGGCAAAAAAACCCAGCATCAACTGGCCGGGGAAAGGCCAGGGCTGACTGCCCATATAGTGGAGCTTGCCCACATTGAGCCCAACCTCTTCCATCACCTCGCGGCGCAACGCGGCTTCCGCCGACTCTCCAGGCTCAATAAAACCGGCGAGGACACTGTAGTAAGGTACCGTCCACTGACCATTGCGGGCAAGCAGACACTCATCGCCACGGGTAATCAGCGCCATAATGCAGGGAGACAGGCGCGGATAGTAGATTTTGCGGCAGCGGTCGCAACCCATGGCGCGCTCATTGGCAACAATGGTTGTCGGATTGCCGCAATAACCGCAATAGCGGTGCGCCCGGTACCAATCGTTAATCTGCAAAGCCCGACCCAGCAGGCGGAACAGGCCGTCGGGGAGGCTGCCGAGAAATTTTCGCAAACTGGCAACCTGTGGCGACAGCAGCTCAAAGCCAGAGGGTGCAAGTTCGACGGTAAAAATGGATTGCCCGCCGTACTCTCCCAGGTAGTGAAGATTTGCATCCTCGGGCATTAGCCACTTTAACTGAGAGTATTCCCAAAACAGGTCATTGGCGCCCCCATAGACAATGTCATCGCCACTGGTGATCACGATCTTGCCCTCTATGCGCTCAAAGGCGTAGGGATCGCGAATGTGAAGTTCATCGTTAAAAGTCACGTGCCGTCAATACTCAAGCTGCTTCAAGCGCCGCGAGATAATCCTCGGCAATATTGAGGACAAAGTCGCTCTTTTCACCCTGCGAGGTATTCTGGAAATAATATTCAAGGGCGACCACTGCATCCGCAAAGGAGGCCATGCGGCTGTTTTTTTCTTCCGGTGCAATGGTAAAGAGACTGTTGCTGATAAAGTGGCGACAGCGGCTGACAATGTCCACCACCTGGTCTTCGCCGACAATTTTTGCCGCCCCCTCAATGGCGCTAAAATCTTCCAGCAGGCTGTCGGACACCTCGGCGCCCGCCATATCACTGACAACCTCATCGAGAATTTCTTTCGCGGCGGTCAATTTGCGCAGGCACTCCACCCACACGGAATGGATGCTGGTATCCACCAGTTTTTCCTCGACCACGGCATCCACATCGCGCAGATCCAGTTTGGTAACAAATCCTTTTAGACACACGCCCTGCTCTCTAAGATTGAGCAGCAGGCACTCCAAGTAGAGAATGCTATGGGCTGTTTCCTTGAGCAGCATGCTGCCGGGCTGCCAGAATTCACCGGACGCGGCGCGAATATAGCTGTGGTGATCCTTGAAGCGGCCAGCGGCTTTGGCGAGGCCGTTTTCCTCGCAAAGATCCGCTATCTCGGCAACCATGGCGGCAAACTCATCCGCCTCTTCTGCGGACAAATGCCCCTGGGAATCCACCAGCTCAAGGGTGTTATGGATACTGCTCAGCTTGGCTGACAACTCGGCGATCAAGCCATCAAAGCCCTGGTCTTCATCGCCAAAAATAACGCTGCGAGCTTCTGTCATTCCTGCATCGGTAAAATCAAAATCCGGTGCGCCAACCCAGGCGCAAAGGGCTTTTGCACTCTCGTCCTTGGTGGGAATCAGCGACAACAAAATACCGTAGGCTCGCCACAGGCCGAGGGGATAGGCTTTTGCAGGTTCCGCGCCGCCATCCAGGAGGGTTTTCAACTGCCGCTCAACCGCCGCCAGCAAGCGCATGCGCACAGAGTTGAAGCTCAACTGATTGTCCCTGAAGCCCCTGGCAACATACTCAACCAACGTCCAGTAGTTGCGCTCAGCTTCAGAGACAAAAACCATCTTCAGCTTGGCAGCCACCTTGACGATAACCTCTGAGCCCTTGTGCTGGTCGCGGCCACGCAAGATCTCCAAAAGCCCCATCTGAAACAATTGTTTCAGCTTTTTCACTGCGGCGACCGAACTGTCATCCAGGGTTGTCGACCCCAAGAAGCGACTCGCCGCTGGCCACTGATGTTTTTTGACCATCTGAAACTCGTACAGCGGGGGCAGACCTTGAACACGCCTCAGCACCGCCAGTTCCGGCATAAACAGGAAAGGAGACGCCACATCCAATTGGTGAAAGACTTTGAAAAACTTGGGAAAAATATCAAGAATGGCCGACAATTCTGGTTGAAATGACAGTGGCCGATTGCCCTTATCAACAATAAAGTTAATGGTTTTTTTGAGCTCATCGACAAGCACAACCGCTGATTCCAGCTCAAGGAGTCGACATACGCCGCTCAGCTTATTGAGGCCATCGGTAAGAGGATCCTGCTCCAGGGGTTCATTGAAGAGAAAAGAGCCGATCTCTTCGGTCAGAGCTGCAATTTCAGCCTGTAATATGTTTGCAATTTCTGCGTTTATCCCTGCCATAAGAGCCTAATCTCCGCATCGACAATCACTGGAAGTGACGATTTACTTGAATTATTTGCATTTGCGATATAACGTCAGCGCCTATTAAAAACATCTGCACAACATATTACAACATTTCTGAGGCCAAATAGCCTTGCATGATGGAGCATTAATTCTATGCAGCAGTCGGTATTCAGTGCGCTTGGCACGAACTTTTTGGGTCAGGCACCGAATTGGTACAAATACACAATTATCGGTTTTTTGGTTTTTAACCCTTTGTTAATTCTGGTTGCCGGCAAATATATCGCCGGCTGGATACTGATCCTCGAATTTATTTTCACCCTGGCCATGGCGTTGAAATGCTACCCCTTGCAGCCGGGCGGCCTACTGGCTATCGAGGCCGTTATCCTCGGCATGACATCTCCCGACACGGTGTACTACGAGACCGTTGCCAACTTTGAAGTCATTCTTCTCTTGATGTTTATGGTCGCCGGCATCTATTTTATGCGCGGCCTGCTGTTGTTTACGTTTACTCGACTACTGGTCAGAGTTCACTCAAAGATAGTCCTGTCCTTAATGTTTACCCTCATGGGGGCGGTGCTGTCCGCCTTTCTCGACGCCCTTACGGTGACCGCCGTGCTGATCAGTGTCGGCGTCGGCTTTTACGCCGTTTACCATAAAGTGGCGTCCGGCAAGAAAATCCAGCATATGGACGAGCACGACCACGGCAATGACAACGAAATCCATGAGTTTCACCGCGAAGATCTCGACAAATTCCGCAGCTTCCTGCGCAGCCTCATCATGCACGGCGTGGTGGGCACGGCGCTGGGGGGCGTCTGCACCCTGGTGGGAGAGCCTCAGAATCTTCTCATCGCCGAAAAAGCCGGCTGGGAATTTGTCCATTTCTTTATTGTCATGGCGCCCGTGACCATGCCCGTCCTCGCCTGCGGCATTCTCACCACGCTGGTTCTTGAAGCCACTGGCTGGTTCGGCTACGGCCAGAAACTTCCGGAAGCGGTACGCGCGGTACTGGCAGACTTCAGCGCCCTCGATGCCGCCAAACGCACCAAAAAAGACAACGTTGCCCTCGGTGTTCAGGCGCTGGTGGCGGTGACACTAGTCCTCAGTCTGGCATTTCATATTGCCGCTGTCGGTCTCATCGGCCTGATGATTATCGTGCTTCTCACTGCATTCAACGGCGTCATTGACGAACATCAGATTGGCCACGCCTTTGAGGAAGCCCTGCCCTTTACGGCACTTCTGGTGGTCTTTTTTGCCATCGTCTCGGTGATCCACGACCAACATTTGTTCTCCCCCATTATCGCCGCCGTCCTGGAAATGGACGAGCACATACAGCCATTGATGTTTTTTGTCGCCAACGGTGTGCTGTCCGCCATCAGCGACAACGTCTTTGTCGCCACTGTCTACATCAACGAAGTCAAAGCTGTTTTTGACGCTGGCGGCATCAGCCGCGAGCACTTTGACAAACTGGCGGTAGCCATCAACACCGGCACCAACCTACCCAGCGTTGCCACTCCCAACGGACAAGCCGCCTTTTTGTTTTTGTTGACCTCAGCACTGGCGCCGCTGATTCGCCTCTCTTACGGCAGAATGGTACTGATGGCGCTGCCTTATACCATCGTTCTCACCGCCACTGGCATGGCCTGCATCTGGTTTTTTATTTAAGGGAAAACAAGACATTCAGTCAGGCTCTATGGCCCGTCGACGCATGTGTCTTGAATCTGCGTTGACGGGGCAGACACCTAATCCGCAGAGGTCATTTGGGGCGCTCTAAAGCAGCTATTCTCAACGCCTGATCACAGCTTGAAGATACCCGCCAGACTCTTACAAAAGACAGAAGAAAAGACCTAAGGAAACTCTGATTAACGTCATTCCCGCGCAAACGCACTGCTGTCCGGAATAAATGTAGGCTGTTTGCCTTAATCCTGAAATATAAAGGCGTTTGAGTCATGCTCGGCATGAAGACTTAAACGACAGCCGTCGTTCCTGCGTAGGCAGGAACCCAGGAAGGTTTTCAGTGCTGTCTCTTCTCTTATGTTACTAATGCTGTTGAAAAACCAATTGATTTACAGCTTTATAGGCTGCTGGGCATAGTTGTTTTGGTGTTCCGCTGGTCACCATTATGGATTCCTGCCTACGCAGAAATGACGGCGTGAAATATTCCGGGCAGCAGTGCGCGCAAGCGGGAATCTATAATGGCTTCATTTTTCTGGACTCCCGCCTGCGCGGGAGAGGCGAAAACAGAAATCATCAGAGTTTCTCTAAATTAGCATCCACCTCTCCCATGTCTCCTGAAGCGGATTCCAGAGGGCGGATTCCTTCGGCGAAGCTTTTTCCTATCACTCAGACAGTCGAATCCTCGATCGCCCAGAGGGGTTCGGCACCGCCCTGTTTTTGGATGCGCTCCAGGAATTCCTGATGGGCGGCAAGCTCTTCTGCGCTGGCAACAAGTACCGGCGTTGGCGGCCTGTCATCGCTGAGGCGCCGAATTTCCCGCCCTTGGCCATTACCTGATTCAGCAGACTCTTTGCGCAGCCCCAAATCCACCTGACCGCCGGTCATCGCCAGGTAGACATCGGCAAGAATTTCCGCATCGAGCAGAGCGCCGTGGAGTTGACGCTGGGAGTTGTCGACGTAATAACGCTTACAAAGTGCGTCCAGGTTGTTTTTCTGCCCTGGATGCAGCCTTCGCGCCATAGCCAGGGTATCCACCACGTCGCAGTAATCCTGAATACGACCAAAACGCTTGTCGAGCTTGTTAAATTCGTGATTGATAAAGCCCACATCAAAGGGCGCGTTGTGAATGACCAGCTGGGCATCGCGCACAAAGTCGAGGAATTCATCGGCAATCAAATGAAACACCGGTTTGTCCGCCAAAAATTCCAGGGAAATACCGTGAACTTCCTGGGCGCCTTCGTCAATTTCCCGCTGCGGGTGAATATAGCGGTGAAAATGGCGGCCGGTAAGGCGGCGGTTGATCAGCTCCACCGCGCCAATTTCGATAATGCGGTGATCCTGGCTGACTTCCATGCCCGTGGTTTCCGTATCAAGTACAATTTGTCTCATGCTGTTTTCATCTCATCAATGGCGCGATTGGCGAGGGCGTCGGCAATTTCGTTTTCCCGATGGCCGCTGTGTCCTTTAACCCAGTGCCAGTCAATGTCATGGCGCAACGACTGTTCATCGAGGCGCTGCCATAAATCCAGGTTTTTAACCGGCTGTTTGTTTGCCGTGCGCCAGTTGTTCTTTTTCCAGCCGGGCAGCCATTTGGTGATACCCAGGCGCACGTACTGGGAGTCTGTGGTTAAATGAACCTTGCAGGGTTCCTTCAGGGCGGCGAGGGCTTCAATGGCAGCCATCAACTCCATGCGGTTATTGGTGGTGTAGGATTCAGCGCCACAAAGGGATTTTTCCCTGTTTTCATAGCGCAGCAGCGCTCCCCAGCCCCCGGGACCCGGGTTTCCACGGCAGGCGCCATCGGTGAAAATTTCTACTTTTTTACCCATGTCGGGATCCATTCTTCCTCGGTTCTATTTTCGTGTCGGGTATCAGGGTTACCGGTTTTATGGCCTTGGCAAGCCAGTCGCGGCGCCCGGAAATGGGGCGAAGCCGTTGTTTTTTTGCCACAATGACATAAAAGGCGCCCACGGGCAGATGGAGTTTTTTTGCGCCCTCTTCCACGAATTTCATGCGCGCCAAAAAGCGCCGCGACTGGATCGGCATATTGTAGGCGCCGTAAACCACTTTCTCGCATTGAAAGCCCACCAATCTGAGCCAGTCGACAATTCTGGGCACGGAAAGTCCGCGACAGCGCCAGATCAGGCGTCGCGAAAAACACCCCATCAGCCAGCGCGCCAAACCAAAACTGCTGACCGGATTGAAACCCACAATCACCATGTGCCCGGACGGCAGCACCACCCTGGCGGCTTCTTTGAGGGACTCATGGGGCAATTCGCAATAGTCGAGAACATGATCCAAAACAACCATGTCCACCACCGAAGAAGGCAGGGGCAGCGCATAAAAGTCACTGATTGCCGCTACAGATTGCTGATCGCAGCTGGCTATAGCAAATTTGTGGAGCTGGGGAGCGCCGTCAAGAACCGGAGAATTGTCAACGATCTGCAGCGCCATGCCCCTATAACCCGCAGTGTCCGGCAAAAGCGTTTTCAATGCCTCCAACTCCAGGGTTCTGACATGGCTGCCAAACGGCGAACGGAGCCATTGTGAAAGTTCGCCGTTCACCGCCAGTGGATCGGGAGAAACTGATGACGCTTCGGTGTTCAATCGGCACCAGCGGGTAAACCTGAACCTCATTGTCCACCCTCGTGACTAATGTAAACTAGGCCTCTATGATGATTGATTACGCTAGACGAAACAACAGGCGGGAAAGATGACCCTAGACATTAAGCCCATTAAGGCATTCAGCGACAACTACCTTTGGCTCGGCAGCGACAGCCGCAGCAACAAGGCTTTCGTGGTCGATCCGGGAGACGCCGCACCGGTGCAGGCGTTCCTCGACAAACACGCTCTCAGCCTCAGCGCCATTTTAATAACCCATCATCACCCGGATCATACCGGCGGCGTTGACGCCCTAAAAAGCCGTTACCAATGCCCGGTCTACGGTCCCGATTCGCCCAATATTCCCCAGGTGGATAATAAACTTCGCGAGGGAGACCGATTTTCCCTTTGGGGGCACAGCGTCGATGTTATTGAAGTTCCCGGACACACCCTCGATCATATCGCCTACTTCATCGAACTCGCGCCCCATTGTCCGGCGCTTTTTTGCGGGGATACCCTTTTTGCCGGGGGTTGCGGCAGGCTCTTTGAAGGCACCCCGCAGCAAATGCTCAACTCCCTCAACAAAATTGCGCAACTGCCGGAAAATACGCTTATTTATTGCGCCCACGAATACACCCTGGCAAACCTCAACTTCGCCATCGCCGTGGAGCCCCACAACATACAACTGGCCAATCGCATCAAAGATGCAAAAAGTTTGCGGGAACAGAATCTACCCACAGTGCCATCGAGGCTTGCTGAGGAGCTGGCAACCAATCCTTTTATGAGATCCGGCTGCGCCAGTGTCAGGGAAGTGGCGGCAACACGACTGGCGCGAACACCTCAGGATGATGCCGAGATCTTTGCCGCCATTCGCCAGTGGAAGGATAATTTTTAACCGCCAGGATTATTGCGGCAAAGCCCAATCAATGGGGGTTTGGCCGACTTTTTCCAGATAGGCATTGGCCTGGGAAAAATGGCGGCAGCCGAGAAAACCACGGTGCGCCGACAACGGTGAGGGATGGGGCGCCTTCAGTACCAGATGGCGCCCGGTATCGATAATGGCGCCCTTTTTCTGGGCGTAGCTGCCCCAAAGCATAAACACCAGTTGCTCGCGCTGGTCATTGAGTGCTTGCACAGCGCAATCCGTGAATCTTTCCCAACCCTTGCCCTGATGGGCTCCTGCCCTGCCCTGCTCCACGGTGAGGATGGCATTGAGCAACAACACACCCTGCTCTGCCCAATGGGTCAGGCAGCCGTGATTTGGCCTGGGAATATCGAGATCCGTTTGAATTTCCTTGTAGATATTCAGCAGCGAAGGGGGAATCTGAACACCGGGCAATACCGAGAAACAAAGGCCGTGCGCCTGATTGGCGCCGTGGTAGGGATCCTGGCCGAGAATAACCACTTTTACCTTGTCAAAGGGCGTGGTATTAAAGGCGTTAAACCAGAGTGAGCCGGGGGGGTAGATGATTTTTCCCTGAGCCTTTTCTTTTTGCAAAAAGGCTTTTAATTCCACCATATAGGGCAGATCGAACTGGGCGCCGAGAACAGACATCCAACCGGATTCAAGCTTAACCCCCTGATTCATTGCCACTGCCAATATTACTCCGGCCGCATATGGGGAAACAGCAATACATCGCGAATGGACGGCGAATCCGTGAGCAGCATCACCAGGCGATCTATACCTATGCCCTCCCCCGCTGTGGGTGGCAGACCGTATTCCAGAGCCCGCACATAGTCGCCATCGTAATGCATGGCCTCGTCATCACCGGCGTCTTTTTCCGCTACCTGGGCGCGAAAGCGCTCCGCCTGATCCTCGGCATCATTTAACTCGGAAAAGCCATTGGCGATTTCCCGGCCACCGACAAAAAACTCAAAGCGGTCGGTGACAAAAGGGTTGTTGTCATTGCGCCGCGCCAGGGGCGAAACCTCGGTGGGATACTGGGTGATAAAGGTCGGCTGATCGAGGCGGTGTTCCACGGTTTTTTCAAAAATTTCGATTTGCACCTTGCCCAACCCCCAGCCATCTTTAAGGGGAATATCGAGATGTTCAGCAATTTCCCGCGCGCCCTGTTCATCCGCCAGCGCCTGGGCGTTGATGCCGGGGTTAAAATGAAGGATGGCGTCGAATACAGACAGGCGCCGAAAGGGCTTGGCAAAATCGTAAAGGGTTTCCTGCAGCACTTCACCGTCGGCATTTTTCACCGTACTGCGCACCTCGGTAGTGCCGAGCACGTCCTGGGCCAATTTGCGCAGCATATCCTCGGTGAGATCCATGAGGTCATTGTAATCGGCATAAGCCTGGTAGAACTCCAGCATGGTGAATTCTGGATTATGGCGGGTGGACAACCCCTCGTTGCGGAAATTGCGGTTGATTTCATAGACCCGTTCAAAGCCGCCGACCACCAAACGCTTGAGATACAACTCCGGAGCAATGCGCAGGTACATGTCGATATCCAGGGCATTGTGGTGAGTGCGAAACGGTCTGGCGGTGGCGCCACCGGGAATTACCTGCAACATGGGCGTTTCCACTTCAAGGAAGTCCGCCTGGTTGAGATAGTTGCGAATAAAGGACACCACCTTTGAACGTATGCGAAAGGTATCGCGCACTTCGGGATTGGCAATCAGATCCACATAGCGCTGGCGGTAGCGCATTTCCTGATCGGCAAGGCCGTGGAATTTGTCCGGCAACGGCCGCAAGGCTTTGGTCAGTAGCTGATATTCGTCGAGCTGAACATAGAGATCGCCTTTGCCGGATTTATGCAGTGCGCCTCGGACGCCAACGATGTCGCCGAGATCCAGGGTCTTGGCAAACTCGCGAGCTTCCTTGGTAACATACAGCTGAATGCGCCCGGAACCGTCAAGAATTTCCATAAAGGCGCCGCGGTTGCGGATCAAGCGACCGGCGACACTGACCACCAGATTTTGCTGCTCAAGTTCTTCCTTGGCCTTTTCACCATGACTTGACTGCAAGTCGCCCGCTTTGCTGTCCGGGCGAAAATCGTTGGGAAATGTAATGCCGGACTGACGACGCAGTTCAGCAAGTTTTGCGCGGCGCTCGGCAATCAATTTGTTTTCGTCCAGTTGATCAGTCATGTTTAATCTTCAAAATAGAAATGAATGATTTTAATCAGGGCAACAGCCTGATTGTGGGTTCGCGCCAACAGATTTTGAGCAGACTTTTAAAGCCCCGCCTTCAGGGACGCTTCAATAAATTTATCGAGCCCGCCGTCAAGCACTGCCTGGGTGTTGCGGGTTTCAACGCCAGTGCGCAAATCCTTGATACGGGAATCGTCAAGTACATAGGAGCGAATTTGGCTGCCCCAGCCAATATCCGACTTGCTGTCCTCCAGCGCCTGCGCCACTTCCTTGCGCTTGAGCATTTCCATTTCGTAGAGTTTTGCCTTCAGCATTTTCCAGGCCGTATCCCGGTTTTGATGCTGGGAGCGCTGATTCTGGCACTGAACCACGATGCCCGAAGGGGCATGGGTAAGACGCACGGCGGAATCGGTTTTGTTGACGTGCTGACCGCCGGCGCCGGACGCGCGATAGGTATCTTCGCGAACATCGGATTTATTCACTTCAATCTCGATGTCCTCATCCACTTCGGGGGACACAAAGACAGCGGAAAATGAGGTGTGGCGGCGATTGCCGGAATCAAATGGCGATTTTCTCACCAGGCGATGGACGCCGATTTCAGTGCGCAGCCAGCCAAAGGCGTAGTCACCCTGAACATGAACAGTCGCACTTTTTATACCGGCCACATCGCCGGCGGAACACTCAATCAACTCCGCCTTGAAACCTTTGTCATCGGCCCAGCGCAGGTACATCCGCAGCAGCATTTCCGCCCAATCCTGGGCTTCTGTGCCTCCAGACCCCGCCTGAATATCGAGAAAGGCGTTGCTGGCATCCATTTCCCCGGAAAACATGCGGCGAAATTCGAGAGCTTCCAGCTGTTTTTCCAGTTTTGCAGTTTCCCCACGAATCTCGTCGACAGTGCCTTCATCGTTCTCCTCAACCGCCATATCGAGCAGTTCGCGGGCATCGCCAATACCCCGGTCGAGATTTTCAATGGTGGCGACTATGGCTTCGAGGGATGATCTTTCCTTGCCCAGCGCCTGTGCTCTCTCTGGATTGTCCCAAACCGCAGACTCGCCCAGCTCCAGCTCGACTTCCGTCAGACGCTCTTTTTTGGTTTCGTAGTCAAAGATACCCCCTAAGCACGTCGGTACGCGCCTCAAGGTCATTCAAGGTATTTAATAGCGGATTAATTTCCAAACTGCCTGCACCTTATCTATCTAACGCTGATTATAAGCACCGCCGCAGTATTGGATACAGGTGACTGCAACAGGGCGACAATATTTAAGGGGGGCAATTCTAACGGATTAGAGACCGAGTAACCACTATGCCCAGATTGGCTCCAGTATCTGCGGGCTACAACATGGCAATAGCGAAGGTTGCGCTTTTCGGTTTCCCCGGTAATCCCCCCAGGAATTAGCGGCCTTGGATTCAACCGGTCACTGCAACAGTTGATTGAGCATATCAGCTGGCGTTTGAAAATTGAGTGTTTTTCTTGGCCGTGTGTTCTGTTTGTGCGCGACCTTGTTT
>JALOAH010000109.1 GCA_023228865.1 Porticoccaceae bacterium | reverse complement strand
TTGCTTTTGGCTCTCAATTGGGTGCACCAGGGTGCTCTCTGATGCGCTCTATGAAGGTCAAAACGAAATGGTGCGGATGCTGGCTCTGGCCATGTTCAGAAACATGTTCCAAAGCTCCTCAGATCGGACCCGGACCCAGTCCCGGTCACGGGGCTGAAAACGGTTGAGCAGTCGCTGTGCCACCGGCACCCCGGCGGCATAAGGGGGGATTGCCACACTGGCGAACTCTTTTTCTTCAACGGTCAAAAACTTCATGCTTGCACCTCCTTCAGGTCTCACTATTGAAGTGGATCTCAGCCATGCAGATGGCTGCAGACAGATCGATGTCTTCCTGGGCTGCCAGATGGTGAATGTCTGCCAGCAGATCGATCAGGCTTTCTTCAACACTCTGACGGCTCAACTCGAAGTGGTCTTCGAGGATGGCCAGAATCTTTTCGACTTTGCGTGGGTTGCTCATGGCCCTTCTCCTTTGGGTTGGTTGGTTGAACACGTTCGAGGGCACCAGCAACGCGCTGATGCCCCCTGGCTTGTTCAATCCCGATTAAACCCGTACCAGTTCATCATCTCCGGCAGTGGCCTTTTGGTTGTGAGAAACCGGGTGACGAGTGCCATCAGGACGGCATTGGTGTGTGCACTCGCACGCCAACCCACGGGTGCGACCTCGGCCAAACCGATAAGAAATAGTGTTGTTGTCATATTCCCTCCACTCTGACGAAAGCAAAACGGTAGTATCCCCCAATCGGGGAACTGCCACCGCAATCGATAAACCCAGGCGTGTCCTGGTACTCCCGGCCAACGTAATCAAGGGTGAGGGTGAGGCCCTCCAGCCGGTCCCGGTTTGGATACCACGCATCTCGTGGGTGGATCTCCCGGATCTTCACCTTGTCGCCGACTTTTACTTCCATGATTTCCTCCTTATTCAAGGATGCCCACATATCAATAAGTTCATCCAGGCGACGGGCAAAAGCTGGGCCATGCCCTGTCCCCTTTGGGACAAGCATGTGAGCCATCTCGTGCAAGAAAACCCACACAGAATGCCGATACATGGTTACCCGGCGTTGCGTGGGCCACGCCGTCCCCCAGCGGCGTCTTGTTTTGCGGTTGGACAGGGTCACCCACACGGGTGAGGCCCCGTGCTTCTTGCACGCCACATATACGAAGTGATCAATCTCACCCTGGGTGATCGGTTGGTTGTTGAGCCGGACCATCACCGATTTAGGTGTCCGGCACCCACTATTGCCGGACCCAGGAGTATTAACCAAGGGCAACGCAGGCTTGTGTTTCATGGTTTTACTTCTCCTGTTGGTTTGGGTTGAATCCGTGAGGAAGCACCGGCAAGGGTGCCGATGCCTCCTGGCTGATTCAATCCGAAAGGAAGGCCACCGCGTACTGCTCCAGCAGCAGGTCCTTGTAGTTGGGGCTGGGGTTCTTGCCGAAAGTAAAGTGCAAGGCGTACCCGCTCTTATTGCCAGATGTTACAGGGTGACTGTAGAGGAACGCCCGCTCGTACTTGCGGTATGACTTGCGGATCACCACGTCGGCGCGGTCAGAGCGCTGCAGGATGTAGAGCCACTGGCCTTTTTTGT
Source organism: Porticoccaceae bacterium (assembly GCA_023228865.1). The sequence continues at coordinate 9,975 of JALOAH010000109.1, read as the reverse complement.
CCTGCCGGGCGATCACACCGTTGAACTTTGCCTTGTCCTGTAAGGTGATTTCCATTGGTTGCTCTCCTTGTGTTGTGGGTTCAGGTTGTCCCCCAGGTTGCCGGTTCCCCGATCTGGTAGGTGCGTGGGGTTCATTCACGGTGCATGGATTACTACACCGTGTCCGCCGCCGCCCTTGCAGTGGATCGTCAGGTTGCCGATCTGGAAGACAAACTCAGCCCACATCTGGGCTGATCACGGGTTGCACAGCGCAAGCACGCAGAGCGTGCACGGCGCAGGATGCGCGTTGGTTGGGTCTGTTGGTGAGTGGGATGCCGTGTCATCTGCCAGCACCAATCCCCGGTGGTGTTGGCTTGGCGGGCGCTCGGACCCGTTAAAGGTCCACCCGTGGAGTTTTACTTTCGCTTTGATCCCGCGCAACCCCGCTCAGGGGTTGATTTTTGGCTTGCGTGGAAGAGGCTTGGTTCTCGCCTCCGCCGCCCACGTAGTGGCCCGCTTCGATCTGACTTTCGGGGAGCACAGGCGTTTCGCCCATCGTGCCGGTGGCGGTGTTGATGAGATGTTGGTGCTTTGGCTTGCGCCTCTGCTGGGGGTTTACTCACTGGCCCCGTTTCCCCTGGGCCTCTCATCGTCCCGTCCCCCGTTGACCTTCCCTATTTGGGGAGGCGCGGTGGAACGACAACCCCTGTTGCAGTCCACGTGCCAACCCTTACGACCTCGCATATTGCAACACCGTAATGATCGGAAATGACAACGGATAAAAATTTGAACGGGCCTTACTCCAACCCTGGCCGATCAGCCCCAAAAGGTGACAAAAAATGTCACATGTCAGGGCAAACCCGGGCCTCGGGTGAGGCCCATCGGCAATGATATCGATGCTTTGCCAAAAATTGTCACCCCCTGACAAAAATTGTCACCTCGGATGGGTAGTGGACTACACAACCTGTGAAGTGAATTACATAGGTTTTGGGTAAAAAACCCCACACTTGTTCACAAGTAGTGGGTGTTCAGGAAGGGTGAACAGGCGGGCCACACTGAACCCCTTGTGCGCCCAGGGTGAACGGAGGCATCCCTCGCGCTATAATGGATGGGGTGAGGCCCTTCGCTGGGGGTGGGGTGAGGCCCTTTGTGTTCCATCATAGAACAAAGTTGCATTTTGTCTCATAATGAAACACTTTTGTTGCAGTGCAACATAATGAAATTGACAGGATGTGTGTAAAAATTACCCACCTGGGTGGGGAAAAATTCCCCATTTCCTCCACCAGAGGCCTCGGACTGCCAGGATCTGCTGGCATATCCAACACATACGTTCGATAAGGATCCCCCACTGCACGCCTGCTGCGTGCGCCCTGGGTGCAAGGTGACTAACAATGGACTAACAAACGGGACCATGCGTACCGATATAGGCAATGATCCTCGTGCCTTGCCCTGCCTCCCCACAGAATGCCCTCCTCTGGTTGGCCTCTGTGAGGCCCAGGCACTGCCGGGCTTGAGGGGCACCCAGCGGCTCGGCCGCAGGCCTCAGATCGGCACGCGACCCCTGGGGGGGCATGGGGGTGGGGGGTGGCCCGTGGTCCCAGGCTGCCAGGCAAACTCATATATACACCTTCACGCACAAATTTTTTTACAAAAATTTAGCCCAGGGCCACACCCAGGAGGGCCACACCCAAAACCCCCGGGGGTCACACCCGAGGGAAGGTTCCGCGGGAGCCGGGCTTGGCCTCTTGGTGAGGCCCGCCCGGCCGGCCGGGGACCGGAGCCGCGCCGAGAGTACCAGGAGGATCCCCCCTCGGCGCGGCCGGGTGCCCGGCTCTTATATACGCGTGCGCGTGCGTGCGTGCACGCGGTAGGATTAATCCTAAGGATTAAACCTAAGGATTAAACCCAGGGTTAAACCCAGGATTAAACCTTCCCTTTTCCCCCTTAGGGGAAAAGGGGGTTGAAGGGATTAAACCTTAACCAACCTAAGGTTAAACCTATTCAACCCTCCCCTTCCCCCCTCAAGGGGGAAGGGGGGGGAAGGATTAACCCTTGGTTAAACCTATCCAACCTAAGGTTAATCCCTCCCCTTTCCCCCCTCAAAGGGGGAAAGGGGAAGGCTAAAGGACCTAAAGGCCCTTTAGGTTAATCCTGCCAGCTCCGGCAGATTTCGAAGATCTGCCGAAGCGCCGAACGAGCAAAGCGAGTGGAGAACGAACGAAGTGAGTGAGCATCCGGCAGAAAGAGCGAAGCGAGTGGAGCCATCCCGGCAGTTGAGAATCTCGAATTTCGTGCAACAAGATTGGCTCTCCGGCAGATTCACGTTTCGTGGCACGTGCTTTTCCGCTTTTCGCCGCCACAGGCGGCGTTTTACGCCTTCGTAATTTGTATCTCGTAAAATTTTTTTATCGTGGTTTTTCCGGGCCTTACTCCACCCAGACTATTACGTACACTTGACAATACCCAAAAAAGTACATACATTATGGGTATAGGGGGGAGGAAGAGACCTCCCCGATCAACCAAGGAGGGGGAGACCACTTTTGGATCAACAGGAGCTTGATTACGCCGTGATGGAATGGGAAAACCGCGAACGTGCCGAACACGCCCGCGCCTTCGCCGATCAGTTTGACACTTACTGGATAGGCAAAATTTTCAACGAGTTCGAGGCCGACTACATGGCCGGCACCCGCAACACCCGAGTCCTGGCCCGCAAGTACAGCTTGCGCTACGGGCTTTGCGTTCACCTCGAGCGCCTGGTCCGCAAGCGCAACGGATTGGCCCCTCGTTTCCAGTTTCCCGCCCGCCGCCCGGCGGAGCCGGAGCCGGCGATCCGTACGGCGGCGTAACGAAATCATGATCGTCGGAAACCACATCGCCATTGGCGGATGGTACAATCCGCCCCCCGTTGTCCGCGAGGTCATGCGCCTTGTCGGCGAAAACATCACCCGCGTCGTGCCCCCGGCAGACCGGGCCCGCACCCGGATCGTGCGCCTCAAGCGTCGTGTCACCGACACAGCGGGCCACACCCACAAGATCACCGCCTACATCTGGATGGTCGACATCGAAGCACCCCTGCCGACGGCTACTCGCCGCCCGACCGACAGCGAGGTCTTGGAATCGGGTGAGGCCCAGGGTGAGGCCCAGCCCAACTGACCGCGGAGAGGTCAGGTGACCAGCCCGGGCCCATACCCCGGGATCGGGTGGTTCGATACCACCCTCCGCGCCCAACGAAACGAAACCCCGTTCTCATGGGCTTTAAGCAACCTAAAATTTTTAACCCGTACGTTACCCTTCCCCGACCTCCGAATGGTCGTAAAACATACAGCCATTCGGAAAAACTTTTGCGAGACGGGGTAAAAGGAGCACATCCCCGATGGGTATTTTGCTGGATGAACTTGGCAACCCAATCCTCGACGAGTCCGGAAATCAAATTTACGACGAGTTGGGATCCACTGCCGTCATCATCAACACCAACTTTGGGATCGAGACCACCATCGCGTCCCTTTACTCCGTGCCCACCGAGGAAGTGTACCTTGGCTTTGGCAACATGTTTCCCAAGCAGATGCTCGCGGAGGGCGCTCCGCTCACGACGTCCCACATGCAGGCCATCACCCGGGTAGGTATTATCTACAACAAGGTCCTCTACACTTCAGCCAATCATCCGGCTGCCTTCGACTGGGCCACACTGGCCAACCATGGGGTGGTCGTCTTTCGCCTCGGGGTCATCCCCCTTCCTCCGGGGCGCGATCGGCGCACCGAGGTGGTTCTCTTTGCCCCCAGCTTTTTCCCCAACGGGGTCGTGTGGGGCACGATCGACATCAAAGTTACAGAGCTGGGAGTTTAGTTCATTATGAGACAACTTTTCCATCTTTTCTTGGCGATCCTCTTGATTGGGGCCCTGGCAGCAGGGGCAGTTCACGCGGACAAGGGCTCGGCATATACCGAGCTGACCACTCCTGCCGGGGACGATACGGTCATCGTGACCGATGTTGATGACGCGACGATGGCCACCAGTGGGACGACCAAGAAGGCCAAGCTGAGTAATCTCCCGGTCAGCACCGCCGTTCAGAATGCCCTCAACGATAAATTGGCCGACACTCACCCCGCCGCAAGCATCACCGATGCCGGTTCCGGGGCGGTGATCACTTCAACCGAGCGCACCAAGCTCGAGGGCATCGCCGCGGGCGCCCAGGTTAACCCACCGGCCGCTACCGCCCAAGAGATTACCGACGGCACTGAAACCGCTGTGCGATCGATCAGTCCAGCCCAGTTAAAGAGCGCCGCTGAAACTCATGCGCCTGGGGCAGATTACCCAGGGGTAACAGCGGATGGGGCTGACGGTCTTACTATTTTGGGGGGTGGTTCTTTTGGTGCACCCATAATTATAAACGGCACCCATGTACGAGGCAAAGCGGGGGAAGCTGGGACCCTTCAAGTGTCGACTGACGGAATTACATGGTTTGACATATCGCCCGCACAGTTTGCAAATATCGTTGCAACGAACTGCCAGCTTATTATCGATGATTTAGGCAGTTAGGATTGTGTACCGCGGGAAACCGGTTTTGATGAATCCGGCAATTATGCTCCAACTGGCCAGTGGGATTTTAGTGCCGGCGGGCCAGTGATCGTTCCGACACCTACCTTAAACGCGCATGTAGCGACAAAGCAGTATGTTGATGAGTCAGTCGTTGCCGGCGCAACAGGTTTTATTGATCCTCCGCCGGCATATTCCGATCTATCGTGTACCCACGGGCAGTGGTCGTTTGATTCTTCATATTATTATCTCTGCCTTTCTTCAGGCACATGGGATCGTCATGCGATAACTTTAACTGGTTGGAATTCTCCAGCACCTGTTCCTGTTGTGGCCAACAATGGCAGCGATACCATACACAACGGTACTGACGCATTTGTTTTGGTTACAACGGTTGATGCCTATGATTCAGTGGGGTGGAACTGCACCTCTGTTCCGTGTTCTTATGACAATTCAGGTGCCATGTCTTGTACCGGTACCGATTGTACTGCTTCCGTCAGCCCCAACAGTTGTGTGGGGGATATCACCTGTGTTGTTACAGCCACTTTAGGCGAAAAGACAGGCTCCAGTGGCAACATAGTGGTGGCGTACACACCACCTGGAGGGACGGAGTGGCTCGAAACATTTAATGTAAATCCAGGATCGGATAAAACATGGTTAACGATGACTGCCGATCCAGATCATACGACCGGTTGCCTTAGTGGACAGTGTCTGGCTGCAGAGCAGGGAGAGGCCGCTCTTACAGGTGATTTTAATGCCACGAATAACCTGTGGATTACCATACCGTTTAAAACAACAGGTACTGGCCCTGGAGTAAATTCTAATAGCCTTATTCAGCTTTTGGATAGTTCTGATGCACCGTTAGTATCTCTGCAATACCGGACGAGTAACATCTTACGAGTGTATACTGGAGCGAGTGTAACTGGAACGGTGTTAACGGATATTCGACCTGATCCGGTATCTTATATTGTACCTGATCAACAGTACTATATAAAGATGAACCTGATTCAAAGTGCTGTGGGTGACGATGATACATTTAATGCTTGGATGAGCACAGATGGTTCAACGTGGATCCAGATGACTGCTCCTGCCGCATTTAACTGGCCTAACAACAATATGTTTGCCAAACTCTCACTTTTGAACGAAACCTCCTTTGTTGTCATTTCTGACGAAATAAAAATCACAACTGACGGTGTCGAGGTTTCTAACTACTAAGGTTTTGCGGAGGGTGATTTATGAAAAGTATAGCAGTGATAATATTCTGCTGCCTGTGTTTTTTACCCTACGCTTTCGCTTATGCGGCTGAGTGTCCGGCGATAATAGCTCAAGGCACAACTGTATCATGTGGAGTAATAGAGCAATACGGGATTACGTGGACGTTGTCAGAAGATGAAACCGTCGGGCAGTTTGTAACCGGTGATTACTTTGTTGTCGATTCAGGGGGCGGGGTCACCGTTTCATCAGTTACTCCCGCCTTCGCCGCCGGAAGAAACGGCTCTATGAAAAATCCAGTAGCGGGGGGTTCTCATGGACTTGATTCAACGGCATTGGGTTATGATGCCGGGAAAGTCCTCACGTTTCCAACTGTACTTTATGCAGGAGACTCTTTACTATCTTCGATCGGCCGGCAGGAAGGTGATGTGAGTTGGACAGGGGCAACTGTGCATTCAGCAGTAGTAATTAAAACGGTTGCTGTTTTAACAATCCTCGATGCTCAACCTCCCAGCAACTCTTTTAGGCCTGCGACCACTGACAGATCACACACAATATATACCACTTCCCAGATAAATACTGCGTTGCTCCCCAATCTCGATACCTCAAGTATTTCACTTCCTAACAAATCTGGGTGGGTCAACCCTCTTGGATATTACGAACGCGGGACACAGCGCCCATGGATAGTGTGGGGCAATGATTGGCTGGCTCGTACTATTCATCCCATCCACAATATGTTGGATTTCCATGAATACATCGGACAGTTTTTATCCGAAACACTGCTTTTGTTGTTAACTGATGTTGAAGGCAAAACGACACTATTAAACCAGGTTTTGCAAATTGCAATTGATTACTATTATGCCGATGGGTTTGATTCAGCTTCGTGGGCTGCAACCATAGTATTTGGTGGGCTTTTGCTCAATGATTCGTCCATGTATGATTACTGGATCGATAATCCAAGTCGTCGAGACAGTCGTGGTCACGAAAAGTTGTATTATATCGGCGATAGGACCACTTCATCCTCAACTGTTGTGCCTCCCGGTGAAACGTGGGTTAAGTGGGTGAGTCCAGAAGGAAAGTATGTTGCTTTTGCCAAACAGGTTGGTGAAGAGCATGAGCATCTGCACCCTTCTGAGTGGATATGCTACGAGCCACATTGTAAAAACGAAGTATATCGAACGCAACATGATGTGTACAATCTGGTTGGAATGACGCTTGCTTTAATGATTATGGATGCACATGCAAGCGAGATAGCTGTTATTGCGAAGTTAAATCATCCTCCTCAAAAAGATTATGTATATCGGTGGATGACAGAAAATTTTATGACCGATGAGTATCTTTCCACAGGAAGAACATATTATGAAGAAATGATGTATTATCGTCCTTTCACAATATATGATATAAATTACGGGTCGGGAGGCTCATCTTTTGTTGATTCGATGTGGAACACATATGCGACTTACGATCCCGGTGATCCTCCTGCTCCCTCCTGTGGTCCTGTTAATCTTGAACTCTGCTTGACTTCTGGCGATTGCACTGGTGCGGGCGGTTATTGGTGTGATACAGTGTGCCAGGCGACCCCTTGTGATGAACCCCTTCCTTCCGGTATTCGTACCTCACCAGTAGCGGCGGATGGCACCACTCCAATAGCAGGAGGAGTGCGTCTTAATCTTTTTCAACCGTAATCCTCTCCCCCACAGAAGCAAACGTGCAGTCGGCACGACAAGGAATTTACTTCTGTGGAAGAATCCCCAAGGCACGGTCCCTCCCCCTTACTGGCCTTGGGGGTTTACCCTCCTTTAAGGACGAACACCGATGGCTGTTATATTAGACCAGGCAGGCAACCCCATTGCCGACATGTCGGGCGAGTTCATAGAAGATCTTGGGTCAGTTTTCCCGAAAGTTATCTTTAATACTTCTTTCAGCAATACAACCAATCTTCACAGCCTCAGCAACACCACCAAGATCGAAATGGTGTATCTTGGTCGGGACAATAGTATTGTGAAAGAACTACGTTACAACGAAGTTCTTCTTGATTCCATTCAGATGGCAGACATTACTGGGGTTGGGGTGGTCTACAAAGGGGTCCTTTACACTTCGGCACAATACAGTGATGCTTTCGGATGGTCCACTACTACCGGTCGCATCAACTTAATTTTGGGAAGAATTCCCTCCCTGCCCCTTGGCCGCGACAGCAAGGCAGAGGTTGTTATTTATACCCAGACACATCCGCTCGGGATCATCTGGGCCCCACTCGACATCCGTGTCGTGGATCCGGAGTCCTGAAGTGGCCACCGATCGCAAGCCCAAGCCAAATCAGACCTGGAGCCAGTATCTCGCCGAGGGCATCCCTCCCGGGGATCTTTGCATCAGTTGCGATTGGTACAACGAGGAGACCGGAATGTGCCAGGTTTTTGATGAAAGCTGCGAGCACGGGAAGGTATCCTGGTGCAAGCAAAATAAATGGCTGCGAAGGTAAAATAATGAAGAAGTATATTTTAATCCTATTTTTGGTCCTGTTTTGCGCGGCCCTGGCAATCGCGGCCAGACAGGATCTCTACAGTTTTGTCACCAGCCCTGTCCTCGATGACTACGTTCTGGGTGTTGACATTTCAAACACCGCCCAGGATCCTGCTGGATCCACCGCGAACTTTCGCTTGCGGGATCTTCCGGTCAGCACACCCACCCAGACAGCCCTGTCTGCAAAAATGAACACCAGTCACCCGGCAAATAGCATCACCGATGCCGGCTCGGGTACGGTGATCAGTGCGACCGAGCGCACCAAGCTCGAGGGCATCGCAGCCGGCGCCCAGGTTAACCCACCCCTGGCCACAGATCTGGAGATCACGACCGGCACCTTGACGGAAGGTCGTGTTGTCAGCCCCGCGCAGTTAAAGCTATCCGCCGAAACTTTCGGAGGCAGTGGCACAGGCGACGACCTCGGCAACGCGACCGCGGCCGACATTGTCTCTCTTTTCAGTGGCACCAGCGGTTACCTCACAAGCGATGGCACCCTCGATGGTGACTTCGCAGACCTCGACGACCTGGGCGTGCCCAGTGCCATCACCCTTGATGGTACAAATACTTTTGATCTCGTTCCACTGTCTACTTTAGGCGGAACTGGGGCCAGTGGCTATGTGTCGTTGCCGGATCCGCTGTACGAGGACACCCCATGCACGCCGGGTACATACACCCATTCTGCCGATGGACTGAGTAAATATGAGTGTACTACTCTTGGCTGGCGCGTTATCGCGATGGCCAATTCTCTTCCTCTTATGCCGGTCCAGCCGACCTATGTTTCTGGTCTGATCGGCACGGGCGGGTTGACTTCGGCGCTGACTTTCTCCGAAAATGTGGTGGTCACGGGCTACGCGCAAGATTTGACCATGACTTGTGCTTCGGCTAACGGTGGGTCGCCATTTTACTTACTCAATCCTTCGGCAGTTAACGAGGTTGTCACCTTCGACCATTATGACGATGCCCTTGCGACCAACCCCGTCACAGTCTACCAGGGCGACACCTGTACGGTTTCTTTTGCCGGTACTGTCGGGTCTATTGTTGACACGGACTTGCTGGATATGGCGGCGTTCGGGCCGTCAGCGATTACGAATAGTAGCGCGGAACCAGAACCTGTTACTCCTACCTGCACTTCGGCGCTGACCAACACGCCGGTCGACACGGGCACCTCGGTTTTGCTGTCGTCGATTTCCAACTATCAGCCGGTGCCCAACAGCCTGGCGGGCACGGCGTGTCAGGCTGATCTTTATCTTTCTTCGGCAGATGGCACCAATGTGCATGTCGAGATCTGGGACGCGGACGGCACGGCGCAGATCGGCCCGGACTCGGGCACTGTGGCCGTATCGGGATCCACGCCGACCAAGTACACGTTCACTTGGGCCGGTACCAAGCCGGTTTTGCCGGCGGCCAATTTTCGCTTGTACGTTTTTAAAGCCGACGACGGTCACAACGCGCTGATCTACATGGGCTCCGACGTGCTCGGCGACGGCACGGGCAACGATTTCATGGCCAACACCAACAACCAATGGTCGAACGACGCCTTTTATGACATTTATGCGGAACCAGAACCGTCTTCAACAGTCTGGTTCGAGGACTTTGAAGACGCTGTGGTGTGGAGCGGTGATTCGGGAACGCTCACCCTTAATTGTGCTACCAACCTTTCGATTGACGGTGAATACTGCGATCAGGACACCACCTATTACAAAAACGGATTGCAGGGACTAAGCATTTACGGA
>JALOAH010000107.1 GCA_023228865.1 Porticoccaceae bacterium | reverse complement strand
CCGGGCGCCTATACCGCCTGGGACAGCGGAGCCACTCCAGGCTACGAACTGGTGAGCATTACCTGTGACGACGCCAACAGTGCGGGTTACACCAACACGGGCACCGCCAGATTTGTCATCGACAAGGGCGAAACCGTCACTTGCGCCTATCTCTACCGGGAGCAAAAAATCGACAAACAGTCCGCCACCCCGAAATTCGTCACTCCCGCAGCACCGCCACCGAAAGAGGCTCAAACTCCCAAGCTCGCCCCCGAAGCGGAAGCTCATTCCCCACTAACCGGAAATTGCCCGTCGCCGAAGCTGGTGCCCAGGGAAGGAGTTTGGATGGTAACCAACCTGCCGGGAACCATGGTGTGCGGCGCCATGACCATGCCCCTCGCCGCGTCCCAGGAACCGGGAACACTCAGCCTGCAAAATTGCGGCTGGACGGTGGTGGGGAGCGGTTTTTCCGACGGTAGCGCCGACCTCGTCATGCATGCAGACGACAGCCGCGGTCGCCACTATAGCGGCACTGTCGGCGGTGCCCAGGACGGCATTCCCATGACCATCAACTTCAGATGGAACCTGGAAACCGACTCCTTTATAACCGGCACCCTTCACTCGCAGGTTTCACAACAGGGCATGGCCTGCACCATGTCACGACCCTACGAGATGAGATTCACCGGGGGTTAGCATTTGCAGGTATTTGCCGAAGGGCTACGGCTGTGAATTTCTGCCTAGCCCGAATATTGTGCCAACATACTCTGAATTTCTGGCTAACGCGCAATTTCTGGCCAACGCGCAATTCCGGCTTATTGATGCGGGGTTGTCGGGCTCGATTTATCGCCCTTCTTAATGATTATTCCCACCGAAGTCACCGCAAAGTCCCCCAACCTTAACCGGACATGGGCATCACTGCAGTACGGCGGCAAATCAATATGGTCATCAATGGGTTGAGATCCTTTATGAATAACCAAAGGTTCGACGTCATGGCCATCGGCTATAAGCTGGTGGATCAGTTGGCGAATGTCTTTTTCTCGATATAAAACCGTATCCCCTTCAGCAACGGTCTGATCATTAGAGGAAAGGTTAAATTCCGTGGTATGCACAGCAAGACCGCCACTGCGGAGAGTTTTGAGTGAATTTCTTACAAATTCCAGGCCTTTTGCCAGATTGCCCAAATGCTCAAAGCAACAGGCCGACCAGCAGAAATCAAACTCTTTCAAGCGTTCAGGAATATGGTTCATATTGACCGATGCAATATCAACCTGCTGTATAAATTGCCCGTGGTCACAGATATTTCTTTCATTCAAATCTTGCAGAGTGTTGGCGTATTCGTTTGAACCCACCCATCCCTTTTTGATGGCGCTCGCCAAATCCATGTCTGTAGCCATAATCCCGCAACCCTGCGCCGCGAATGTGGCGACCAGCGGCTCACGCCCCACGCCAAAACCCAATCCTTTTGCCCCCCGATGCAAAAAACCCCGCTCCCATAACGCTTGAGCAATAAACACAAATTCCCATTGCTTGCGATGGTATCGGGGTTTTTCCTTAAACCAGTCACACCAGTATGCATAACATTCGAAAAGAAAGTGATGGCTGTTACAGACTTCTGATCTAAAAGGGATTGATCCGGGAGTTTCAAACCCGATGGCTGACCTGAACAGATTCAGGTTTTCGAGAGACACAGCCAGCTGCGCGTCATCTGGTTGATCAGAATAGGCATCCTTATCCCTTCGCTCAAGCCCCTTGGCGCTGCCAAATATTTTTTTCAGTCCGCTGATATTTTTCCGCAATCCCATAAACAATTTATTCCATCAAATTGAAGTGGTGTCAGGTTAGTTGCCCCACCATAGCAGATAATCATTCTCAATGTTCATTGATAATTGCATAGCGATTCACAAAAAATAGTCAGCGAAGAAAGGGCGCCCACTGGCGCCCTTTAGCCGTTCAACCCGGCACGTTATTTTTCGATACTGTCCATGCGCTCCTGCAATTTTTTGAGTTGTTCCTTGAGGAGTTTGATTTCTTCCTGGGCGGCTTTTTTGTCTTCTATGTAGGCGGGATCGACTGCGGTGCGGTATTTGTCGAAGCCTTCATAGCTGTCGGTGTGGGTGCTTACCGAAGGGAAGCCGGAAAATTTGCCGCCGACAAAAACCTGGCCGTAGCTGCCTTCCTTGCCGTCTTCACCCGTTGGCCCAAAACGACCACCGGGACCGCCGCCAACCCATTTCTGGCTGCCGGACAGGGTTTTCTGGTTGACGTATTCCCCTTCCGAGCCACTGCCGCCCTTGCCTCCTTCGCCGCCTTTGCCCGCCTCACCGGGTTTTACCGAAACCCGCACTCCAGCCGTAAGCGCACCCGCTTCGATCTTGGGGTCGAGGGAATTAACGCTGACAACCACGTTGCCGCCGCGACCACCATCACCGCCAGCGCCACCGGCGCCGCCATTGCCGCCTCTTGCCGGTGGGCATTTGAGGATTTTGCCCGCATCCTGACCGGCTCCACCAATTCCGCCATTGCCGCCATCGCCGCCATCGGCAATGACTTTGAGGTTGCCGATTTTATGGGCATCCAGCCCCAGAAAAATATCGACCCCCTGAGAACCGGCTTCACCACTTTGGCCGCTATTGCCACTTTTGCCAGAGCGGCACGCTGCAGCCTTGTCCGCAATGGAAGCACCAGCTTCGCCAGCGGCGCCAGACTTGCCAGAACCATCGATCACCACACCGTAACCGATGGTGGCGTCTTTGGCGAGAAGCTCCCAGTGATCGACACCCTCGGCAAAACTGATGGTGGCGTTGTCCGAGATCACCAGTTTGTCCACTGACATATTCATTTTGTCAGCGGTCACAACATAGTTTTCGCCCTTGCCAATAATGAGTTCAGAGGCAGCTAGAGCAGGAGAAACAAGCGCCGCCAGGCAGTAGCTGATAAAAAGTTTTTTCATAGAAAGATCCAGAAACTGAGAACAACGGAGGATTATTGTAGACCATTGGTGCAAGGCTTACACGCTCATCAGACCGCGCACCTTTTCTTCATCCATCTCATTACCCGCGCCTGCGAGCACCACCACGCCTCGATCCATCACCGCATAGTCGTCGGCGAGATCACGGGCAAATTCAAAGTATTGCTCCACCAGCAGAATCGCCATTTCGCCACGCTTGCGCAGGCTTTCAATAACGCGGCCAATATCCTTGATGATGGACGGCTGTATACCTTCGGTGGGTTCGTCGAGCAACAGCAGCCGGGGATTGGTAACCAGCGCCCTGGCGATAGCGAGCTGTTGCTGCTGACCGCCAGAGAGGTCGCCGCCGCGGCGATTGAGCATATCCTTGAGTACGGGGAAGAGAAAAAAGATTTCATTGTCGATAAAGCGCTGACTGCGGGGCAGGCAATTAAAACCGGTCTTTAAATTTTCGAGCACCGTGAGCTGGGAGAAAATTTCCCGTCCCTGGGGCACATAGGCGATACCCGCCCGCGCCCTGTCGTAGGGTGCCATGGCCTGTATGGGCTTGCCTTCCCAGAGCAGATCGCCGCTGGCTATCGCCTGCTGACCGGCAACGGCGTTGAGAAGGGAGGTTTTGCCCACGCCGTTGCGACCCAGCAAACAGGTGACCTTGCCTTTTTCGACATTGAGGCTGACGTCTTTTAACGCCTGGCTGGCGCCGTAAAAAAGATTTACATTTTTTATTTCGAGCATAGTCGCGGCCTGTTAACGTCCCAGGTAAACTTCGATTACACGCTGATCCTGCTGTACTTTCGCCAGCGAACCTTCAGCGATTACGGTGCCTTCATGAAGCACGGTCACCGTGGAATCCAGGGAGCGGATAAATTCCATATCGTGCTCCACCACCACCACTGAATGGTTTCCGGCAATACTACGAAGTATCTCTGAGAGCTTTTCGGTTTCTTCATCGGTCATCCCGGCGGCGGGCTCGTCAACCAGCAGCAGCTCCGGGCTTTGCGCCAGCAACATGCCAATTTCAAGGCGCTGTTTTTCGCCATGGGCGAGGGAACCGGCAAGCTTGGCGCGCCGCCCCCCCAGGCCGACAATAGCAAACACCTCGTCAATTCTCGCCCTGCCCTCGGCGGTAAGGCTGAAAAACAGGGCATCCCATACCGGGCGCTTGCCTTTTAGGGCCAATTCCAGATTCTCAAATACTGTCAGGGTTTCAATCACCGTCGGTTTCTGAAATTTTCTGCCTATGCCCAAATTGGCAATTTCCGCTTCTGTATGTTTGGTGAGGTCGATTTCACTGCGGAAAAAGACCTCGCCGCTGTCGGGGCGAATTTTGCCGGTAATGATATCCATCATCGTGGTTTTGCCAGCACCGTTGGGGCCGATAATCGCCCGCAATTCCCCCGGCATAATCATCAAATTCAGATTATTGATGGCCTTGAAACCATCAAAGGATTTATTGACACCACTCAGGTAGAGAGCGGTTTTTTCCTGCAGCGATATTTGACTCAACACAATCAGGCACCTCCCTCAGCGGCTATGGTTTTTTTAGGTTTAACAACACGATCGAAAATACCTTTAAACCCTTTGGGTAAATACAGGGTGGTAACCACAAAGAGACCGCCCAGCATAAATAACCAGAGCTCGGGAAAGGCCGCCGTAAAATAGGTTTTGGCATAGTTGACCAGAAATGCTCCCATCACTGCGCCATAGAGGGTGCCACGGCCACCGATGGCGACCCAGATAATAATCTCGATAGAGTTAATGGGGGAAAATTCACCAGGATTGATAATACCTACCTGGGGCACATACATGGCACCGGCAATACCGGCAATAATTGCCGAGGCAACAAACACAAAGAGCTTGTAGTGCTCAACCCGGTAACCCATGAAGCGGGTGCGGCTTTCAGCATCGCGCACGCCGACAAGAACGCGGCCAAATTTGGAAGTGGTAATCCATTTGCAAAACACATAGGCCAGTGCCAGAAACAGTATCGTCACTAAAAAGAGAACATTGCGGGTCGCGTCGCTCTGCAGATCAAAGCCGAGAATATCCTTGAAATCCGTCAAGCCGTTGTTGCCGCCAAAGCCCATTTCATTGCGAAAAAAGGCGAGCATTAATGCATAGGTCAATGCCTGGGTAATAATCGACAGGTACACACCCGTCACCCGCGAACGAAAAGCCAACCAGCCAAAACAAAACGCCAGGGTTCCCGGAACCAGCACCACCATCAGAGCGGCAAACCAGAACTGATCAAATCCGTACCAAAACCAGGGCAACTCACTCCAGTTGAGAAACACCATAAAATCGGGAAGGATGGGATCACCATAGACTCCGCGCTCACCGATCTGGCGCATCAGATACATGCCCATGGCGTAGCCGCCCAGGGCAAAAAAGGCGCCGTGACCGAGGCTGAGAATGCCGCAGTAGCCCCAGATAAGATCCACCGCCAGCGCCAGCAGTGCATAACTCAGGTATTTGCCCAGCAGCGTCAAGGTGTAGGTGGAAACATGAAATACCGAATCGGGGGGAACGACCAAATTCAATACAGGCATCAAAATAGCGAGCGCTGCCAGGGTCAGCAAAAACCTGGCGGTGGTTTTTTCCTGTAGCAATTGAATAATGAGAGGACCTTTTACAGACATCGTTTAATCCTCAACAAACCGGCCTTTAATGGCAAACAAGCCACGGGGCCACTTTTGAATAAACAGAATAATAAATACCAGAATGAAAATTTTGGCGAGCACGGCGCCGGCCATTGGCTCCATAAACTTATTGGCCAGCCCCAGCGACATGGCGGCAAACAGGGTTCCGAACAAATTGCCAACACCGCCAAACACCACCACCATAAAAGAGTCGATAATATAGGCCTGACCGAGGTTGGGGCCGACGTTGGTGAGCTGGCTGAGGGCAACACCGGCAACACCGGCAATACCGGAACCGAGACCAAAGGTCATGGCATCGATCCAGCCGGTTTTAATGCCCATGGAGCTGGCCATTTTGCGATTCATGGTGACTGCGCGCATTTGCAAACCAAAGCTGGTTTTCTTCATCAGCATCATTAACGCAAACAACACCATGAAACTGAAAATAATAATGAATAAACGGTTATAGGTGAGGGACAACATACCGTTGATGGCCCAGGAACCACTCATCCAGTCCGGTGTAATCACACTGCGGTTCAAGGGCGAATAAATGGTTCTCACCAGTTGTTGAAGCACCAGGCTCAAACCAAACGTGGCCAGCAGTGTTTCCAGAGGGCGACCGTAAAGATGGCGAATAATCAAACGCTCAACCAGCACACCCATTAACCCCGACACCAGGAAGGCCACGGGAATCGATACCAAAATGGACGTGCCGATCATATTCGGCATTAACAGCTGCACCGTGTAGGTGGCGTAGGCGCCAATCATAATCATTTCACCATGGGCCATATTAATGACACCCATAACCCCAAAGGTGATCGCCAAGCCCACAGCGGTGAGCAGTAGCACCGACCCCAGGCTGACGCCAAAGAAAAGATTCTGAACCAGTTCGTAAAAGGATTTTCTGGTGGTCAAACTTTCCAGGGCTTTTTCTGCTGCGGCCACCAGCGCCTGATCTTTTTCAAGGTAATTGCCATCGCCATCCTTGAGGGTAATTTTTGATACCAGGTTGATGGCGCTGCTGTCGGTGGCTTCCCCCAATACGGCGATGGCGGCAATTTTTTCTTTTGAAGTGGATGATAAATCGCCTAATACCGCAGCGGCGCGGGCAATATCCAGCACAGTGCGCACGTCATTATCGGTTTCTTCTTTAAGTGCGCTGTCGATCAGCGGCAATAATTCTGTCGATGGGCTGTTGATCATATCCCGTGCGGCCTGAATGCGCTCCGAAGCTTTGACAGAACGCAATTTAAATCCTGCAATTAACTGGCTGAGGTCGCGGCGCAGGGCGTTGTTGATGGTAATTTTTTTAACCTTGCGCTTGCCGATTTCACCGAGAGATTCCCCGGTGATGGCGTTGCTAATGGCGTAGACTTTGCCACTTTTTTTGGCAAAGACAACGGTAGAATCCTGTTTGACATAATAAAGATTGCCATCGTAAATCGCCTCAATAATTTCGAGGCCATTGACGGCGCCACTTGCAGCGATAGCATTCACCAGTTGGGTTTTTTCAGAGAAACTGGCTTTTGGCAGTGCTGCAAAAATTGTTTCAAGAGATTCCGGCGCAGGTGTTTTTTCCGCCATCAATTGCATAGACATCAAGCCGACAAAAACAGCAACCAACAGGTTTCTGATCCGCTGGTTTTTCACCATCAGTTTTTTAAATACGCACATACTGACACTCTTGCGAAAAGCCGGGTGACCATAGCAGCATGGTGACCCGGTGGTTTTTATTAAGGTCTTATTCGTAATTCTGGCCGGAACACTTGGCCGTTTTTACGTTGTAATTACCGCAGCTGAGTGGCGCACGCCAATCGGAGATAACATCTTTACTGGAGGGGAGAAAATCAGACCAGGCATCACCAACAACCGTGCTGGGTGTTGCCCAGACAACTTCAAACTGACCGTCATCCTGAATCTCGCCGATAAGCACGGGTTTGGTGAGGTGGTGGTTGGGCATCATGGTGGCGTAACCACCGGTGAGGTTGGGCACGGTGACACCGATAATGGCATCGCCGACAGCATCCGTCTCCGTGGTGCCCGCTTTTTTGACCGCCTCGGCCCACATATTAAAGCCGATATAGGTGGCCTCCATGGGGTCATTGGTGACGCGATCTTCATCTTTGATAAAAGTATGCCAGGCTTCAATAAAGTCGTCGTTGGCTTCTGCATCGACGCTCATGAAATAGTTCCAGGCCGCCAGGTGGCCTACTAGGGGCGTGGTGTCAAAGCCGGAAAGCTCTTCTTCACCCACAGAGAAAGCGACCACCGGAATATCTTCTGCAGAAACCCCCTGGTTGCCCAACTCCTTATAAAAAGGCACGTTGGCGTCGCCATTGATGGTGGACACTACCGCAGTCTTTTTACCGGCAGCGCCAAAGGCTTTAATGTCGGCGACAATGTTCTGCCAGTCAGAATGACCGAAAGGCGTGTAGTTGATCATGATGTCTTCAGCGGCAACACCTTTGGATTTCAGGTAAGCCTCAAGAATTTTGTTGGTGGTGCGCGGATAAACGTAGTCGGTACCAGCCAGTACCCAGCGCTTGACACCCTGGCTCATCAGGTAATCAACGGCGGGAATCGCCTGTTGATTGGGAGCGGCGCCGGTATAAAAGACATTTTTTGACGACTCTTCACCCTCGTACTGCACCGGATAAAACATCAGGCCGTTCAATTCTTCGATAACCGGCAGCACGGATTTTCTCGAAACCGATGTCCAGCATCCGAAAATAACATCGACCTTTTCTTTCTCAAGCAGTTCGCGGGTTTTTTCTGCAAACAGCGGCCAGTTTGATGCGGGGTCGACAACAACAGTCTCGAGCTTTTTACCCAGCAAACCGCCTTTTTTGTTTTGCTCTTCCACCATCATCAGGACGGTGTCTTTAAGGGTGGTTTCACTGATTGCCATAGTGCCCGACAGGGAGTGCAACACACCGACCTTGATCGTGTCCGCAGCCTGAACAATTCCTGCACTGACAGCAAATGCTGCAGCCATTAACGTCTTCTGCCATTTCTTTGAAGGGATAGTCATGAAGCAATTCTCCTTGTTTGTGAGGTGGAACACACTCAGCCAATGCTGTATTCATGCCAAGCACGTCAGGTCTTTAATAGCATTTAGTGTGCCAAAAAGAAAAAGTGCTTATTTGAAGCGGTTTTTTGCACAGAAAAAACACAAAGCGGGCAAACCCGGCGCATTCGCACCAGACAAGAACAAGAAGAAAAATAATTGCACCAAGATAAGGCGGAAAAAAAGATTGGAAATGAAAATCTCAAACAGCCGCGTAAATCCAGTAGCTGCCCATGGCCATCGCCTGAACAGCGAGAACCAGCTGTAGTACAGGCAAGCCCCTCGCAGTGCGCTTGTCAAGAAATCTGACCACCCTACCCAGCAAGCCACCAAAGAGGCACATCATCAAACCAACACAGACACTGAAAAGCACAATATAAAGACTCACGGTGACAAACTGCTGTTTGATCAGCAGCGGCAATACCGCCAGCATGGGTGCACTGCCGGCAACACCGTGAACAATGCCCACCAAGACCGGGCGATGATCATTGTTGCAGTTATGGCCTGGGTTATGGATATGGGTATGGGGCGGCAGGTTTTCATGGCTATGGCGGGTAATGCGGATGTCGCCGCGATAAAAATGCAACAGAATTGACGCGCCCACCGCCAAAAGAATAGCGCCCACCAGCACTTCGGCAGAGCGGGACACCAGATCGGGAATGACCCAGCCAAAACCAACGGCGGCCAGGATAAGCAACACCAGCGACAAGCCGTGCCCGGAAGCCCATAACAGCGCGGTGCGCAGAATTTTTTTCTTCGCCGAGCGATCTTCCAAAGCAACGGCGCTGACGGCGAGAATATGGTCTGCATCCAGGGCGTGAAGTAAACCTCCAGCCATACCCATCATCAGCAATATCAGTATTTCAGAACTCATTGGCGTTGACTCTCCACCTGAAAGTATCCATTAACAGCCAGGGCTCATGCAGCAAGCATGCCTTCGCGAACAATAAAACTGATGATGTCGTCAACACCGGTGCCGTCTTTCATATTGGCAAAAACAAAAGGTTTGGCGCCGCGCATTTTTTTGGCATCCCGATCCATCACCTCCAGAGAGGCGCCAACATGGGGCGCGAGATCAATTTTATTGATCACCAGCAGATCCGACTTGGTAATCCCGGGGCCACCCTTGCGGGGAATTTTGTCGCCGGCGGAGACGTCGATCACATAAAGTGTCAAGTCAGACAGCTCGGGACTGAACGTAGCCGCCAGATTATCGCCGCCGCTCTCCACCATAATAAAATCCAGGTCGGGAAAGCGGCTGTGAAGTTCGTCCACTGCCGCCAGGTTCATGGAGGCATCTTCGCGAATGGCGGTATGGGGACAACCGCCGGTTTCAACGCCGAGAATTCTCTCGATGTCCAGAGCCTGGTGGCGCTGAAGAAATTCCATGTCTTCTCGGGTATAAATATCGTTGGTAATTACGGCAATATTAAATCGGTCGCGCAGGCGCTCGCAGAGGGTTTTCACCAACGCGGTTTTCCCGGAACCCACAGGGCCGCCAATGCCAATTCTCAATAAGGGTTTGTTGCTCATGCTTTCCTCTCAAAGGTTGTAGCTTCTTCCCGACTTAAGAGCGGACTTAAGAACGAAAAAGCCGGGAATATTGGGTTTCATGTTTCATGCTTGCCATCACCACACCGGGTAAACCGCCACTGATGTCGTCGTCACCGATGGCCATCCCCGCAGCAACGGCATCGGCAATGGAGGTTAACAGGCGACTGCTGATGCGCTGCACATCGGTCTGCCCTATGGGCACGGTTTTGGCCGCCACTGTGAGTTGATTTTCCAGCCAGCTCCACACAAAACCCAAACAGGTTTGCCTGGCGTCCAGCCCCCAATGATGGGCGGCAACGGCGAAAGCCGCCAGCCAGGAGGGTTGGGCAATAGCTGGCAATGGCCGCTGCTGCGACTGTGGCTGCGCAGCTTGTAAATCTTTAAGCAAGCGCCACAGGGCGCGACCCATTTGCTGTTCCTCCCTGCGCAGCTCAAGGCTCTCCCGACAGGCCAGGGCTTTGGCATTCCACTGGTTTAATGTTTGCGGATTATCCAGCGACTGGTAAAGACGGCACAACAGGGGAATATCAAGACGAGCCAACCCTTCCGTCATCACGCCGCCAAGCCATTTTTCGGTGTCATTGGCGTTGCTGACCCAGCCCGCATCCACGGCATATTCGAACCCCTGGGAATAGGCAAAACCGCCAACGGGCAGCGCCGGGCTGACAAGGCGCATTAATCCCAGCAGGGCGATATCCGGGCTAGCCATGGGAGTGGCCGTGACTGTTTTTATGGCTGTGTTCCTGATGAGGCTCATGGCTGTGATCGTGCTCAGGGCTGCGCCCGCCATCGCCGTGGCGATGATAGGCGCCGGACTCCGGCTGAAACGCCGCCTGCTCCACTGTGACCACAAGCCCCAGGCCGCGCACCATATCGTCCAGCACATGGTCGTGTTGATAGCGCAGCCAGTGCTCGCTCACCTGCAATGGCACATGGCGATTACCCAAATGATAGGCGGCTTGCAACAAGTGCAGGGGCGACGTGGCGGTGGCCGTACTGACCAATTCTGCGCTGGCAATAATTTCAATGTGCTCGCCGGAATCCGCAAGCAGCCGCTGCCCCTGGTGCAGCTCCGTGCCCCGCGGCAGTTGTATGCCCACCTCCCGACCACACAGGGAGGTGGTTCTGAACCGGCTTCTTTTGCGCAAGTCATAGGGCAATTCCACCCTGATAACCTCATCGCAATGGCGGTGATTTTCGTCTAAAAACTCGCGGACAATGATCATGGCTTGTTCCCGTGAAGTAGTAACTCCTGTAAAAGATTCATTCCTGTCAAACACTCGCAGTTCTTCAAATTGATTTTCCCCGATATCGTCGCAATCAGCTGCGGCAATCTAAATCCGTCACCGCCAGCAGGGCCGGCTCCTACCGAAGATTCATTTTTGTCAAACATTGCGTTTGCGTTAAAAAAG
>JALOAH010000106.1 GCA_023228865.1 Porticoccaceae bacterium | reverse complement strand
TTGCCGACGATGGCGGCTTGATCGCCGATCTCCCATGTGCGGTTTGGCGCCCGCACCAGGGTTTCGCTGTTATCGGCATGTTTTACTCTGTAGGCTTTGCCGCTGAGGCCGCTGGTTTCCTGAGCCTCGCCACCGCCCCAGGCGCCGACGATGCCGCCCACCAGCGCCCCTATGGGACCCCCGGCAGCGCCACCCACCAGAACGCCAGCCCAACCGCCGGTCATTTTGCCGACGGCGGTGTCGGCTTCTTCGGCGATAACTTCCGCCGCACTGGACAGGCCGCTGTAGGCTAGGGTCGATATCAATAAAAGTGATGCTATGGGTTTCATTGCGCTATCCTCGGCATGATTTGTTAGGTAGTCTCTCTGTATACTTAAGCGGTGGGTTTAACCGCGATCAATTCACTTATATCAATTTGCGTGCCAGTTTTTATCTTTATGAAATATAAAGAAAAAAATTAAAAAGTTGTTTTAATGACAACATTAATTTTGTTGTCAAAAAGAGTCTTTAGAGGTCAATATGACAACTTCTATATTTTTTCAAGAGATGATTTCCATTGTTGCCGACCTGTCCCGCGACTTCCCGGGAACCCAGAGATATCAACGGCTGCTGGATGCCATTGCGCGCATATTTCCCTGTGACGCGGCGGCCATTCTTCAGCTGCAGGACAATGTGCTCAGGCCGCTGGCGGTTGCCGGGTTGAGCGACGACACCCTGGGGCGGCGCTTTGCGGTCAATGAGCATCCCCGTCTGGCTCACTTGCTTCACTCTCGAGAGCCGGTGCGTTTTCCCGCCGATTCCAGCCTTCCAGACCCCTATGACGGTCTGGTGGAGACGGAAGATCATCAGCTTCATGTCCACGATTGCATGGGG
The DNA here is from genome assembly GCA_023228865.1 of Porticoccaceae bacterium. The sequence continues at coordinate 10,926 of JALOAH010000106.1, read as the reverse complement.
GTTTCTCTCTATATCGATGAGAAACCCTGGGGGGTGCTGTCTCTGGACGCCCTGCAGCCCGGCACTTTTGACGCCATTGATCCCGTTGAGCTGCGGACATTTATTCGCTTGACCGAGGCGACGGTAAAGGCGGCTCTGCGTATCGAGGCTCTGGAGGCGAGAATAGAGCAGGGTCATCTGGTGACGGCGGCGCTTCTCGAAGGGGAGGGCAAGGTCGATCTGATTGGCGAAAGCCGGTCAATTCAGCAGTTGATGGAAGAAATTGCCACCGTCGCCAAGTCCCATCTTACGGTTTTGGTGTTGGGTGAAACCGGTGTCGGCAAGGAGTTGGTGGCGCGGCGAATTCACCAGTTGTCTCCCCGCGCCGATAAGCCGCTGATTTACGTCAACTGTGCGGCGCTGCCCGAGGCGATTGCGGAGACTGAGCTTTTTGGTCATGTCAAAGGCGCCTTTACGGGAGCTGTTTCTGACCGCGCCGGTAAATTTGAAGTGGCGGACGGCGGCACCCTGTTTCTCGATGAAATTGGTGAGCTGCCCCTGGGGGTGCAGGCAAAAATGCTGCGGGTATTGCAGAGTGGCGAAATACAGAGGGTTGGCAGCGACCATTACCGGCAGGTGGATGTGCGCATTGTTGCGGCCACCAACAGGGATCTTCATCAGGAGGTGGCCAGGGAGAAATTTCGGCCAGACCTCTACCACCGCTTGTCGGTTTTTCCCATCCATGTGCCGCCCTTGAGGGAGCGGGGCAGGGATGTTCTGCTGCTGGCGGGATACCTGCTGGAGCGGGATCAGCGCCGGCTGGGTATTCAAAGTGTGCGCTTGGCTGCAGACGCCAGGCACCTGCTGCAGAGTTACGACTGGCCTGGAAATGTCAGGGAGCTGGAGCATTTGCTGAGTCGCTCGGCTCTTAAAGCCGTCGCCGAGCAGGGGCTTGAAACCCGCCCTGTAACCATTCACGCCAGGCACCTTGATATTGCCAGCCAGTCCCGAGACGACCTTGCCGAAACAGAATCCGTGGCTTTGGTGAGCGCGGGGCAGATTGATCTGAGAGAGGCGATCGACCAGTTTCAAGCCAGGCTCATCACGGAAAAATTAAAGCGCAACAATAATAATTATGCCGCAACCGCCAGGGATCTGGGTTTGAATCGAAGCAATTTTTATCGCCTGGTTCAGCGCCTCAAAATAAAGCCCTGAATCTCCCCGTCATGCGGACGTTGTCCGCTGCGCGGATTGAAACCCTTCGCAAATCGGGTCGCCAAAAGCTGGCCATAATCCTTTCAGTCGTGCTGCGAGCTGCCTCACTCTGTGTTCCCATTGCTTTGATGAGATAAATTCATTACATGAATTATAGAATTCTATATATATCTATAAGATGCTGTTTATTATGAATTCTGATGATTGTTGACTTAATGGGTTATACTCATTAAAGTTGCTTGGTGAATTTATGGCGCCGCTCCCTTGGGCGTGCTTGTCCCCTAGCGCAGGAGAACAGTTTGTGGATGCTAACGTATTAAAAATATTGGATAAATTTTCCCGGGTTGCCAATGATCCCAATGGTGCAGCCAAAGCCTGGAAAGAGGCCACAGGGGGCAAGGTTGTGGGCACCTTTGCCATGCACTTTCCGGCGGAAGTCGTTCACGCGGCGGGGGCTCTGCCGGTGTTGCTGCAATCTGACGAAGAGCAGATCACGGAAGGGCACGGTGGCATGTATCCTTTTTTCTGCGGTTATACCCGCAGCCTGGTGGATCAGAACATCAAGGGCAAGTTTGACTATCTGGATTGCATCATGTTCGGCGACCACTGTGTTCAACTGCTGTCGGCTGCCGATGTCATCAGAATTCAGAATCCTTCACTTCACGTCGGTTTCTATCAGCTGATTCCGGCGCTTAAAGATAACTGGTCGTTTGAAAATGCCGAGCGCACATTAATTCGCCTCAAGGAGGCTATCGAGGGCAAGCTCGGCGCCACCATCAGTGACGACAGTCTTCGCAACAGTATTTGTGTGTTCAATAAAAACCGCCAGCTGATCCGCCGCCTTTATGAATTGCGCCGTGATCGCCGAATCAGGCTGTCGGCGGTGCACATGCAGGCCATTCTCAAATCCAGCATGGTCATGGATAAGGCTGAACACAACAGTCTGCTTGCAGAACTGGTTGCCAGCCTGGAAAGAAATCCTGTAGACCCAACAGCGGATGGCAGTGTGCCCCTCTATCTTTCCGGGCACCTGTGTCATGCCACCAAGCCCAGGATTCTTGAGCTCATCGAAAGCTGTGGCGCCACGGTGGTGGATGACGACCTCTACCACGGTTTCCGTTATGTCTCCATTGATGCGGCTGAAAGCGGCGATCCCATCAAATCCCTGACTTCCTGGTATCTGGATCGCAACACTGTGGTTCCCTGTCCCACTCGCCTCGACCCTAAAGTCGACTGGGATGGCTGGCTTCTCGAGGCGGTGAAAAAAGCTGACGCCAGTGGCCTGGTGGTGCTGATGCCTAAATTTTGCGAACCCCATTATTTTTCCTATCCGCGCATCAAGAAAACCTTTGAAGCTGCGCAGTTTCCCCATCTGCGCCTGGAGACGGAGCATGAGTTCAATGCTTATGAAGGCATGAGGGTTCGAGTGGAATCATTCCTTGAAATGATCAAGCACAGACAAGCAATGGCTGCCGTCTAAGCCGCTATCGAGAAGATCAGGAGAAATAGCTATGACCATTATTGCAAGTTCCGCCGAGACAAGAATCAAACCTTCCACAGACAAAAAGTCCAACCGTCTTCAGGTCACCAAGCTGAATAACAAAATGGTGAACGAGTACTGGCAATCGCTTTTTCAGGCGCCCCAAGAGGGCAAGCTGGTGTGCTGGTATGAAGGTATACAAATGAATCCTTTTCTCCAGGCCGCCGATATTGCCTGGTGCCATGGAGAAGCTGCCGCCGCATTGCTGGCGGCGAGAAAAGAAGAGGGACCATCGCAAAAAGTGGCTGAAGAGGCCGGCTATGATCGGGAGCTCTGTTCCTATGCCCGCACCCATGCCGGCTGTGCGGTGATGAGAACAGAAAGCGGCACGCCGGAGACCATGGGCGGCGCCAATCCCAAGGAACTCAGTCTGGCGGAGCGCATTCCGGCGCCGGATATGATTATCAGCGCCTACCCATTCTGCAGCACGGGTCAGCAGTGGGATGAAACCATCTACAAAATTTACGGCAAAAAAGTGCCCATATTCAATATTTCCATGCCGTGGATCTGGGGTAATGAGCCATCGTCAAAGTATATGAGCGGCCCTGAATTTCGCGAATCTGTTGCCTTTATGGTCAAGCAGCTGAAAGAATGCATTGCGTTTATTGAAGAGCAGACCGGCAAGCCCTTCGACTATGACAAACTCAGCGAAATCATGGCTTACACCAAAAAAGCGGCTCAGTTGCGCATGGAAGCCAAAGCCCTGTGCAAGGTGAAACCGTCGCCAGCAAACTTTTTTGAATGGACCAACAGTATTGCGCCGGTGAATTTTTTGCCTGGCGGTCAGGAAATCGTCGATTACTACGCCAAGAAAAAGGCGGAAATTCAGGAGCGTATCGATGCGGGTATTGGCTCGGTTCCTGTAGAAAAATATCGCCTCTTCTGGGACGGTATCATGAACTGGAATAAAATCGGTTATCTCTCGGATAAATTCGCCAATTACGATGCCTGCGTGGTTTCCGGACGCTATACCCATTTGGGTTTTTGGCAGGATTATCAGGTAATTGACGTCGATGATCCCATTGAAGGCATGGCGATGAATTTTTTGACCTGTCCCATCAGCGTGTCTGCGCCCCAGATGATCGAGCGCATTATCGACCACTGCGAAGAATACAGCATCGACGGCATCCTTCTCCATGGCGCCAGAACCTGCCGCGCATTCTCCTATCCGCAGTTTTTGATTGCCGATGCCGTTGGCAAGCGCCTGGGTATGCCCGTGGCCATGTTCGAAGGGGATATGGTGGATGAAAGTTTCTACAAAGACGAGCTGATCAACAGCCGCGTCGAGGCCATGCTGGAGCAGATCGACGCCAAAAAAGGCCGTTGGGTTTAAGCGCATAGTGATTCGTTTTACAAAAGAGAAAATTCAGGATTTGATTTATGAGCATTGAAACCATTGGCAAAGCCAAAACCATTGCTGAAAGCGCAGTAGTGATTACGGGGGGTACATCGGGCGTTGGTCTGGCTACCGCGAAGGAATTTGCCGCTCAGGGCTGCAAGCGCATTGCCCTCCTCGGACGCGACAGAGAGCGTGGCGAGGACGCTCGCAATCAGGTTCTGGCAGCTAATCCCGGTATTCAGGTTGAATTTTTTTCCGCAGATGCCCACGACCCTAATCAGGCCATGGACGCCGCTGAAAAAGCTCATAACGCACTGGGCGCTATTGATGTATTGATAAATTCCACCTCCGCCCCCTATGTGCCAAGCCTGCTTTTCAATACGCCCATTGAAGATATCAGTGGCATTCTTACCGGACAGGCGCTGCCGCAAATTTTGATGAGCCGCATTGTCCTTCCCTGGATGAGAGAACAAAAATCCGGGGTCATTATCAACATCGCATCCGATGCCGCCAAAGTGCCAACCCCCGGTGAATCGGTCATTGGCGCGAGTATGGCGGCCATTGTTGTCTTTACCCGCACCCTTGCCATTGAAGCCAAGCGGGACGGAATCAGAGCCAATGTGATGACGCCGTCCCTGATTGGAGGAACGCCGCTTTACGACCGCATTATGGCAGATCCTTTCAGCGCAAAACTGTTTAACAGTGCCGCCAAGCTGGCAAGTCTGGGGGTGGCACAGCCCGAAGATCTCGCTGGATTGATCGTTTTCCTCTGTGGGCCTGGTGGCGCAAGATTGACAGGGCAGGCTATCAGCCTCAATGGCGGTATTTCCGCAGCCTGACGGGTTTTTCAGTATAGAGAATTACTGCAGTGGTTTGCTGGTTGTCGCCAGAAGCCACTGTTATTGTTTTGATTGTTCTTTCAAAAAATAGTGGGGTATTATAGCTTCCATTCAATTAACCCAGATTTGTAAAATAACCATGAAAAATAAGGATAATATTGAAACAGACCTGCAGTTGATTCGCCCGCCGGATACCATGCGGCGAACCCCTCAACAGGAAAGATCCCGGCGCATGGTCAACGCGATTGTCGATGCCGCCTATCAAATACTTCTTGAACATGGTCGCCTGGGTCTGTCAACCACCAGTCTGGAGCTGGTGTCAGGGGTGCCAAAGTCGTCCATTTACCAGTATTTCCCCAATCTGGATGCGGTTGTTGCCGAAGTTTTCCATTCGGTGATTCGTACTTCTCAGATAAAGGGCTATAAAAATTATCCCTACGACAAAGAACAAACCGTACTGTCTTTTACTTCATGGCTTATTGATTGGGCTCTGGAGGTTCATCAAAGCGTTATCAAGGTGGACAAGGAATTCTATCTTCGCTACAGCGGTTTTTACGATATGTGGGATGAGCTGGATAAAAATCTTCATCCCAAAGATTCTACCGAGGATTTTATTTACGAGCAGCTAAAAAAATGCACGGACTTCAAATCTTCAAAAAATGATTTTATGCTGGTTCACGCCCTGGGTCGATCCGCCCAGTTTATGGTGCATTCCCTCCTCAAGGACAATCCGGATTTCCTTCCTGATCCCCATTTCCGTGAATTGCTGATTCGTATGAGTTATGCAATTTTCGCTGAAAATATACAATAGAGAATCTGTAAAAAGTAACCTTGTCTAAGCTCTGACAAAACCATCAAATCCCACTTTCTTTGTTGCCATTTTAAAGGTTGTGTGATGGGTTTTACTGAAAAACCTTAAGGGTTATCAATACGATTCTCTTTTCCCATGCCCATCTATTGATGATTTTTTATCCCGTAATGAGTATTTATTTTTTTGCATAACTCACAAATTTTTATTTCCGCTAAAATCCCAATACAAATTAAAATCAGAAAATTTTTAAATTGTTTTAAAAATCATAACCTTAGAACACAAGTTTTGTGTTCTAAAATATGACCTTATAAACGTTGTGGCGTTTTACTTCCATTGCTATCTTTTTCTGGCTCAATAAATTCACAAAAAAAATGATCCGAAAATTACACCAGTCCCATCAGCTTTTGTTCGGATTCGTCGCAAAGTGTTACCACTAAGGAGGCTCTGGTTAATGTCATTCCCGCGCAGGCGGGAATCTATAATTGCTTGATTTTTCTGGACTCCCGCCTGCACGGGAGTGACGGAAACAGAATTAATCAGAGTCTCCCTAAAAAATAACCAGTGAATAGTCATAACCTGTTTTCATTATCTGATGAGTCGACAAAAAATCATTAAAAAATCAGTGTTTTTATTTCGTTAAATTATGTGAGGAATTCAAAATGACCAATATTAATCAATCAGCCTCACTGGCAGTGCAGGCGGACGTGGTGCCCCTGTTTGTTGGCGATCTTCTCTTGTCGGCATCTAAAATCACCGGTTTGACAGATTTTGGCGATTTGCACTTTTTAAAGGGGTTGGCGGTGCTCACAGATGCACTGCGGGAAGAGGCGCGCTTGAATTCGATGGGGAGATTGATTCAGTCAAGTGGTATTGTCCGGCTTTTGACTAATCGTCTGCGTTATCAGGACGATATAAAGCGCCATCCAGAGATAACCCTGGAGAGTATAGATGCGCCGATTATTATTGTCGGGTTGCCGCGGACAGGAACATCCAAGCTGCAACGCATTCTGTCTGCAGATCCTGAAGTCCAGCGTCTCGAAGTGTGGCGATTGTTGAACCCTGCGCCTTTTCCCGGCGAGCAGCCGGGAAATCCCCAGGAACGGATTCAAGCTGGTCTGGCAGCCGAGCAGTTGTTTGCAACCCAATTTCCCGGTTGGATGGCTCGGCATCCCATGGAAGCTCGTGCCCCTGATGAAGAATTGTTTATCATGGAAATGTCATTTGAATCCATTGTCACTGCGATGCTGGCGAGAATCCCGACATTTCGTGATTTTGCCCTGGAATGCGATCCTCAGGCCACTTATAAAATTCTTTATGAAATGCTCCAGTATTTGCAATGGCAGGATGGCGGTGGTCGTGGCCGACCTTGGATTATGAAATCCCCTGTGCATATTGGTAATTTGCCGACATTATTTAAATTTTTTCCGAATGCCACCATTGTTCATTGTCATCGTGACCCATACCAAATCATGCCTTCATTCGCGTCTTTGATTGTTGAGGGGCGTCGGATGAGCAGCGATGAGATAAATCCCGAAGAAATTGCCTATGAATGGCTCAATTATTGGGCAAATCAGATTGATAAAAATCTTATCGATCGTGAAAATTTATCTTCTCATCGTATTATTGATGTCCATTTTGAAGATATTCGCAAAGACCCCATTGCTGTAGTAAAGACAATTTATGATAAAGCTGGTCGAGTCATGACTCCAGATACTATTGCTGCTTTTAAGGCATATGATCAAAGCCGCCCCGAAAAATATTGGGGTGACTATAATTATACGGCAGAACAATATGGCCTAAATAAAGTGGTTATTGACCAGCGGTTTAAAAATTATCGTAAAAAATTCATAGATTAAAACAGGTGGTTTTAGCTGGAAAATTTCACCAGTGCACTTGTATTAACCTGGTAATCAAACAGTATCTTTATTTGCATGATTGCGTACCTTGAAACCATTGCAGTGTTACGCGGAAGGTCTTGTCTTTTCAAGATTTAGATTGGTCAGTGGTGAAGTGTGCTGCAGCCATGGATTGATTGTTAACCCGACAATAACTTTTGTCGGGTTAACAAATTAGCGTTTTCTGTTTTTCTTCCTTCCTTCCTTCCTTCCTTTCGTCTGGACTGGAGTCCTGTTGCCATGGCCGTTCCCGGGTTTATGACAGCGCTAAAATTCAGCAATTCCGGCGCGAAAATTCAGGAGTTTTCAGAATGGTCGCCAGGATTTCTCTTGAAATCTGAATAGCAATCAGGGCGAAAATAAAATGTCAATAAAATCAAATGATTATCCAATTTTTGTGAGTGTGGATTATCTGACCTTATAGTCGTTGTGAACTATTTTTTCTATAGATAAACTCAAGGCATTAAAAATATCTCCTGATTTTTTAATGTGTGTGACAATCACTGGTTATGGTTGTTAGGAAATTTTCTAAAATAACTTGAGAAAATCTTTAAAAAAATACTGACTTTTGGATTTTGGCAATAAAAGGGCTTGGCATAACTGATGGCCTATCTGTTGAAATAATTATGCTGGAGCAGAAATCCCAAGCTGGAAACTGTGCCTGGAGAATCGCCATATTCCGGATTAAATTATGGAATTAAAAAAGAATTAAGCCAGTTGACAATGAAGTCGCTGGGTTGATGATAAGAAAAATGTTGCTAGTCAATAATGAAAAAACAAACAATGGAGAATAGTTTTATGACAACATATTCCTGTAGTCAAGTTAACCCGCTGCTTTCGGCGATTCGCGACCACTCAAAAACCGCTATGCTCGGTGCCTTGTTCGCGCTTTTATCAAATCAGGTGATCGCGCAAACAGGGGGCTCTTCTGGTTTTGGTATCGAAGAAATTGTCGTTACCGCGCAAAAACGTCAGCAGTCCATCAGTGATGTTGGTATGGCGATTACCGCCCGCAGCGGCGATCAGCTGCGGGCAATGGGTATAGACAACGTTGCCGGGCTAACCAAAATCGAACCAAGTTTTATCGTTTCCCAGGCCGCATATGGCACACCAGTTTATTCCATTCGCGGCGTGGGTTACAACTCGGAGTCACTTGCTGCGAGTCCGACAGTGAGCGTCTATGTGGATGAGGTTCCCTACGCCTATCCCGCCCTCACCAAAGGCGCCACTTTGGATATAGAGCGGGTTGAAATTTTGAAAGGCCCCCAGGGTACCCTCTATGGCCAGAATGCCACTGGTGGCGCTGTCAATTATATTGCAGCAAAACCCACAGAAACCTTTGAGGCAGGCATAGAAGGTACGTATGCCCGTTTTGACGCTGTCAATGTCAATGGTTTCTTGAGCGGTCCCTTGTCGGAAACATTGCTGGCGCGTCTCGCCTTTGAAGTTACTGACGGGGGCGCCTGGCAAAAAAGTATCACCCGCGATGACGAACTCGGCGATACCGAGCAGCATAAACTGCGCCTGCTCCTCGATTGGTCGCCGACAGAGAATCTCGATGTATCCCTTAATTTGAATACCTGGACCGATAAATCAGATACGCCGGCAACCCAGCTTATCGCGGTGAATATTCAGAATCCGCCCCTCGCGGTTTTTGTTCCCGAACTGGTCAATGCACCTTTGGCGCCGAGGGGCGCGCGGGCGGCAGACTGGTTTCCTGGTCTGCCCCACGAAAACGATCAAACTTTTTATCAGGCCGCTTTGAGGGTGGATTACAGCGTATCAGACAGCCTGACCCTAACCTCTGTTTCATCCTATCAGGATTACGAACAGGATGACTGGATCGGCAATGATGGCATTGCTCAGGATGGCAATAGCCAGCGCCAGCGGGGTACGGTGGAGTCCTTTTCCCAGGAGTTTCGCGCCAGCGGTAATGCGCTGGAAAATAAAATGGATTGGCTCCTGGGTGTCACCTATTCCGAGGATAAGACGGAAGAAAACGCTCTGGGACGCCTGCCTTATACTACTCCGGCTTACGCATTTACCGCATTTGGCCTCGATCCTTTCGCTGAAATCAATACCTTTGCCAAGCCTTCAGTAACCACCAAGGCGATTTTCGGCAATGTCGAGTACGACTTTCTTGATAATTTGAGTTTTCACGCCGGTGCCCGTTATACAGAATCAGAAATTGACTATGTTGGCTGTCTTTCTGGCGATCCGGAATTTACCGCGGGTCTCAACTTTATTCAGACTGTGGTCAAAGGCGCTGCAGCGGTTCCTGTTGCCCCTGGCGACTGCCTCACCTTCGATTCCACTTTTACCCCTGGATTGGTGACCTCATCCCTGGATGAAGACAATGTTTCCTGGCGTGTGGGCGTTAACTGGCATCCGGTTGATACCGCATTGGTATACGGCACCATCAGTAAAGGTTATAAGGCGGGCTCTTTCCCGACATTGCCCGGCACCGGTGATGTTCAATTTGCGCCGGTGAAACAGGAAGAGCTTTTGTCCTATGAAATCGGTGTCAAGGCGACGCTGACGCCGCAATTTGTGGTCAATGCGTCCGTGTTTAAATATGATTATAAAGACAAGCAGTTGCGTGGCCGTATCCTTGATCCCACAGGGGTATTCGGTGTGATTGACGCCCTGGTCAATATTCCGGATTCAAAAGCAGATGGTGCTGAACTTGAGATGATATGGATGCCTGTTGAAGGTCTTACCCTGAATCTTGCCACCACCTATCTCGATGCCCAGGTGGATGGCCCTTTCTATACCATTGATATCTACGAATCCGGTACGGATCTCACTAATTATGATGGCTATAGCTTCCCGGCCACGCCGGATTGGACTGTCGTGGCTGGAGCGCGTTACGAATGGCCTGTGGGCAATACGCTGATGGCGTTCGTAGGAGCGGACTACCGTTACCAAACTGAAGCCCCCAGTTTGTTTCAGGATCGCGCCACCATCCCCGAACATCCCTCTTTGCAGGCGGACAGCTACGGACTCCTCGATTTGCGGGTGGGTTTGACCACCACGGATGGTCGCTGGAGTGCACAGCTGTTTGGCAATAATGTTCTCGACGAATATTACTGGACGCACGAAAACCGTATTTATGACACATCCGTGCGTTATGCTGGTATGCCTGTTACCTATGGTGTAAAAGTGGGTTATAGATTTGAGTAATTTTGTCTTGATGATTTAACAATTTTCTAAGGCATCTCTGATTTATTAATGATTTCAGCGATAATAAGGCATCGCGTCGACCATAGCTGAGTTTTCCAAACATGAAGCAGCAATCCCTCACCGAT
>JALOAH010000105.1 GCA_023228865.1 Porticoccaceae bacterium | reverse complement strand
TATCACCTTACACTGTCCTTGTCCTGAAAGCTCACGGCGGGCCACCAGCCCCGGTGACATGGTTGAACCGGCTTTGGCTGGCGTCTTTGGCCAGAAAGCCTGATGGCTGGCAGTCGCATGACTCGCAAAGCCCCATGTCTGGAGCGCCGGCGCCCGGGTGATCCCCGGTGCCGGCATTTCAGGGCGCAACGCGCCACAGCAACCCAACAGAGGCATCCAGAGACCATCATGATCGCCAACCCAGCTACCAAGTACCGCGCCTTCGCACCCGTCCGCCTGGCGGACCGCCAGTGGCCCAACCGGGTCATCGACAAACCCCCGGTGTGGATGAGCACCGATCTGCGCGACGGCAACCAGTCCCTTATCGATCCGATGTCGGTGGAGACCAAGCTGCGGTTCTTCGAGATGCTGGTGGACATCGGCTTCAAGGAGATCGAAGTGGCCTTCCCCGCCGCCTCCGCTACCGACTTCAACTTCGTGCGCCGCCTGATCGAGGAAGATCGCATCCCCGGCGACGTCACCATCGAGGTGCTCACCCAGGCCCGCCGTGACCTGATCGAGCGCACCATCGATTCATTGCAGGGTGCAAGGCGCGCCATCGTCCATATGTACAACCCCACCGCGCCGGAATTCCGCCGCATCGTCTACGACACCGACAAGGCCGGGGTGAAGGCCATCGCCGAACAGGGCACCCGCTGGGTGAAGGAACTGACCGACGCGCGGCCCGACACCGAGTGGGTATACCAGTACTCGCCGGAAGTGTTCTCCGGCACCGAACTGGAGTTCGCCAAAGAGGTGTGCGACGCGGTGAGCGCCATCTGGCAGCCGACCCCGGCGCGCAAGATGATCTTCAACCTGCCCGCCACCGTGGAAATGTCCACCCCCAATGTCTATGCCGACCAGATCGAGTGGATGCACCGCCACCTCGCCCGCCGCGACAGCATCGTGCTGAGCGTGCATCCCCACAACGACCGGGGTACCGCCGTCGCCGCCGCGGAACTCGCGGTAATGGCCGGCGCCGACCGCGTCGAGGGCTGCCTGTTCGGCAACGGCGAGCGCACCGGCAACGTCGATATCGTCACCCTGGCGCTGAACCTCTACACCCAGGGCATCCACCCGGGGCTCGACTTCTCCCGCATCGAGGCCATCCGCCACACCGTGGAGGAATGCAACCAGCTGCCGGTGCACCCCCGCCACCCCTACGCCGGTGAACTGGTGTTCACCGCCTTTTCCGGCTCCCACCAGGACGCCATCAAGAAAGGCTTCGCGCAGCGCGTGGACGGCGACATCTGGGAAGTGCCCTACCTGCCGATCGACCCGGCGGACCTCAACCGCGGCTACGAAGCGGTGGTGCGGGTCAATAGCCAATCCGGCAAGGGCGGCGTCAGCTTTATCCTGCAACAGCGCTACGGCCTGGATCTGCCGCGCCGCCTGCAGATCGAGTTCAGCAGGGTGGTCAAGCAGTTCACCGACCGCGAGGGCCGCGAAGCCTCCAGCGCCGATATCTTCGCCCTCTTCGAGCGCGAATACCTGCACCGCGACCAGCCGTTCCATCTGGTCGACGTGGAGTTGGTCAGCCATGGCGGCGAGCGCGGCGGCACCACCGAGGTGGTGATCGACTACCGCGACCAGGGTGAACAGCGCCGGGTGGCCGGTGCCGGCAGCGGCGCCATCGAAGCCGCCGTGGCCGCACTGGCCGGCACCGTCGGCGGCAGCATCCAGGTGATCGACTACAGCGAACACGCCCTCGGCACCGGCTCCGAAGTGGAAGCCGCCTGCTATATCGAAATGCGCATCGACGACCAGCCGGCCATCTTTGGCGTGGGCATCGACCGCAATATCGTCGGGGCGGCGATCAAGGCGCTGTTCAATGGCCTCAACCGCCACGGCGTGGCACAGGGCGAGCCCACCGCCGAGGCGGCAGCCGCCAACGCCTGACGCCGGGCGAACAAAAAAGCCGGGGCTGGTAGCGGCCCCGGCTTTTTATGTAAAGAAAAACAAAAGGTTAATGACGGCAGATGGCGATGTGTCACTCGCCCTCGTATTGGCCACCGCCCCTCGCCAGCATATTCGAAAGATTGCTCAGAGGGCTGCGCACACCATGGGCGCCCTGCTTCAACACATGAGTGTAGATCTCCGTGGTCTTTACATCGCTGTGCCCGAGTTGCTGCTGCACTGTGCGTATGTCCGCCCCGGACTGGAGCAGATGGGTGGCAAAGGAATGGCGCAATGTGTGGCACGAAACAGCCTTGCGAATACCGCCATCCTGAGCCGCTTTCTTTACCAGTTTGTTCAGGTTATTCTCATCAAAATGATGTCGCCGCAGGCAGCCAGTTGCGGGGTCGACGCTCAACCGGGACGCAGGGAAGAGGTAATGCCAGTCAAGATCAAACGGTGCGGAGGGATACTTACGGGCAAGAGCGTCCGGCAACCACACCCCGGCGTATTCCGCTGTATTCCGGTCTCTTGCAAGAACAGCCTCAATTTGGCTGATATGCTTTCGCAATGGCGCCAGCAACTCATCCGCCAGAGTCACCAGGCGGTGTTTGCCCCCCTTGCCGTTGATCACCCTGACCTGTTGATAGTCAAAATCGATATCCTTGACCCGCAAGCGCACCAACTCGATACGACGCAAGCCCGAGCCATACAGCAACGCCACCATCAGGTACCGGACACCGGTCAATGTCGCGAGCAGCGCGCCGACCTCGGCCTGGGTCAGCACAACCGGCAGTTTTCGCTGCCTTTGGGAACGATTGAATCCCGCCAGATTGCCCACGGTTTGCCCCAAAAACTTCACCTTCAGAAACACAATGGCATTCAATGCCAGCGCCTGGGTGCCCGCCGAAACATGCCGCTCCGTTGCCAGAAAGGTCAAAAATCGCTTGATATGCTCATCGCCCAGCCCCGAGGGGTGCTGCTTGCCGTTGAACAGAATAAAAAATTTGATCCAATACAGATAGGTATCAATTGTGCGACGACTGTAGCGTTGCACATGCATAAAATCTTCGATGGATTTGAGAAAGGGGGATCTTGCCATGGCCAACACCTCGTCCTTGAAATGCCAGGGCCAGTTTATACCTTTTACAGTCGACGATGTCGAGATAGGATACCTTTTAATGGGGAAAATAAACTTATGTCGGGATTTTTTTGGATAAAAAAGCAAGGTGTTGGGGGTGTATAAGATTTTTCGGGTGTGCTTAAAAGGTATACCTTCTAATATTGTTAATGAGGTTGATCTTACCTCATTAACATACTGTTAGCACTTACAAGGAGTGGCCATGAACTTTGAGAAAATGTCAGAAAATGAAATTCTGGCCATAGCGACTCCTATCATGGACAACCTGATGGAAGCCTCCACCAGAATTGACCATGAAGCTCACATAAGAGACTTCACCGATAGGATGAAAAACATTGTCACAAAGGAGTATCTTCAGAAGGTCTGCGAGCAGTATCAGAAAGAAAAAGGGTTCTTTTCAGAGCGTAAGCCGGTAGCAGTATTCAAACGCCCTGATTCAGCAGCAGTTATATGGAAGCAGTCATTCACTAAAGCTAAAGGCGAATTTGTTGCCGAGATGGTTCTTGTCCATCAAAACGGAAGATATCTTTGTGACCACGCAATGGTTTTCTAACCCAAGTGCTAACAAATGGCTGTTGGCGGACGCACCTACGCTGGCGCTCCGGTACGCCGCAAAGCCAAGGCGTTATACCTTGTATGAGCACCGTTAGGATTAATCGTAGAGATTTAGAATGTTCAAAAATAAACCAAAAGAACTTGCCAATATAGATACTAAGCAAGCTGCCAGTAACAATGATCTCGAGCCATACAAACAACCAATGGTTTTTCTTTTCGATGTTGAAGAGGCAGTTGTCGAAACGTTAAAGAAGCTGCGGTTCAACAGTTTCGAAGGAAGCTTTGGTTCTATAATAAAGGTGAATAATAGAAATCATGAGGAAAAATATCTAAAGCTTAATCATGACTATCCGGCAAACCTGCATGAGTTTGATATTGTAATGCTGGACCTGACAAAGAATAAGTCTGAAAACTATGATCCCAGCCAACATCAATTGATTAACACATCAGGGAATACTGCTCATGCTTTATTGAGCGCATATCCAGAGCAGGTCTTCGATCCACGTCCTCTCGCCATAAACATTGTTTCTAAGGATCTAAATGATCTTTTTGAAAAGAAGTCTGTAATCATTGCCTTTTGTGGATCTGAGCATATTTCAGAATACCAGTTTGTAGAAATTACGAGTCGTGGAGCCAGTATAACGGGCCGAGAGAAGCTGTCTAGCTTTAGGTTCTACCAAAATCTTCCTGGTTATAAATCTCGTAACGGAAGAAAAGTAAAGCTGCCTGAGAAAGACTCCAAGTTATCGCCACTATTTCTAAAACATCTAGATAATATCGACTTCGAAACCACTTTTTACCATCCAACGGTTTGGAGAGACAACAAAAGTCAACTATTAGATGATTTTGTTCCACTGCTGCTCAATGAGAGAGACGAAATAGTTAGTTATGCTCATTTCATTGATAAATCAATTGTTTTTGTTTTTCCAGATATAGCGGATAAGCCTAACTTCGTGAGTGAGCTTTTCAAAACCTATCTTCCTGATATAGCTCCTGAAATTTTCCCGTTCCACGGAGAATTTCAGTGGATGGATGATGGTAACTATCCTCTTCCCGGCGAAAAGAAATTATTACGAGATAGATCTGAACTCGAAGAGAAATATAGTAAAGATATTGCTGAGAATGAAAAAGCGCTGGCTACTTTAAAAGTCAGATACAAATTCTTGTCTGATTTGATTTCTGAGACTGGGGGCACTTTAGTTTCCGCTGTGGAAACATACCTGAAATGGTTAGGTTTTGAATCGGTGGTCAATCTAGATGATACTAACCCTGATATCCTTGAAGAAGATATTCAAATTGATTGTAAAGACCGATTCTTAGTTGTTGAGATTAAAGGCATTGGTGGCACGTCGACAGACAAAGATTGTTCTCAGGTTAGCAAGATCAAATATAGACGTGCTGAGGAACGGGGTAAATTTGATGTCTTCGGACTATATATTGTCAATCATCAGAGATACATGCCACCAAAATTAAGATCTAACCCGCCGTTCACAGAAAATCAAATCAAAGATGCTGGCCATGATAAGCGGGGGCTTTTAACTACATATGATCTTTATAAAGCATACTTTCTGATTGAAGAAGGCATCTTGCAAAAAGCAGATGTTAGAGAATCACTCTTTAAAACAGGTTTAATTACTTTAGAGCCTGAAAATATGTCATCTATTGGTACTCCACATGAGCTGTTTATGGATGGTCAAGTTGCTATTCTAAACTTAGATGGCACAACTGTAGCAGTAGGTGACACTTTGATAGTAAGAAAAAATGGTGATTACTCAAAGGCCATAATCGAATCCATACAAGTTGATGACAAGGAAGTAGATACCTGTAATACAGGGGAAATTGGCATAAAGTTAGATAGAAAGCTGAAGAAGAATTCGGAGCTGTTTGTTAGAAAGGTATAACAAATTGCTGCACACGGAAAAATCACTCGCTGCGCTCACGATTTTCCGGTGAGCAAGGCGTTAAGCCTGTGAATCGCTATGAGTCTGGTTGAGATAATAGTTCTGTTTACCGTGATGACGGTTTTGGCGATCGTCCCGAGCACTGGCGTCGCCTTGGTTGTTGCTCGATCTTCGACAGCCGGATTTTTAAACGGCGCTGCTGTTGCGGCCGGAATCGTAGTCGGTGATCTCGTTTTTGTTTTTCTTACTGTTCTTGGAATGGCTGCATTAGCCGAAGTGATGGGCAGCTTATTCTTGATTCTGGAGTATTTGGCGGGCGCGTACCTGATCTGGTTCGGTATAAGCCTTTTAAAATCGAAACCGTCATCGCGAGTAGAGGCTCCTGGACGGTCAGCATCGACATTATTGGCAAGTTTTCTCTCTGGATTAACCCTCACTCTTGGTGATGTGAAGGCGATATTTTTCTATGCGAGCCTGTTTCCCGCTTTTGTCGATCTGGCCACGATCAAGACTTCGGATATAGCAATAATTATTGTTTTTACCATAGTCGCGGTTGGTGGCGTCAAATTGGGTTATGCATATTCTGCAATGAGAGTCGTATCATTTGCCAGAAGGTTCAAAGGAGAACGAGCTGTTAAAGTTGCTGGTGGTATTTTTATGGTTGGCGCAGGTGCATATCTCATGGCAAAGGCTTAACAAGGCCAAGCACAGCGACAGCTTTTCCGTTGTCGCTTCGCCTCGACTACAAAGCTGCGCGTGCAGCGTTAACTGCTAGGGAACGTATGAGCATCGAATACAAGATAAATGAACCAATTACTGCCAGTCAGTTTGTCGGTCTGCTAAAAGCATCGACCTTGGCCGAACGCAGGCCCGTTGACGATTTGGATTGCATGCGAGGCATGATCAGCAATTCCAATCTCATCGTCACAGCCTGGAATGGTGATCTATTGGTTGGTGTGGCGCGCTCTGTAGCGGACTTCCATTACGCCTGCTATTTGTCCGATCTCGCTGTACACCTCGACTATCAGCGTTCCGGTATCGGCAAAGTGCTCCAGCAACTTACGCAAAAGCAGCTGGGCGCAAGATGCAAGCTAATCCTTATAGCTGCACCAGCGGCAAACTCGTACTATGAACATATTGGATTTACAAACAATCAGCGTTGTTGGGTTCTCGACCGTGATCAATGCATCAGCAGTTAACAAGGCAATGGTGTGGGGCTGCCTACACTTCGCTGTGCTGCGTTTCGGCAGCTCCACATTACATCGTTATGCGATATAGGAGAACGAATGATCCGCGTGGTTGATTACGATTCTGATTGGCTGGTGGCCTACAATGATGAGGCTAAGGACGTTTCCAAAGCCGCTGGCAACACACTTGTGTGCATACATCACATTGGTAGCACGTCTATCCCTGGTATCAAGGCAAAGCCGATCATCGACATTTTGTTGGAAGTCGAGTCGCTTGACGCCCTTGACGAAAGGGCAATGGAGTTTGAAGCACTTGGTTATGAGGTAATGGGTGAGTTTGGTATCCCCGGCCGCCGCTACTATCACCGAGACAACAGCAGTGGTGTGCGAACACACCAGATACATGCGTTCAAAGCAGGCGTTTCGGATGTTGCGCGGCATCTGGCATTTCGAGATTACATGCGCTCGCATCCCATTGTTGCGTCGCAATACGGTGAGTTAAAGGCACGCCTTGCCAAAGAGTACTCGCACGACATGGATGCGTACATGGACGGAAAGGATTCTTTTGTAAAAGATCAAGAAAAGCTTGCCCTTCAGTGGGTAAAAGAGCGGCTGCGTGAATCAACACCGAGGCCGTCTATCGATCAATGATTGCGGCCTTTATAAATGCGGAGCTTGCCGAGCATGCATCACTCGCCAGCAACATTGAAAAGCCATGACAAGGCAATGGTGCGGGACTACCTACACTCGGCTTCGCTGCGTTTCGGCAGCCCCACGTCGCGACGTTAGGCGACTATGGGACAACTCGCTTACCACGCATCAATCCGCGAACACCTTGATGATCTCGCCAATCTCAATGAAATAGTTGGGCCAAATGTGCTCATCTGCGGTTGGTTCAATGACCTCTACTTTCCTGCGGAAAAGATCTGTCCTCCCAAGCACCCGCAGGAGACATGGGATCGTGGGCAGCGAGAGTGGATAAAGTGTTTTTCCAGCGCTGAACTGGCCGTTCTCGCCGAGTTCCACCGTGTGTTCGAGCAGCATCTTCCAAACTTGTCCCGAGAATGGCCAGATTGGCAGCAAGATCCAGGTTGGCTTTCCGTACGTGACGCGGCAAGAATGGCAGTTGAGAGATTTGACTCAGCTACCTAACAATGCGTTCAAGCCGACACCGTTTCGTTGCGCCAAACACATGGCAGGTGCAGCTTGCCATGTTCTTGACTCCACTACGCGGTGCGGTTTAACGTAGGCGTTATACGGCTACAAAGAGAAGCGAGGACCAATAGTCTGTGCTTTCCAGTCAGCAAGTCGAGCAATTCATCACCGACGGATATATCTGCCTTGATCGCGCCTTCCCTAAAGAATGGGCGGATCAAGGCCGAGAAATTCTTTGGCGGGACATGGGTCACAGCCAATTCGATTCAAAGACCTGGGCAAGGCCCGTCGTCTGGCTCAATGGCTATCACGACCCCCCTTTTATAAGGGCGGCGAATACGCCGGTGCTGCAGAGCGCATATAACCAGTTGATCGGTCCGGGGCAGTGGGTGCCGATGAGTGGGCTTGGAACATTTCCGATACGTTTCCCCGCAGATTCAGATACGGGGGATACGGGCTGGCATGTGGACGCGAGCTTCGCCGGCCCCGATTCGACAGCTGATGATTTTCTGTCATGGCGCGTAAACGTCAATTCAAAGGGGCGCGCGTTGCTCGCGCTCTTTCTATTCTCCGATGTTGGCGAGTTGGATGCCCCGACGCGAATTCGGGTCGGTTCACATACGGTGGTAGCAAGACTATTGGAGCCATCGGGTGATGCGGGTGTCGCATTGCGATCACTGGACCTTACATCCACAGCATCATGCGGCGAGGTTGTTGCCACTGGCGAGGCTGGAACTGTCTATCTCTGCCATCCGTTCTTGGTGCATGCAGCGCAAACAAATCGCGGGCATGGCCCGAGATTCATGGCTCAACCTCCAATTTCTCCGAAGAAGGATCTCTATGTCCAGCAGGAAGTGGCACACCCAATTTTCCCTGTGGAAGAAGCAATCCGCAGGGCGTTGGGGTGCCTTGGAACAGCTTCATAGCAATTCATTCAAGCCGACGCCGCTTCGCGGCGCGGCTTAATTCAGGCGTTATATCTCTTGAGGTAGATCTGTGCTAACCGATAAGCAGAAAAGGTATCGCGACCGTGCCAGCCGGGCACGAAGAGAGCTTCTCAAAGAAAAGGAGAAGTTCGGCGCGATTTCAGATGGGTCGGGGAAGCGTTACCGTGTTTGTGTCTTCTTCATTCTTAGCGGTGCTCCAGAGAAAGCAGCTGAATTTATCGAATGGTTTGAGCAGGAATTTCCCGATGACGTTGGAGAGCCTGCATTCCTTCTATATGCCGCATTAGCGTACTACCGTGTGGGCACTTTGGAAAAGGCGCGAAATTATCTTCTGAATGCGATGTTGAGCAATATCTATATGCTTCCCTATCTGTTTTCGCGGCCATTGCCAAAGCAAGACATGTGGCACTCGTCCAGCAGGGCGCAGCCGGACTACATCGAGGAAATTGAGGAATTCCTGGACGAGCCGACGAATCAGGAACGGGAATGGGTTAAAGCGCAGTTCGAGGATGAACTCTTCGCGAACATTCGGAAGAAGTATATAGAGACATTTCGGGCATTACAGCATGCCAGAGAGTTCGATGCCCGCAGCCGCGTTCTTAGCGAGTGGCGAGACTATGTTTCATCTCGCCGTGCAAACGAGATATAACCAGTGGCCGCACAGTGACCGTTTTTCCGCCGCGCTGCGGCTCCAAACTGGCACGTGCCAAGTGTTAGGGTTTTTATGAATTACGACAACCGTGTTTTTCGAGGAAGAACAAACTCCGATAACGGCGAGGTTGGCGAGGCTACCCGCTTTCATTACCATCAGAGCGGAGATCAGGTCTGGGCAGATTACTCAGGTGGTGGCATTGTAAAAGGACACCTTCAAGAAAAGTTCTGCCAGATGGTAGTCTGGAATTCCTGTATCACCATGAGAACGTCAATGGTGAGCTTATGGCTGGTCGGTGTAGGTCGGCTCCCCAACAGAGCGTCGATGGGAAAGTCATTCTCAAAGAAAGCTGGAAATGGTTTACCGGAGATCAGTCGGAAGGTGTGTCTGAAATTGAGGAGTTCGGCGACGATTTCTAACAAGAGGTTCAAATCGTTTGCTACACTCACTCACTGGGACCGGCTAAAGACAGCCCTTTAACCAAACGTTATATTTCAAAGGAGCATTCAGAGTGAATGCAGAGAAAGGAAGATGTCATTGCGGTAGCGTTCAATGGGAGTTTTCACTACCAGTCAAGACAGTGGTCAAATGCCATTGCGGGAATTGCCGAAAGCTGCAAGGAGCTGACTACAGCACTTGGGTTGTAGTCCCTGCCGAGCAGTATTCTATAACTCAGGGAAAAGAGAAAATAATCAAATATCAAGCCAACGAAAAGTCCAGCAAAAACTTCTGCTCGCATTGCGGGACAGCAGCATTTCTTGTAAACGGAAAGCACTTTGACGGCAATGTCGTTCTGGCTTTAGGTTCGCTGGATATCTACTCCAAAAACCTAGCTCCTCAGATTCAGGTTTACACTTCCAATAAAGCTGAATGGGTAAAACTGCATGAGGACGAGCCCATGCTCAGTTGAAATATAACAAACGGTTCAAATCGCTCGCTTCGCTTACAGGGACCGCGTTCCGCGGCCCCTTGAACTGGTGGTTATCCAATGAGAAACGATTCCGCAAAGCTTGCCACCGATACGCTTGCACTGGCCGCGCGGCATGGTTTGTACCTGACGGGTGCTGTAGCGTTCAACGAGACGGGACTCGACTTTCGGGTTGGGTTTGCGACGGACGCGGCGGGGCGGCGCTGGGTTCTCAGGATTCCCCGTCGAGACGACGTGCAGCCCAGGATCGAACGAGAAGCACAAATCTTGGATTTTGTGAGGCGCTGGCTTCCAATCGAGGTCCGGACTGGCAGGTACGGAGCCCTGACCTGGTGGCGTACCCCATGTTGACGGATCCCATGGCGCTCGTTTTCGACGCCGAGACCCATGCTGTTACCTGGAACATAGATCCGGAGGCCGAAACTTATGTGACAAGCTTCGCAGAGGTGCTCGTGGCGTTGCGCGGGGCACCTGTGGCGGAAGCGATGGCGTTTGACATACCCGCTTCATCTCCGGAAGAAGTACGGCTCAAGGTTCACCAGGACATGGAGCGCGTGAAGCAGGAGATTGGCATCGCCAGTGATTTGGAAGAGCGGTGCCGGCGCTGGCTGGACAATGACAAACTCTGGCCTGATTTCTCGGTTCTCACCCATGGCGATCTCTACGTCGGGCATGTCACCGCTGCGGCCGACGCACGGGTTAGCGGTGTGATCGACTGGACGGAGGCGGAAATCAGCGACCCGTCCATCGACTTTGCAGGCCATCTCGCGGCCTTCGGTCCACCGAGCCTGGAGCGACTCGTTGCCGCCTATGAACTCGCTGGCGGCCGTACCTGGCCCGCCATGGTTGAGCACATCAAGGAACGATACGCCGCTTCGCCGATCAAGTACGGTATCTTTGCGATCAGCACGGGCGACGGGCAACACCTTTCGGTAGCCAAAGTCCAGCTTGGTGTGGGATAGGCGAGTTGCGGTTGGCCGCGGGCTATGGATGGGAGACGCTCCGGGCCTCAGCTTTCGGCGGCGAATAGCCATTCACAAAGACAAGTCAAGGACACCCATAGTTTGGGGAAGCAGTAGTCAAGCCCTTCGTTATTCCAAGACACAAGCGGCGTGCCAAGATGGTCTTCCAGGAGCTGGCCTACCCCAAGGGCATAGTGATCATTAGTGCGGAGAAACGGTGGTTACGTGGCTTCCAATGAGTAAAGGCTCCGGCATTGACGGATACCCTGTATCCACCGCTGGCCTATTCGTTGGCAAAGTGCCGCGATTTTGGCTGGGTGACCAATGGCTCGGCCAAAGCGATTCTCGATATGGCAGCAGGTCATCAGCCAGTCTTGCGGGGTGATGCCGAGCCGTTGCAGGATGTGGGGAAGGGTTGTAGCAATGGCTCCACGCTTGTCGTCCCTTACCGCGCGCCCTGTCCAGTCCACCAGCTGGGCATAATCCAGTAAACCAAATGGAATAT